>DASSON010000164.1:0-5069 GCA_035700525.1 Burkholderiales bacterium
GGCAACATGAACGTCAAGTGGCTGACTGACCTGATGTTCATGGCTCATCCGACTCCGAGCGCATTCATGCAGAAAACCTATCGCATGCCGTTGCGCATCGTTGAGCCCGGCAAATTCACGACGCAGGACATGACGCAGGAGAACACGACACCGACCTACGGCTTCGCGATCATGAGCGTGGTGTTCGCGCCGTTGATCGGCCAGACCGTCAAGGCCGGCGAGGTGGAGCTGAAGGGCGTGGCATGGAACGACGGCGTGGTGTCGTTGACCGAAGTCAGGGTATCGCTCGACAAAGGCAATACCTGGATGAAAACCGAGATCGACGATGCCGACGGGCCGTATGCCTGGCACCACTGGACGAAAAGCGTGAAGCTCGATCCGGGCCAGCACGAGGTATGGGTGCGTGCGATCGATGCATGGGGCCGCTCGCAGCCGCTCGACGGCCTGACGACGTGGAATCCCGGCGGCTGGGACTGGCACGGCGTCGATCGGGTGAATTTCCAGGTCTCTTGAAAATCGGAGGCAGAAGCGGTGGAACGCTGACCCGCCGGCCAATCATCGGATTGCGCCGGCGGCCGTCGGCCATCATACGCAGCACGCTGGCCGCCGCGGCCCTGTTCGGCTTCACCATTTCGTTCGGCACGGGCGCGGCCGTCGCCGACATCCGGCTGCCGCAAGGCCCCGGCGTCAATGTCGTTTATGCGAAATGCCAGACCTGCCACGATCTGCAATACGTCGCCGATTCGAAGGGACTGCTGCCGAACCAGTGGCGCTCTGTGATCGCCAGCATGAAGGATTACGGATTGACCGCCACCGACGAGGAAACGAAAGAGATCCTGGCGTACCTGACCACCTACATGGGCCCGAACCCGCCGCCGGCCGCCAAGGCGCCTGCGCAGAAGCAGACCGGCACCGCGGACGGCGCCACCATGTTCGCGCAGAATTGTGCGAGTTGCCATGGTGCGAAAGGTAGCGGGCAGCCGGGCTATTTTCCGCCGCTTGCCGGTAATCCCGATCTGGCGCAGGACACGCTGTTTCCGGTGATGGTGGTGCTGCACGGACTGAGCGGGCCGATAACGGTCAATGGCGACCATTACGACGGCAGCATGCCGCCGTTCGGCCATCTGTCCGATGTCGAGATCGCGGCAGTGGTCAATTTCGTGCGCGGCGCGTGGGGCAACAGCCCGGCAGGCACGACACCGGTTACGCCGGAAATGGTGGCGCAGCAGCGCAAGCACGACATGACGCCCGGCGGCGTGCATGAGTATCGGTCCGGCATGAAGCATTGAAGCGGTTGCGGCGTTTCCCGATCTGCATCAACAGCCCGATTTGCGAATGTCGAATACGCCGCAGCGCTGGCGGAGAAGCGCTTTTGCCGTTACATTCACACCGTCAAACAATGAAAGGATCATCCAACAATGGCTGAACTCATCGTCAAGCGCGACGGAGCCATCGCGACCGTGCTTTTTTCCAACCTGCCGCGCATGAATGCGGTGACCTATGAAATGTGGACCGCGGTACCGCAAACGCTCGCAGAACTCGATGCCGATCCGGCGATACGTGTGATCGTGGTTGCGGGTGACGGCGACAAGGCGTTCATTTCGGGTGCCGACATTTCGCAGTTCGAGAAGCTGCGCGGCACCGCCGATGCGCAAGCCGTTTACAACGCCGCGGTCGAAAAGGCCTATGTCGCGCCGATGCAATGCTCGAAGCCGGTGATCGCGCGCATCCGCCGCATCTGCATCGGCGGCGGCCTTGGGTTCGCGGCGGCGTGCGATTTGCGCTTTGCCTCGGACGACACCGTATTCCGGATGCCGGCGGCGCGCCTCGGCCTCGGCTACAGCGCGACCGGCATCAAGCGTTTCATGAACGTGATGGGCGCGGCGAACACCGCCGACATTTTTTATTCGGCGCGCAAGTTCTATGCGGAAGAGGCATTGCGCATGGGATACGTCAATCGCGTCTATCCGGCCGCCGAACTCGAGCGCGAAACTGCCGCCTACTGCCAGATGATCGCCGAAAACGCGCCGCTCACCGTCGCTGCCAGCAAGTTCGCGGTGCAGCAGGGCATCAAGGATGCCGCCGACCGCGACATGGCGACTGCGCAGAAAATGGTCGAGACCTGCTTCGCC
The DNA here is from genome assembly GCA_035700525.1 of Burkholderiales bacterium. Lineage (GTDB taxonomy): Bacteria > Pseudomonadota > Gammaproteobacteria > Burkholderiales > JBDZVW01 > JBDZVW01. Next base: position 2,133 of record DASSON010000164.1, read on the forward strand.
AGTGCCGACCACAAGGAAGGACGCAAGGCGTTCATGGAGAAGCGCACGCCGGTGTTCGTCGGCAAGTAACGCCGGCACCCGTTCGACGACCGCGTTGCCGATGAAAATTGCGACCTGGAACGTCAACTCGCTGAAGGTGCGCCTGCCGCAAGTGCAGGACTGGCTGATTGTGCATCAGCCGGACGCGTTGTGCCTGCAGGAAACAAAGCTGCAGGACAACAATTTCCCGCGCGCGGTGCTGGAGCAGGCCGGCTATTTTCCGCTTTTCAGCGGGCAGAAGACCTATAACGGTGTCGCCGTCCTGAGCCGCAGTGAAGCGAGCGATCCGGTGGTCGCGATTCCGGATTTTGCCGACGAACAGAAACGGGTGCTGGCGGCAACGCTCGGCGACGTGCGCGTGATCTGTCTCTACGTGCCGAACGGCCAGGCCACGGATTCGCCGAAGTACGTGTACAAGCTCGACTGGCTGGCCGCACTGACGCGCTGGCTCGCGACCGAAATTCGCGAGCATCCGAAACTTGCGGTGCTGGGTGATTTCAACATTGCGCCGGAAGAGCGCGACGTGCATGATCCGCAGGCATGGGAAGGCAAGGTGCTGTTCAGCGAACCGGAGCGCGCGGCGTTCCGCGCGTTGCTCGACCTTGGATTCAGGGACAGCTTCCGGCTGTTCGATCAGCCGGATCAGTCGTATACATGGTGGGATTACCGGATGAACGCGTTCCGACGCAAGCTCGGATTGCGCATCGATCACATCCTGGTGAGCGACGCGCTGGCCGCCCAGTGCACCGGCTGTTCGATCGACATCGAGCCGAGAAAAGCGGAGCGGCCGTCGGATCATGCGCCGGTGGTGGCGGAGTTTGGCGCGGGTTGATTATGGTGAAGTGCCCATTTCGGGCGCCGCTACCACCCCTTCCGCTTCGCTCCCTCCCCTCCTTAAAAACAGGAGGGGATAAAAAACCCGAGCGTCGAATAAGCGCTCGAATTTCCCCTCCTCAGATGAGGAGGGGTGGACGCGCAGCGGACGGGGTGGTGAGCGGCGTAAGAACATGAACAGCATTCCGTCCCATTCATGTTGCCGGATTTGCGGCACTAAACCTCAACCGTCACGCCCTTCCAGAACGCAACGTAACCAGTGATGTTGCGCGCCGCCGGCAGCGGCTGCGGATAATACCAGGCGGCGTCCTTGTTGACGGTGTCGTTCACGACCACGTCGTAATAATGGGCCGTGCCTTTCCACGGACATTGCGTGTGCGTGTCGCTCGCGCGCAGATGCCCGGTGCGCACCGCCGCCGGCGGGAAGTACTGATTGCCTTCGACGACGACGCAATCGTCGCTTTCCGCCAGCACGGCGCCGTTCCAAATCGCTTTCGTCATGGTTTTTCCTTCTGAGTCTCATCCGTACCGTCTTTGTCGGCGTTGTCCAGCCCGAGTTCCTGAATTTTTCGCGTCAGTGTATTGCGGCCCAGCCCCAGCAGATGCGCAGCATCGATGCGCCGGCCGCCGGTCTGGGTGAGGGCGCAGACGATCAGCGAACGTTCGAAGTCGCGCACGAGGCGTTCCATGATGCCGGCTTCGCCGCGTGCCAGCAGCCGCTGCGCTTCGCGTGCGAGTTCGGCGTGCCATGAGGGGCCGGCGTCGGACGCGGCCTCACGCTGCAGTTCCGGCGGCAGGTCCTTGATCTCGATGTTCACGCTCGGCGCCATCACCGTCAGCCAGCGGCACAGATTTTCGAGTTGCCGCACGTTGCCGGGAAAGTCCAGCGTCATCAGATAGCGCAGCGCGGGATCGCTGAGGCGCTTCGCTTCGACGCCCAGTTCGCGCGCGCTTGCCGCGAGAAAGCGCCGCGCCAGCAGCGGAATGTCCTCGCGGCGTTCGCGCAGCGGCGGCAGCCGCAGCCGGATGACGTTGATGCGATGGTAGAGATCCTCGCGGAACAGGCCGTCACGCACCCGCACTTCGAGATCCTGATGGGTCGCCGCGATCACCCGCACGTTGACATGCACCGACTGATGTCCGCCGACGCGGTAGAACTGGCCGTCGGCCAGCACCCGCAGCAGCCGCGTCTGCAGATCGGCCGGCATGTCGCCGATCTCGTCGAGAAACAGCGTGCCGCCGTCGGCCTGCTCGAAGCGGCCGCGGCGCTGCGTCTGCGCACCGGTGAATGCGCCGCGTTCGTGTCCGAACAGCTCGGATTCCAGCAGGTCCTTCGGAATCGCCGCGGTATTGATTGCAACGAACGGCTGCTGCGCGCGCGGACTGTGGCGATGCAGTGCCTGCGCCACCAGTTCCTTGCCGGTTCCGGATTCTCCGGTGATCAGCACCGTCACGTGCGACTGCGACAGCCGGCCGATCGCGCGAAACACTTCCTGCATCGCCGGTGCCTGACCGAGGATTTCCGGCGCCGGCGCAGCATCGTCGCCGCGTGGCGCGGGTTGCGCGTGCTCCGCCAGCGCGCGGCGGATCAGCCCCAGCGCATGATCGACGTCGAACGGCTTCGGCAGATATTCATAGGCACCGCCCTGGAACGCCGCCACCGCGCTGTCGAGATCGGAATAGGCCGTCATCACGATCACCGGCAGGCCGTGATCGCGTGCGCGCACCTGTTGCAGCAGATCCAGCCCCGACTGCCCGGCCATGCGAATGTCGCTCACCAGCACCCGCGGCGTTTCACGCTCGAGCGCCCGCAACACTTCCTCCGCGGACGAGAAAATCCGAAACGCAATGTCTTCCCGCGCCAGGGCTTTTTCAAACACCCAGCGAATCGAGCGGTCGTCGTCGACAATCCAGACGGAGTTCATGATGGAGGATGAAGGCCGGTGAGGAATTCGGATTTTCTGTTTGCCTGGTAAAGGTACGCTGGAAGTGCAACCACCCCGTCCGCTGCGCGTCTACCCCTCCTTAAAAACAGGAGGGGAAAAACCCTGGCGTACGCATGTG
>DASSON010000165.1:0-4794 GCA_035700525.1 Burkholderiales bacterium
GGGGGAAGATGCAACGGAAATGCGGCGCTTGACGTTGCGAAGGAGGGCTCGATGAGCGATCGTATTTTCGGACTGATCTGGCTGGCGGTGTCGGTCACGATCGGTGCGCTGGCGTGGCGCATTCATGCGCCGTTTTCGTATGAACCGGTGGGGCCGCGTGCGTTTCCGCTGCTGCTGGCCGGACTGATGGCGGCGTGCAGCGTGTGGCTGATGCTGCGTCCGGGACCGCCGGTGCGCTGGCCGAATCGCGCGACGTTCAAGCGCATCGTTGCGATGTTCGTCATGCTGCTGGCGTACGCGCTGGTGTTTCAGTGGCTCGGTTTCATGCTCGCAACCGCGCTGCTGACGATCGGTATCGGCCGTCTGTTCGGGGGCAGCTGGAAGTTGTGCGTGGCGGGCGGCGTCGGGATGGGCATTTCGTTCTATGTGCTGTTTGACCGGCTGCTCGACGTCGTGCTGCCGGTCGGCACGCTGTTCAAGTAGCGGTATCCCGATGGGTACTTTCGGCTATCTGGCGGGCGGCTTCGCGGTCGCGCTGCAACCGATCAATCTGCTGATCGCGCTCCTCGGCTCGTTCATCGGCACCGTGGTGGGCATGCTGCCCGGACTGGGGCCGATCAACGGCGTTGCGATCCTGATGCCGCTGGCGTTCGCGCTCAAGCTGCCGCCCGAGACTGCGCTGATCCTGCTCGCCGCCGTCTATATCGGCTGCGAGTACGGCGGCCGCATTTCATCGATACTGGTCAACGTGCCGGGCGACGCCGGCGCAATCATGACCGCGCTCGACGGCTACCCGATGGCGCGCAAGGGACTGGCCGGTGTCGCGCTGTCGATCTCGGCATGGAGCTCGTTCGTCGGATCGGTGTTTGCGACGATGGGACTGGCGCTGTTCGCGCCTATCCTTGCGAACTGGGCACTCGCGTTCGGGCCCGCCGAATATTTCGCGCTGATCGTTTTCGCAATCGCCTGTCTCGCCGGCATGGTCGGCGATCAGCCGGTCAAGACGCTGCTCGCGGCGCTGATCGGACTGAGCCTGGCGACGGTCGGTGTCGATGCCAATTCCGGCGTCTACCGCTTTACGTTCGACGATGTGCATCTGGCTGACGGCATCCAGTTCATCGTGGTGGTGATCGGATTCTTCTCGGTGAGCGAGATCCTGCTGATGCTGGAGCAGGTGCTGCGCGGCGATCCGCCGGTGAAGAATACCGGGCGCATGATGTTCAATCTGCGCGAGGCCGCGTACACTTGGTGGGGCACGGTGCGCTCGTCGGTTGTCGGCTTCGTGATCGGCGTGCTGCCGGGCGCCGGCGCGACGATTGCGAGCGCCGTCACCTACATGATGGAGAAGCGCCTGACCGACAGGGACGGCACGTTCGGGCAGGGCGACATCCGCGGCGTCGCGGCGCCGGAGGCCGCCAACAATGCGTCGGCCGCCGGCTCCTTCGTGCCGATGCTCACGCTCGGCGTGCCGGGCTCCGGCACCACGGCGGTGATGATGGGTGCGCTCACGCTCTACAACATCACGCCGGGGCCGATGTTGTTCCAGCATCATCCGAACGTGGTGTGGGGCCTGATCGCGTCGATGTTCATCGCCAACTTTATTCTGCTGATCATGAACATTCCGATGATCCGGCTGTTCGTGCGCATGCTGAACGTGCCGAACGCGCTGCTGGTACCGGGCATTGCCGCGGTCAGCGTGGTCGGCGTTTACGGCCTGCACAGCACCACCTTCGATCTGGTGCTGACGGTGGCGCTGGGTATTTTCGGCTACGGCCTGCGCAAGATGGGTTTTCCGATGGCGCCGTTGATCCTCGGCTTCGTGCTCGGCGAGCTGATGGAGCAGAACCTGCGCCGCGCATTGTCGATCACCAACGGCGAGCTCGGCATTCTGTTCGAAAGCAATATTTCGCGCGGTCTGTGGGTGCTGGCGATCGGCATGCTGATCGTGCCGCCGATCATCCGCGCACTGCGTCGCCGGCGAAAGGCTGGCGCAACCGGCTCCGTTGCCTGACGCGGGGCGCCATTTGCCGCCCCCGGCCGAATAGTAGTGCAATCAGAACGCCGTGCCGGTGGTTTCGGCGATCACCGACTTGTCTGATGCGGGCCGGTCAAGCGCCGGGAGGCGATGTGCCGCAGCCGGTCGTGTCATCGGCATCCGCGCCATGTCGCCCGGCGGCATGCCGGTCAGCAGAAAGCCGACGGCAATCAGCACTGCCATCATGAATATCGATTCGATCAACACGGTGCGCGAAAATTTCCGGATCAATGGAGCGTGCGCCACGTCGCCGGAATCCGCAGCCACGATCACGCGCCGCACGTGAACGAAACGGTTGACCGCTCCGAGCGCAACCACGACCGCAACCAGTATCAACTTGATGCACAGCGTCTGGCCGTAGGCCGTGTCCACCAACGCCGGCAATGTGCCCAGCCGCATCCACGCATTGTAGATTCCGCTGGCGACCACTACGCCTAGTGCGATTGCGGAGGACTGCGAAAGCCGCCGCGCGAACCGCGCGAGTGATGCCGGCCTGCAATCCATGCAGCGGCGCAGCGCCGGAAACACCGCCAGCAGCGCAGCGAACACGCCACCGACCCACACCGACATCGACAGCAGGTGCAGCCAGTCGATGAACTCCTGCGTACCGAAGTCCCCAGCATCTGCGGCATGGCCGGAAGCGCTGCGACTGAACGCAAACACTGCGAACGCGGCCAGCATCGCGGTCCACGGCGCGGACGCATCGCGACGGCGCCGGCACAGCCACCAGCCGATCCACAGCACAACGAGCATCGCCGGCCGAATCAGCCATACCCGGCCGTAATGCGTCGACGTGATGACCAGCGGCACCGCCGACAGCGCCTGCGATACCGGCTGGCCGCTCATCGTCGCGCTGCGCGCGATCAGCAGCACGATGCTGCTCACCGCCAGCACGGCGATCGCGGCCGCAACGATGCGCTGCAGCCTGCGCATGGTCGTGAGGCTGGTTTCCGCCGTGTGCGGCCACAGCCACAGCCGGCAGCTCGCCGCGCCGATACCGGTCGCCAGCGCGGCGAGATCGATGACCGTCGCCGCAATTTCGATACCGTTCGTTTGCGGCCTCTACTGAACGGTGAACGTGTAGTCGCCTTCGGTGTGATGGCCGTCGCGCGCGACCACGCTCCACCACACGTGATAGCTGCCGGGCGCAAGCTTCGGCAATTTCACTTCCAGCAACTTCGGATCGGAGCGCTTCTTCGCTGCCGCCGCTTTCGCGATCTGGCGGCCGTGCGCGTCAGTTACACGCAGCGTGCTGAAAACGGGTTCGATGTCGCCGTTGAAGCGAATGCGGACGCTGGCCGGTGGTGTTGCGAGCTGAGCGCCGGCACCGGGGCTTTCATGATCGGGAAACGCGTGGCTCCACGCGGTGCCAAACGGCGCCAGCGACAGGCCGGCTGCGAGCAATGCATATGCTGCGAGATGGTGGATTTTGTTCATCATTGAAACAGCGGTTTGCCGATAGAATGTGGAAACAGATCGTCGAGATAAAGATGCAGCTGCACCAGCACGCCGACGTGGTTGCCGCTGCGCTGGTTGACCGGAATCGTTGCTTCAAGTCCGATCTGGCCGTAGCGGCCGAACCAGATCAGTCCGGGATTGATGGTACCGGTGGTCTGGCCGCCGCAACCCGCACCGAGACAAGTGCTCATTGGCGTTTCGACGACCGGAATGATGTGATCGAACGGCGCGCTCAGGCCGACGTCTTTTACGAACGATTGCAGGTACTGCAGGTTGTACTGGAAAGTGAAGCCCCAGTCCAGGCTGTCGGGCTCCGCGCCGCTGGTCGTGAAATTCGGCGCGATGGCGCCGGTAATCGCAACCGGCCGCAGGTATTTGAAGCTTGCCGGCAGATCGCCGAAGCCTTTGCCGAAGAATACCGCCGGCGAAATCGTGGAAAACGAATCCGACACCGCACGGGCGCCGGTGCCGCCGAATTCCGCATCCAGTCCGAACGAAATCATCGCTTCATGCCTGGCATTGACCAGCGCCAGATATTTTGCGCCGAGCTCCAGGTTGTTGAAGCCGCGCTGCGGCGCTTCACCAGCCGGAAGAAAGTTGTCGTATTCGGTGCCGATCGACAGGCCGAAACGCGGCGTGAGGAGCTGGGAGAACTCCAGTTCTGTCGTGTTGGCGATAGTCGGCGTGCCGTCGTCATTGGATTCTTTGGTATGGCCGAACAGAATGTCCACCTCGGGCCCGACGGCCGGATCGTCGATGCTCAGCGTCGCCGGGAAGAAGCGCTTTCCGGCAAAGCCGTGTGCGGACGCCGCCAGCGGCAGCCATCCACACAATCCGATCACTCCGGCAACAATGCCGGCACCGAGGATACGTCTCATGCGGTTATCTCCATGACAATAGAAGCGGTAATACGGTTGAATGGCGCCGCGATATTTTATTGCGGATGGGACACGCCGGCGTGCGGCAAAATGTCGCAGGACGCGATGCGAACACGCGCGCCGACCGGCGCCGGCGGCACTATAATCGCCGCATGACCGGTTTTGTTGAGAGCTGAATATGACGGCGCCACACCAACTCGATCAGGCACCGGCAAGCCGCAATCTGCGGCGCCTGGTGATATTGCGTACGCTCGCGATCGCGGGGCAGATCAGCGCCATCGCAGTGGTCAGCACGGCGCTCGACATGCCGTTGCCGATCGTGCCGATGGCGATCGTCATTGCACTGCTCGTGGTCTTCAATGCCGCGACCTGCGTGCGGCTCCGGTTCGCATGGCCGATCAGCGATGCCGAAATTTTTGCGCA
>DASSON010000166.1:0-5165 GCA_035700525.1 Burkholderiales bacterium
GTGCTGCCAGTCAACAACCTCGCTGATTCGCCGTAACGGTTTGAGCTGAGGCGATATTATGTAGGTTCGACCGTTGCCTGTCCATTTTCACCGCCGGGCGGCGGTGCGGGCGAGGGTGGGGAATCAGGGATCAGGTGTCAGGAATTAGGATTCGGGAAAATAGTGTGGCGTGCGAAGCGCGCCGTAACTCTCCCGAATCCTGAATTCCGTTGCTACGCCGCGATCAGTTCGCGCAGCACGAACGGTAGAATGCCGCCGTGCACGTAGTAATCGACTTCAATCGGCGTATCAATGCGCAGCAGCAGCGGCACGCGCTCTTCGCTGCCGTTCTTGCGGTGGATCACCAGCGTTATTTCCTGCTGCGGCTGGATGCCGTTTTCGATGCCGATCAGGTCGAAGGTCTCGGTGCCGTCGAGCTTCAGGGTCTCGGCGCTGATGCCGCTCTTGAACTGACAGGGCAGCACGCCCATGCCGACCAGGTTGCTGCGGTGAATGCGCTCGAAGCTCTTCACGATCACCGCCTTCGCGCCCAGCAGCGTGGTGCCTTTCGCCGCCCAGTCACGCGAGGAGCCGGAACCGTATTCCTCGCCGCCGAACACGATCGTCGGCACGCCGGCGGCGACATATTTCATCGCGGCATCATAGATCGGCATCTGCTCGCCGTCCGGCTGGTGCTTGGTCACGCCGCCTTCGACGCCCGGCACCATCAGGTTCTTGATGCGCACGTTGGCGAAGGTGCCGCGCATCATCACCAGGTGATTGCCGCGACGTGCACCGTAGGTGTTGAAGTCGGCGACCTTCACGCCGTGCTCCTGCAGGAACTCGCCGGCGGGCGACGTGGTCTTGATGCCGCCGGCCGGGCTGATGTGGTCGGTAGTGATCGAATCGCCGAAGATTGCCAGCGCGCGCGCCCTTCACGTCCGCAACCTTGCCCGTTTGCATGCCGAAACCTTCGAAGAACGGCGGCTCCTGAATGTAGGTGGACTTTTCATTCCAGCGGTAAACGGCACCGGTGGCGGCGACGATGTCGTTCCACAGCGGGTTGTCCTTGCTGAAGTCGGCATAATTGCGCTGGTAGGTTGCCGGGTCGGTTGCGTATTTCATTACGGCCGCAACTTCGGCCTGCGTCGGCCAGATGTCCTTCAGATAAACCGGCTTGCCGTCGCTACCGGTGCCGAGCGGATCGCTGTCGAGATTGATTCTGACCGTGCCGGCGAGCGCGAATGCGACCACCAGCGGCGGGCTCATCAGGAAATTGGACTTGATGTTCTGATGGATGCGCGCTTCGAAATTGCGGTTGCCGGACAACACCGATGCCGCGACGACGTCGTTCTTGACGACCGCTTCTTCGTAGTCCGGGTCAAGCGGCCCGGAATTGCCGATGCAGGTGGTACAGCCGTAGCCGACCAGGTCGAAGCCGAGCTTGTCCAGTGAATCCTGCAGCCCGGCGCTTTCCAGATATTTCGCGACGACGCGCGAGCCCGGCGCCAGTGACGTCTTCACGCGCGGGTTGACCTTGAGGCCTTTTTCAACCGCCTTGCGCGCGACCAGGCCGGCGGCCAGCAGCACGCCCGGATTGGAGGTGTTGGTGCACGATGTGATCGCCGCGATCAGAATGTCGCCATGGCCGATATCGACACCGGTCTTTTTCGTCGGGTAGCGCTTGTCCAATTCGGCGGCCGGCTTGTTGTAACCGCGCTCGGTGAGGGGTTTGCCGAACAGCTCGGCGAAGCGCGCCTTGAGGTTCGGCAGCTCGATACGGTCCTGCGGCCGGCTCGGCCCGGCGACGCTGGGATGAATGCTCGACAGGTCGAGTTCCAGCACGCGGGTGTAGTCGCATTCGCCTTTTTTCGGGAAACCGAACATGCCCTGCGCCTTGAAGTATTCGCGCACCGCTGCCACTGTTGCGTCGTTGCGGCCGGTGTAGCGCAGATAGTCGAGCGTCGTGTCGTCAACCGGGAAGAAGCCCATCGTCGCGCCGTATTCGGGCGACATGTTGGCGATGGTGGCGCGGTCCGGCACCGACAGCGATGCGGCGCCTTCGCCGAAGAATTCAACGAATTTGCCGACGACCTTCGCCGCGCGCAGCATTTCGGTCACCGTCAGCACCAGGTCGGTGGCGGTGACGCCTTCGCGCAGCTTGCCGTACAGATGCACGCCTACCACGTCAGGCGTCATGATGTAGATCGGCTGACCCAGCATGCCGGCCTCCGCCTCGATGCCGCCAACGCCCCAGCCGACCACGCCCAGGGAATTGATCATCGTGGTGTGCGAATCGGCGCCGACCAGCGTGTCGGGATAGAACACGCCGTCCTTCTCGAACACGCCGCGCGCCAGATATTCGAGATTGACCTGGTGGCAGATGCCGATGCCGGGCGGTATCACGCGAAAGGAATCGAATGCGCCCATGCCCCATTTCAGGAATTCGAAACGTTCATGGTTGCGGCTGAGCTCGGTCTGCATGTTGCGCTGGACCGCGTCCGGTACGCGCGAGTAATCGATTTGCACCGAGTGGTCGACAACCAGATCGACCGGCACCAGCGGTTCGATGGTCTTCGCATCCTTGCCCATCTGCGCAGCGGCGCCGCGCATCGCGGCGAGGTCAACCAGCAGGGGCACGCCGGTCAGGTCCTGCAGCAGCACGCGCGCCACGACGAACGGAATTTCGTTGGTGCGCGGCCCGGTCGCCTGCCAGCCGGCGAGCTCGCGCACGTGCTGCTCGGTGATGCGCTTGCCGTCGCAATTGCGCAGCACCGACTCCAGCACCACGCGAATCGATACCGGCAGGCGCGAGATTTTGCCGAGACCGGCCTTTTCGAGCGCCGGCAGCGAATAATATTTCCCGCTCTTGCCGGCGCCGTAGTTGAATGTTTGCAGAGAATCGAACAAATTGTGGGACATCGCATGGCTCCTGGTAACGTGCGTTTTTTTGTGCCGCGACGGCCCGCCCGTCCTGCGGCTGCGCAAACTTTTTCGGCATTATGATACCATGCCTAGTTATCATATAAATGATATAGATCATTGGCGCCGTACGCGGTGCGCAGCCATTTTCGAGAGCCTGTTGGAAGGAGTCTGAAATATGCCGAAAACCGCACATATCATTGCTCGGGCGCTGAAGGAAGCGGGCGCCACCCATGCGTTTGGCATTCCGGGCGGCGAGGTGCTGGAGCTGCTGGAAGCGTTCCGCAAGACCGGCATCCGCTTCGTGCTGACAAAGCATGAAATGGGCGCCGGCATGATGGCGGACGCGACGTTCCAGCTGACCGGCGCACCGGGCGTGCTGGTCGCGACGCTGGGACCCGGCATGGGCAATGTCGTGACGCCGGTGGCACAGGCATTTCTCGATCGTTCGGCGATGATCGCGATCACCGGCGAGATCAACACCGCGCTGAAGCCTATCTATACGCATCAGATCATCGATCAATGTGCAGTACTGCAGCCGATAACCAAATGGTCGACGATGGTGGCGGGCACGCATGCATTCGAGCAGGTGCGCAAGGCCATTGCGATCGCGACGGCGCCGATGCCGGGGCCGGTGCACCTGAACCTGCCGACCAACGTCGCGACGGTGGAGCAGGCCGACGGCCGGCAATTTGCACCGTCGGCGGTGGAGGTCCAGCCCGCCGCCGGGTCGCTGGCACAGGTCGACCGCTGGCTGCGCGCGGCGAAACAGCCGCTGGCGCTGGTCGGCGTCGGTGCACAGCTCGATCATGCCGAACGCGCACTGAAGGATTTCGTCGAGCGCTGGCGCGTACCGTTCATCGCGACCTACAAGGCGAAGGGCGTGATCGCGGAGGATCATCCGCTGTGCATCGGTGCCACCGGCCTCAGCCCGGTGGTCGATCGCATCCACATGCAGCACGTGCGCGATGCCGACTTCATCATCGCAATCGGTTTCGATCCGGTCGAATTGAGAAGTGACTGGATCGCGCCGTGGGACGAGAAGAAGCGCACAGTCAGTCTCGATCTGGTGCCGAATACCCATCACGTATTCCGCACCGCGGTTGAATACGCCGGCAGCATCCGCGGCGCACTGGAAATGCTGACGGCACAGGCGCCGGCGCGCGAACCGAAGCGCTGGAGCGCGCACGCCGCCGATGAGTACCGCACTGCAGTACGGCAGGCGATCAGCTACCAGCCGAAACGCGGCATCGGTCCCTACCAGGTGGCGCAGGCGCTGCGCGAAGTGTTTCCGCGCAATACGATCGCCACCATCGACACCGGATCGCACCGCATTCTGATCAATCACGTATGGCAATCGTACGAGCCGCGGCGCCTGCTGCAGTCGAACGGGCTGGGCACGATGGGCTATGCGCTGCCGGCTGCGATCGCGGCCAAGCTGCTGTTTCCGAAACGCCCGGTGCTGGCGATGATGGGCGAGGCCGGACTCGACATGGTGATCGGCGAAATGGCGCTGCTGGCCGAACACCGGCTGGCGCTGACGCTGGTGGTGTTTCGCGACGACACGCTGAGCCTGATCAAGCTCAAGCAGGAACGCATGAAATATCCGGAGACCGGCGTGGTCACCGGCAGTCCGGATTATTGCCAGCTGGCAAAAGCCTATGGCGGCAACGGCGTTGCCGTCGACAGCGTCGCCGGACTGAAGAAAGCGGCACAGGCGGCACTGCGCTCCAGCCGCTTCACGCTGATCGAGGCGCGCATCAATCCCGCTGAATATCGGCAGCAGATGTAGGCGCGCGCATTGCGCGAAATTCTCCGGTAAACTGGCCGCCGACGATAATAATGGAGGAGGCGGCACGGATGCATAAGGTCACTTTGATCGCCGGCGACGGCATCGGTCCCGAGGTCACGCGGGCGGCATGTGCGGTCATCGCGGCATCGGGCGCGGCAGTCGAATTCGATGAAGTGACGGCCGGACTGGAGGCGGAACGCGCGTCCGGCACGCCGCTGCCGGCCGCGGTGTTCGAATCGATCGAACGCACCCGTCTGGTGCTCAAGGGCCCGACACAGACGCCGTTCGGCGGCGAATACAGCGTGCCGGTGGAACGCATTGCCACCGGCGACACGGAGCCGGAAAGCCGCTCCTATCCCAGTGTGACGGTGGCGCTGCGCAAGGAGCTCGGACTGTACGTGAACGTGCGGCCGATGAAGAATTACCCCGGCATCGCATCGCGTTTCGAGGCGGTCGACCTGCTGATATTCCG
>DASSON010000167.1:0-9233 GCA_035700525.1 Burkholderiales bacterium
CATCCTGGCTCAGATCGGCGCGTCGCGGTGTCGCGCGCCATGAACCATCCTGCTGCGCGAGCGAAAAGTCCGGAAACGTGAACGCGACCGGCACTTCGTTCGCATCAAGCAGCTGGCGGTCGATCAGATCATCGGCAGTAGCGGGCAGCGCGGCGCCGTAACGCGTCGGGATCAGGTAGACCGCGTTGCCGGTTTCGACGTACTGCTTGTTCCACAGTGTATTGACGGTGCCGAAACTGAAATGCTGGTCGTCGATGGTGAGCCGCGTCTGCGGCTTGTCGAGATCGAAGCGCGCGAGGTCGGTGGCCGCCAGCCGCTGGTGCGTTTTCACGCCCAGCACCGCCAGCAGATGATCGACTTCAAAGCGGTCGGCGGGCGCCGTGAACGGCGCGGTGATGCGCCAGCTGCCGTCCTGTCTTTCGAGCGTCGCCGCCGGCTCGCCGGCGTGCTGCAGACGAATGGTGGTGACTGTCGCGGCGTTCAGCGCCGAAAGCCGGTATGCCGCAGGCGCATGATGCCAGGGCTTGAACCAGGCCGCTGCCGCCAGCCCGAGCACGATCACCAGCAGCACGATATTGAGCAGCCAGCGTGCCTTCATCGCCGCCGCATCCGTGTAGTGATCACGATCGGCGGCGGCGCCACCAGATCACGCCACCGGCAATGACGAATATCAGCGGCAGTATCACCAGCAGGCTGAACGTGACCAGGTAAAGCCCCGCCGTGTCGAGCGCGAGATGGGCGTCCACCGTCGTGCGCGGCTGGATCGTGATCAGGTTGTCGTCGCCCGCCAGCCCGTTGACCATGTTGATGCCGAGATCGAGGTTGCCGGCGACACCGAGGTAGGTGTTCGACAGGAAGTCGCCGTCGCCAACCACCACCACGCGCTGATCCCGGCCGTCGATCTTGCGCTCGAATGTGCTTGCGATGTTGATCGGCCCGGCGACGTCGCTATCACGGTCGAACGTCGGCGCGTCGTCGAGCTTGCCGGTTTCGAGCCAGCCGTGCTGCGCGACCTTGATCAGCGGCGTCACCTGCCAGCCCTCGGGCGCGGTGGCGGCGATGCGATGCGCGAACGGAAACACGGTGTTGAGATGGAAATTGTGCGTGATCGTGTGTTGCGTATAAGCGGCGGCCACCGCCATCACCGGCGGCGCATCGTTCTTGCGCAGTGTCAGGTCGACCACCGTGCCGGCGTCAAGCTTGAGACCGAACAGCGCGGCAACCGGCTGCAGTCCATGAAGATTGTCCGTGTCGATCAGCCACAGCAGATTGCCGCCGTGCTCGACGTAGTGCTGGATCTTGGAGACTTCCTGCGGCAGCAGGTCGACCTGCGGACAGGCAATCACCAGCACTGCCGCATCCGACGGCACCTGCTGCGCGATGCCGAGGTTGAGGCTGTTGATCTTGAACCCTTTGTTCTGCAATTGCCTGCCGAAGTCGCCGAGATCGAAGTTGGCAACGCCGTTCAGCTTGCGTTCGCCATGGCCGTCGAGAAAGAAGACGGTGCGGGTGGCGCCGCGGGCGAGCTGCATCAGTGTGTTCGCGAACGCCTCTTCCGTGTATTGGTTCAGGTGTTCGGAGCGATGATCGTATTCGATCACCATCTCGCCATCGACGGTGACACCGGCGGCTTCGACCAGCTTCGGATGATCGCGCGGGTCGATGAAGCTGACTGTCAGATCGGGTTTCGCGCGCCGGTAGGGTGCGAGGAAGCTGCGAATCTTGTGCTGCATGTCACCCAGCCGCGGGTCATGCTGCGTCGCATAGGCGGTGATCGTGATCGGCCCCTTGAGCTGGTGCAGAATGTGGAGCGTCGCGGGCGACAACGTGTTGCTGTGGTTCTGCGTCAGGTCCCACTGTCCCCGATATTCATGCGACAGATACGCGAGCAGCGCGGCGGCGGCAATCAGCAGCACGACGAACAGACCGTTCTGAAACAGCAGCTGCAGCCGGAGACGGCGGTTGACCTGCATGTCAGCCTTTCAGCCGCAGCGCGTCGAGGCGCCGGATCGCCAGCGCCAGGCATGTCAGCGTCAGCAGTATCAGGCAGACGGTGCTGTAGCTGTCGATCAAGCCGCGCGTGAAGCTGTCAAAATTGTCGAGCGGCGCCAGCACCTGCACCATGCTGGCCGCCGCCTGCCAGCCGCGTTCGCGCAGCCCCTCGACGGCGGCTTCGCCCAGCAGCACCATCGCCAGCAGCACGCCGAACGCCGCCACCGCCGCGCCCACCGGATGCGTCGTCAGGCTCGATACGAACAGGCTCACCGCGGCGAAACTGGCGGCGGTGAGAATCAGCCCGATCACCAGTGCCGCCAGCAGCCCGAAATCGATCGTGCCGCCGGCGGTCAGCATCACCGGCATCAGCGTGACCAGCGCGATCACGATCAGCAGAAAGCCCAGCAGTCCGGCGAATTTGCCGAGCACGATCGTGGTCATCGTCAGCGGGCTCGAGGTCAGCAGCGTCATCGTCTGATTGCGGCGCTCCTCCGCGATCATGCGCATCGCCAGCAGCGGCACCGCGAACAGCAGAATCACCGCGGCCGTGCCATAGGTCGGCGCCACCACCAGCGCGGTGACGCCGGGCGGATGCGGCAGCAGCGCGAGCTGCGGCTGCATCTGCAGGTAGCCGTCGAGCCGTTTCAGAAAGCTGAACCCGATGATGAACTGGAACAGCACCAGAACCAGCCACGCCAGCGGCGAAATGAACAGCGCCTTCAGCTCCTTCGCCGCCAGTGTGAAAATCACGATGCTTCCCGCGTGGTCAGGTTGACGAATACATCCTCGAGGCTGGTCTGTGCCGGACTCAACTGGTACAGTCCCCAGCCGTTGCGCACCGCGCTTGCGACCAGCTCATCGGTGGGATCGACGTTGTCCGCGACGGCGATCCGGAACAGCGTGTCCGCGGCACGGCTGACATCGGCAACGCCGCCGATCGCGCGCAGCGCGTCCTCGGCCGGCGGATGGCGCAGTCCGAGCAGCAGGCCGCTGTCGCCATGAAACCGGCGCAGTCCGCTGATTGTGTCGCTGAATACCAGGTTGCCGTGATGCATGATCTGCACGCGATCGCATATCGATTCCACCTCCGGCAGAATGTGGGTCGACAGGATCACGCTGTGCGCGCCGCCCAGCTCGCGGATCAGGCCGCGGATTTCGAGGATCTGGTTGGGATCAAGGCCGACCGTCGGCTCGTCGAGAATGACGACGTCGGGCCGATGCACGATCGCCTGTGCGATGCCGACGCGCTGCTGGTAGCCCTTGGAGAGCGTCGCGATCAGCTTGTCGCCGACGGCGGTCAATCCGCAGCGCTCGCGCGCGGCGGCAACGGCGTCGGCGCGCGCACTGCGCGGCACGCGGCGCAGCCGTACCGCGAGCCGCAGATATTCGTTGACCGTTAGGTCGCGATACAGCGGCGGCGTTTCCGGCAGATACCCGATATGCATTTTCGCGGCGGCGGGCTGTTCGAAAAGATCGATGCCGCAAATCGAGATCGCACCGGCCGACGGCGCCAGATTGCCGGTCAGCATCTGCATCGTGGTAGTCTTGCCGGCGCCGTTGGGGCCGAGAAAGCCGACAACTTCGCCGCGCCTGAGTTCGAGATCGATGCCGTTGACCGCGACGTGGGGACCGAAACGCCGCGACAGACCTGTCGCAAGAAGTGTGGTCGAGGCGGCGTCCGGTGCCGCGGCTGCGATCGTCGGGCTGTCCGGAAGCGCCGCTGCGGCGTCTTGTGAAGAACTCAAAATGTACCTAATATGTCCAACTTTGAGGATTTGCCGCGCAATTATAGCGCCGATTCATCGCAGAATTTTTCGGCTGGCGATCCTCCAACTCTTCAACCGGCTCCGATCCGTATCATGAGGGTTTCGAAGACTGTCGCGGTGCTGTCGCTCATCGCGCTGAGCGCATGTGCGCAGCAACCGGCGAAGCAGCCGAAAGCGGTGTTGCCGGTGTTGCATATCGCCGAAGCTGGATCGTCGACGATGCACGGCGCGGCAAAAAAAGCAGATACGGCAGACGCGACGCTGCCGAAAGAGGCGCTCACCGACCGCATTCTGTTCCAGACGCTGCTCGGTGAAATCGCGCTGCAGCGCGGACAGTCGCAGGTCGCGATATCCACCTACCTCGATCTGGCGCGTGAAACCCGTGATCCGCGGATCGCGCAGCGCGCCACCGAAATCGCGTGGAGCGCGCAGGACACGGACGCGGCGCTGGATGCGGCGATGCTGTGGGAGCAGACGGCTCCCGACTCGCGCCAGGCGCGGCAGATCGTCGCGGCATTGCTGATCAGCCAGTCGCGCCTCGATGAAGCGCGGCCGCGGCTCGAACAATGGCTGAAGGACGATCCGAAGCAGACCGGACGCAGCTTCCTGCAGCTGTCGGGGCTGGTGGCGCACGATTCCGACAGAGGCGGCGTGCTGAAGCTGATGCAGACGCTGGCGGTGCCCTATCCGAAAGTGCCGGAAGCGCATCTCGCGGTGGCGCAGGCCGCGCTGAACGACGGCAAGACCGGCCTCGCGCTCAAGGAATCGCGGCGCGCGCTCGAACTGCGGCCGGACTGGGACACTGCCGTGCTGTTCCAGGCGCAGGTGCTGCAGCAGCGCTCGCCCGACGCCGCGCTTCATTACCTGCACGATTATCTTGAACAGCATCCGCACGCGAAGACCGTGCGGCTCGCCTATGCGCGGCTGCTGGTGACCGACCGGCAGTATCCGCAGGCGCGCAACGAATTTCGCACACTGCTGGCCGACCATCCGGACAATCCGGAGATCACGATGGCGCTCGGCCTGCTGTCGCTGCAGCTCAAGGACTACGACGACGCCGATGCCAATTTCCGCCGCGCGCTCACCAACGGTTTCAAGGATACCGACGCGGTCAAGCTCTATCTGGGCGAGGTCGATGACGCGCGCGGACGTCCGCAGGACGCGATCGAATGGTACGAAAGCGTCAGCCCGGGCCGCCACTACATTCCGGCGCGGGCGCGTGTGGCACGGATCATGGCGAAGCAGGGCAAGCTCGATGCCGCGCGCCGCTATCTGCAGGCAACACCGGTCAGCGACACCATGCAGCGCGTGCTGGTGGTGCAGGCCGAATCCAGCCTGCTGCGCGAGAACAAGCAGTACGAGGCGGCCTATGACGTGCTCGACGCCGCACTCAAAAAGCGTCCCAACAATGCCGATCTGCTGTATGACCACGCGATGGCGGCGGAGCAGATCAATCGCCTCGACGTAATGGAAGCCAACCTGCGCCGTCTGATCAAGCTGCGCCCGAACTATGCGCAGGCGTACAACGCGCTCGGCTATACCTACGCCGATCGTGACGAACGGCTGCCCGAAGCGCGGAAACTGATCGCCAAGGCGCTCAAGCTCGCGCCCAACGATCCGTTCATCATGGACAGCATGGGCTGGGTGCTCTACCGGATGGGCAAGATCGACGACAGCTACGGTTATCTGTCGCGCGCGTTTGCGCTGCAGCCCGATCCCGAAATCGCGGCGCACCTGGGTGAAGTGTTGTGGCACCAGGGCAAGCATGCCGACGCGCGTAAAGTATGGCGTACCGCGCTGCAGGATCATCCGGACAACGAAGTGCTGCAGAAAACCGTCAAGCGCTTCGTGCGGTAGAATTTCTGCAATGAACGGAATCGCACGCATCGCCACCGTCGGATTGCTGCTGCTGATCGCCGGCTGTGCGACGATGGGCGGTGTGCCGGAGGCGACACCGTTCGAACTGGTCGGCCGGGTGTTGGTGCGCACCGGCAATCATGCGTTTTCGTCCAATCTGCGCTGGCGGCACGAGCCGCAGACGGAGCAGATCTGGCTGCTGTCGCCGCTGGGGCAGACCCTTGCCTATATCACCGAGGATGATACCGGCGCGACGCTGACGGCGGCCAACGGTGCGGTCTATCACGCGTCGAGCGTGGCCGGTCTGACGCGGCAGGCGCTGGGCTGGGAACTGCCGCTGGCGCAGCTTCGCTACTGGGTGAGGGGCAAACCGGTGCCGCACCAGCCCGCCCATACGCTGCAGCGCGACGCCGAAAACCGGCTCACCTATCTGACGCAGGACGGCTATCGTGTCGCGTGGCTGTATTCGCCGGCAAGCCGGAAGGACAAGCTGCCGCGCCGCCTCGACCTGACCGGAACCGGCTCCGAAATCAGGCTGGTGATCGACAACTGGCGCAGCGGCAGCGCGGCGCCGCCGGTGCCAGCGGTGCCGGCGACGCACCATGAATGATGCGTCCGACTACGTCTTTCCGGCTCCCGCCAAGCTCAACCTGATGCTGCAAGTCGTTGGCCGCCGCGCCGACGGCTATCATCTGCTGCAGACGGTTTTCCGCTTCATCTCGTACGGCGACCGGCTGACGTTCCGGCTGCGCGCCGACGGCCGCGTGGTGCGTGTCAATGCGCTGCCCGGCGTCGCCGAAGAGGCCGACCTGTGCGTGCGCGCCGCGCGTGCGCTGCAGCGGGAGGCAGGCGTATCGCCCGGCGCCGACATTCTCCTCGACAAACGTCTGCCCCTGGCGGGCGGTCTCGGCGGCGGCAGCTCCGACGCCGCCACCACGCTGATCGCACTCAACCGCTTGTGGCGCGTCGGCTTCGATCGCGGACGGCTGGCGCGGATCGCGCTCGGCCTGGGCGCCGACGTGCCGGTGTTCGTGATGGGCGACAATGCGTTTGCCGAAGGTGTCGGCGAACGGCTGCAGCCGGTGCCGTTGCCGCCGGCGTGGTACGTGGTGCTGGTGCCGCCGGTCGCGGTATCGACCGCACGCGCGTTTGCCGATCCTGAATTGAAACGCGACTCGAATCCGATTAGAATATCCGCCTTTTCGGCCGGGTTGGGCCGGAACAGCCTGGAACCCGTCGTGTGCCGCGATTATCCCGAGGTGGCGCAGCATCTCGCCTGGCTCAGGCGTTTCGGCAACGCGGCGCTGACCGGCTCGGGCGCGTGTGTATTTTCAGCTTTTCCAACCGCGGCGGCGGCGGGGAAAGTGCTCGAAAAGCTGCCGCCGGCGATGCGCGGATTCGTCGCGCGCGGCCTGGATGCCCATCCGCTGCGGGACTGGAAGGGCTGACCGGCCGTCAATCGACGCAAACGGATTTCAGACAAGGCGCAGCAGGCGACGCGGCCTGTGCGCCATGGGGGTTCCTGGGGAGTCGCCAAGTTGGTTAAGGCACCGGATTTTGATTCCGGCATTCGTAGGTTCGAATCCTACCTCCCCAGCCAGCCATACGGAATAAAACGAGTCGTTGCGCAACGGCCGCGCCCGCCGAGATGCGGCGGCCCTATCAGTAAATGAGGTAACAGCGTGCCCCTGGATCGCATGATGGTGTTCACCGGCAATGCCATTCCCCGGCTTGCCGCGGATGTCGTCAATCATCTCGACATCCACCTTGGGCGCGCGAAGGTCGGCCGCTTTTCCGACGGCGAGGTGATGGTCGAGATTCTCGAAAACGTGCGCGGCAAGGACGTGTTCGTGCTGCAGTCGGTGTGCGCCCCGCCGAACGATACGCTGATGGAAGTGCTGGTGATGGTCGACGCGCTGAAGCGCGCGTCCGCCGCGCGCGTGACGGCGGCGATTCCGTACCTCGGCTACGCGCGCCAGGATCGCCGGCCGAGTTCGGCGCGGGTGCCGATCAGCGCCAAGGTGGTCGCGAACATGCTGTCCAGCGCCGGCGTCAACCGGCTGCTGACGATGGATCTGCACTCGGAGCAGATCCAGGGCTTTTTCGACATCCCGGTGGACAACATCTACGCCGCGCCGATTCTGCTCGGCGACATCTGGAAGTGCGGTTTCCAGAAATTGGTGGTGGTGTCGCCCGACGTTGGCGGCGTGGTGCGCGCGCGCGCGCTGGCGAAGCGGCTCGAGGCCGACCTCGCGATCATCGACAAGCGCCGCCCGCGCCCGAACGTGGCGACGGTGATGAACATCATCGGCGAGATCGAGGGCCGCACCTGCGTCATCATCGATGACCTGGTGGACACCGCGAACACGCTGTGCGAGGGGGCGCGTGCGCTGAAGGAGCGCGGCGCGGAAAAGGTGCTGGCCTATTGCACGCATCCGGTGCTGTCGGGCAAGGCGATCGAGCGCATCAATGCGTCGGTGCTCGACGAGCTGGTGGTCACCGACACCATTCCGCTCAACGGCGAGGCGCGCGGCTGTCCGCGCATCCGGGTGCTGCCGGTGGCGGGGCTGCTGGCCGAAACGATGCGCCGCATCAGCGATGAGGATTCGGTCAGTTCGCTGTTCGTGGACTAAAGATTTTTGGCGAATCTCCGAAGCCGGAGATTCTTTAACCGGGTTGCCTGGTCGCGGGCGATCCCAATCAGGAGAGTGAAATGAAAATCGAGTTTACCGCGTATCCGCGCACACAGCAGGGAACGGGTGCGAGCCGCCGTCTGCGCCGTGCCGGCCGCGCACCGGGAATCGTTTATGGTGCAGGCAAGGACGCCCGCGCCATCGAGCTCGACCACAACGCGCTGCATCGGCATCTGAAGATGGAAGCGTTCCACGCGTCGATTCTGGAAATGACATTGGAGGGCGAGAAGCAGCGGGTGCTGCTGCGCGATTTCCAGATGCATCCGTGGAAGCCGGAAGTGCAGCACGTCGATTTCCAGCGCGTCGATCCCAGCAAGAAAATTTACATGAGCGTGCCGCTGCACTTCATCAACGCCGACACTTGCCCCGGCGTGAAGCTCGGCGGCGGCGTGGTCAATCACATCCTGACCGAAGTTGAAATCCAGTGTCTGCCCGATCATCTGCCGGAACACATCGGCGTTGATCTCGGCAGTCTGGAACTGGGCCAAAGCATTCGTCTGAACGACCTGCAATTGCCGGAAGGCGTTGAAATCGCCGCCCGGCTGCATGCCGAAAACCAGACGGTGGTATCGGTGCAGGTGCCGCGCGCGGTAGCAGCGGACGAAGAAGCCGCGGCTGCAGAAGCGGCGGCGGCGACCGAGGCCGCTGCAGGAGAAGCCGCACCGGCTGCCGCTGCTGCCGAAGCAACGGAGCAGAAAGGCGCCGAAAAGAAAGAGAAGTAATTCCCGTCGCGCCGGTGTCCTGCACCGGCGCTGCCCGCCTGCCGGCCGTCATGTGTTTTCGGCCGGCGGACTTTTTACCGGAACCTGTTTCATGACCCGTGAGACAGGTTCTGACATTTTATGAAACTCGTCGTCGGACTCGGCAATCCCGGAGCGAAATACAGCGCGACGCGCCATAACGCCGGCTTCTGGTGGGTCGG
>DASSON010000168.1:0-41373 GCA_035700525.1 Burkholderiales bacterium
GCCCAACGGGTTTCGAACATGCTGCCGAGTTTCAACAACAGGCTTCGAAACGCATGCGCAACGCCGGGCAGCACACGCGTCACAAGCCGAGCTGCTGCCACAGCGCATCGACGCGCCGCTTGACGTCGTCGCTCATCGCGAGCGGCCGGCCCCATTCGCGTGCGGTCTCCACCGGCCATTTGGCGGTGGCGTCGATGCCCATCTTCGAACCCAGTCCCGATACCGGGCTCGCGAAGTCGAGATAGTCGATCGGGGTATTGTCGACGATCACGGTGTCGCGCTGCGGATCGACGCGCGTCACCAGCGCCCAGATCACGTCCTTCCAGTTGCGCGCGTCGACGTCATCGTCGGTGACAATGATGAACTTGGTGTACATGAACTGTCGCAAATACGACCAGACGCCGAACATCACGCGCTTCGCGTGACCCGGATACTGCTTTTTCATCGTCACCACCGCCAGCCGGTACGAGCAACCCTCGGGCGGCAGATAGAAATCGACGATCTCCGGAAACTGCTTCTGCAACAGCGGCACGAACACTTCGTTCAGCGCCACGCCGAGCACCGCCGGCTCGTCCGGCGGCTTGCCGGTGAAGGTGCTGTGATAGATCGGATCGCGGCGCGTGGTGACGCGCTCGACCGTGAAAACCGGAAAGCGCTCCTGCTCGTTGTAGTAGCCGGTGTGATCGCCGAAGGGTCCTTCGACTGCGGTTTCGCCGGGATGGATCACGCCTTCGAGCACGATCTCGGCCGCCGCCGGCACCTGCAGATCGTGCGTCTGGCATTTCACCACTTCGGTCTTCGCGCCGCGCAGCAGTCCGGCGAACTGATACTCGGACAACGCATCGGGCACCGGTGTCACCGCGCCGAGCAGCGTCGCCGGATCCGCACCCAGCGCCACCGCCACCGGAAAAGGCTCGCGTGGATGCGCGAGACAGTGATCACGATAGTCGAGCGCACCGCCGCGATGCGCAAGCCAGCGCATGATCAGCTTGTTGCGACCGATCACCTGCTGGCGGTAGATGCCGAGGTTCTGCCGCGTTTTCTGCGGCCCGCGCGTGACCGTCAGCCCCCACGTGATCAGCGGCGCCGCATCCTGCGGCCAGCAGGTCTGGATTGGCAGACGGTCGAGATCGACGTCGGAGCCTTCGCGCACGATTTCCTGGCACGGCGCGCTCCCAACGACGCGCGGCGCCATCGCCAGCACCTGCTTCAGCAGCGGCAGCTTGTTGATCGCATCCTTCATGCCGCGCGGCGGCTGCGGCTCCTTCAACTCGGCGAGCAGCACGCCGATCTCGCGCAATGCCTGCGGCGACTCTCGCCCCATGCCGAGCGCGACGCGCCGCGCGGTGCCGAACAGGTTGGCGAGCACCGGCATCGCGTACCCCTTCGGCTGCTCGAACAGCAGCGCCGGGCCCTCGGCCTTCAGCACGCGGTCGCAGATTTCGGTGATTTCGAGCTTCGGGTCGACTTCGACGCCTATCCGCTTCAACTCACCGCGGGTTTCGAGTTGCGCGATGAAGTCGCGCAGGTCCTTGTATTTCATTTGAAGAACAGATCGAGCGCGAGCCCTGCCCACACCACCGCGCCGACCCAGTTGTTGTTCACGAATGCCTTGAAGCAGCCGTCGCGGCCGCGGTCACGGATCAGAAAATATTGATAGACGACCAGCGCAACGGCAACGGCGATGCCGGCATAGTACAGCACGCCCAGCCCGTGCAGCCATCCGACCACGGCCATGATGCCAAGAAAACCGGCCTGACAGATCATCACCGCAGCCACGTCGAAGCGCCCGAACAGGATCGCGGTGGACTTCACCGGCAGCCTGACGTCATCGTCGCGATCGACCATCGCGTACTCGGTATCGTAGGCGATCGACCACAGGATGTTCGCAGCGAGCATCGCCCATGTCGTCGGCGTCAGTGAACCATACTGTGCGGCCCACGCCATCGGAATTGCCCAGCCGAACGCGATGCCGAGATAGGCCTGCGGCCACGAAAAAAAGCGCTTGGTGAACGGATAGCTGACCGCCAGCAACAGCCCGGCGAACGACAGCAGCACCGTCAGGCGATTGAGCTGCAGCACCAGGATGAATGCCAGCAGAAAAAGAAATCCCGCGAGTGCCAACGCTTCCTTCGTTCCGATTTCGCGCGCCGCCAGCGGCCGGTGCTGCGTGCGCTTCACGTGCGGATCGATGTCGCGGTCGGCGAAGTCGTTGACGACACAGCCGGCCGAACGCGTCAGGACGGTGCCAACGATGAAAATGATCAGGATGTCGGGATCGGGAAACCCGTACTTCGCGAACCATAGTGCCCACATACCGGGCCACAGCAGCAGCAGAATGCCGATCGGCCGGTCGAGCCGCGTCAGCCGCTCATAGACGTTGAGCCGTTCGATCAGCGTCATAGCTCAAGTATCGCCGGCAGAAACACTTCGGTCACCAGCAGCGGCGCGCCATGCAGCTCGAACAGCGAGCGCCGCGCCCATAGCGTTGCCGGCGACACGGCCAGCGCGCGGCACGCGCTTCGATAAAGTGCGTGACGGCGATCGAGCCGTCTGAACCGCAGCCCGTGACGCGGGCCATCCGTTCCGGAAAAAAGCGCCGACCCCAGCGGCCGCGTGCCCAGACGATCCAGCGCACGGCATGCGCGCTCGTTGTCCGGATCAACCAGCGAGCGCGCGAATACCAATGCGGTATCGCCGCAGCACAGATAGACCTCACGTGCGTGAGCACGCACGCCGTGCGCGACGCCGATCAGTGCGCGCTCGTCGGCATCGGCGCGCGCCGGGCCGCTCGCCTGCACGGCCACCGAAAACGCACGGCAGCGCGCACGAATGCGCGCGGTCAACGAGCCGCTGTCATCGAGCCAGGCGCGGTAACAGCCGGCGGGCGGCAGACTGCGCCAGTAAATATCGCGGGGAACGGGATTCACGACGCCACATTATCCCAGAATTCCGTACGCTCAGACTCGCAGATAATCGTGCTTCTCTCCCAGCCAGCGCGCCACGTGGCCCGCCGCCTGCGCCGGATGTTCGCGCAACAGGTGTTCCGCGGCGGCACGCGCGGTATCCAGCAAATCGAGATCGGTCTCGAGATCGGCAAAGCGCAACAGCGGCACGCCGCTCTGGCGCGCACCGAGCAATTCGCCGGGGCCGCGCAGTTTCAGGTCATGACGCGCAATCTCGAAGCCGTCATGATTTTCGAAGATGATTCTGAGCCGCATGCGCGCGGTCGCGGTGAGCGGACTTTGATACAACAGGATGCACGCACTCTCGCCGGCACCGCGCCCGACGCG
Organism: Burkholderiales bacterium; assembly: GCA_035700525.1. Classification (GTDB taxonomy): domain Bacteria; phylum Pseudomonadota; class Gammaproteobacteria; order Burkholderiales; family JBDZVW01; genus JBDZVW01. The sequence goes on from DASSON010000168.1 coordinate 3,294, forward strand.
GCCGCGCAATTGATGCAACTGTGACAGCCCCATGCGCTCGGCGTGCTCGATCACCATCAGCGTCGCATTGGGTACGTCGACACCCACCTCGATGACGGTGGTCGCGACCAGCAATTGAGTCGCACCGGACTGGAACGCTGCCATCGCCTGCGCTTTTTCGACACCCTTCATGCGGCCATGCACCAGACCTATCGCAAGTTCGGGGAACGTCTGTCGCAACGTTTCGTATGTTTCAAGCGCAGTCTTCAACTGTAATGTTTCAGATTCCTCGATCAACGGACACACCCAGTATGCCTGGCTGCCGCCGAGGCAGGCGTCACGCACCCGCTGCACCACCTCGGCGCGGCGGCTGTCGGACACCAGCTTGGTGACGACCGGCGTACGTCCCGGCGGCAATTCATCGATCACCGACACGTCGAGGTCGGCGTAATAACTCATCGCCAGCGTGCGCGGAATCGGCGTCGCGCTCATCATCAGCTGATGCGGCTGTGTCGTACGGCGCGTGCCCTTGACCCTCAACTGCAAGCGCTGGTGCACACCGAAACGGTGCTGTTCGTCGACGATGACGAGCCCCAGCTTGCGGAACGTCACCTGTTCCTGGATCAGCGCATGGGTGCCGATCGCGATCATTGCCGCACCGCTTGCGATGCGTTCGGCTGCCGCCTTTTTCTGCTTCGGTGTAAGACTGCCGGCAAGCCACGCGATTTCAACGTCGAGTCCGTCAAGCCACTCCGTCAGCTTGCGATGGTGCTGTTCGGCGAGAATCTCGGTCGGCGCCATCACCGCCACCTGACAGCCGTTTTCGATCGCCTGCAATGCGGCCAGCGCCGCCACCACCGTCTTGCCGCTGCCGACGTCGCCCTGCAGCAGCCGCTGCATCGGATGCGGGCGCGTCAGATCCTGCCGGATTTCGGCAAGCACCTTCTGCTGCGCGCGCGTCAGCCGGAACGGCAATGCAGTCAGCAGCCGCTGCGTCAGATCATCGCGCGCCTTGAGCGACGGTGCGTTGCGGGTACGCCGTTCGCGCTGGTGCAAACGCATCGATAATTGTTGCGCCAGCAGCTCGTCGAACTTGATGCGCCGCCACGCCGGATGCGTGCGTTCTTCGAGCGCGACGCGCGACGCGTCCGGTGGCGGATGGTGCAGATAGCGCACACTGTCGGCGAACGGCAGCAACGCCTGCTGCGTGATCAGTTCCGGCGGCAGCGTATCGTTCAGGTCCGCCGCCGCCAGCGCGCGTTGCACCAGTGTGCGCAGCGCGTCCTGTCCCAATCCCGCGGTGGTCGGATAGACTGGTGTCAGTGTCTCTGCCAGCGGCATGTCTGGCGTCACCATGCGGTAACGCGGATGCACCATCTCGGCGCCGAAAAATCCCTGACGCAATTCACCAAACGCGCGTACCCGCCGGCCCGCTGCGAGCTGGCGTGACTGGCTGGGATAGAAATTGAGAAATCGCAGCGTCGCGACACCGCTGCCGTCGGCAATATGGCACACGAGCTGACGCCGCGGACGAAACTGCACGCCGCTTTCGACGATTTCACCTTCGATCAGCACCGGCTGCGCCGGCGGCGCAGCGGCGATCGGATACAGGTGCGTTTCATCGTCATAACGCAGCGGCAGATGCAGCACCAGATCGAACGGACGATGAATGCCGAGTTTGGCGAGCCGCTCGCGCACCGCGTCGGACAGCCGCGCGAACGTTTTGTCCGGCGCCTCCGGAGCGGCCGCAGTAGCGCGGAGCGTCGCCTTCACCGGGTACCGCCGCTGCCGCAACGGACGATTAAGCTATGCCGCGAGTTCGAGAATGGCGTCGATTTCGACCAGAGCGCCACGCGGCAGGCTGGCGACGCCAATCGTGACGCGCGCCGGGTACGGCTGGCTGAAACGACCAGCCATGATTTCGTTGACGCGCGCGAAATTTCCGAGATCGGTGAGATAGATCGTCAACCGCGCAACGCCATCGAGCGTGCCGCCCGCCGCGCGCGCCACCGCATCGAGATTGTCGAACACACGTTGCGTTTGCGCGTCGATGCCGTCCACCATTTGCATGCTGATCGGGTCCAGTCCGATCTGGCCGGAAAGATAGACCGTGCGGCCGCACCGCACCGCCTGTGAATAGGGGCCGATCGCCTGTGGTGCACTGTCACTGTGAACGGGTTGCTTCGCCATGCCTGCTCCGTCTGGTTGGTTGGCTGTAGGGGCTGAATTACGCTATCATTGCAGAATAATACAAGATTTCAATCCGTGCCAAAGCAGCCGTTTTCTGCTTCCGGCCATGTCCGTCGATCTCATCCCCAATCTCGAAAAAATGCTCGCCGCAGGCCGTGACAGTGCGCTGCTGCGCTTTAGTCTCGGCAACGAATATGCAAAAAAAGGAGATTGCGCAACCGCAGTGCGCCACCTGCACGTCGCGGTGCAGCTCGACCCGAACTATTCCGCAGCATGGAAATCGCTGGGCAACGCGCTGGCTGAAAGCGACGCATTGAATGATGCGCTCACGGCCTACCGGCAGGGCATCCAGGTGGCCGAGACGCGCGGCGACAAGCAGGCCGCGAAGGAAATGGCAGTATTCGCGCGACGCGTCGAGAAACGGCTGACGCAAGCCTGAGCCGCCTCCGCCCGATGACACCGACTTGCGAATGACGATCCACTTCCGAATCGGGCAAGCGCCGGGGTCAATCGATTTTCCTGCATCTTCGGAAGTCGCGCCGCAGGCATCCGCCATCCGGATCCGGCATGATGGACCATCGCCGGCCCGCACGCACACACTGCGGATAATGCCGACCAACGAATGATCAGCGTCCAGAAGCTTCGTCGCATCCTGATCGGCGCTCCGCGTGATCCGCTGGATCCGCGTACGCGCGAGCATATCGCACTGGTCGCGTTCTTCGCATGGATCGGACTCGGTGCCGACGGTCTGTCGTCATCGTGCTACGGGCCGCAGGAGGCATTCCTGGCGCTCGGCGAGCATACGGATCTGTCATTGCTGCTGGCGGTCGCCGTCGCCGCCACCGTGTTCATCATCGCGCTCGCCTACAATCAGGTCATCGAACTGTTTCCAAATGGCGGTGGCGGCTACAAGGTTGCAAGCGCGCTGATCGGGCCGCGCACCGGCATGGTGACGGGGGCCGCACTGATCGTGGATTACGTGCTGACGATCTCCATCTCGGTTGCGAGCGGCGCCGACGCGGTGTTCAGCCTGCTGCCGCTGCAGTGGCACGACTGGGCGGTACCGGCCGAAATCGTGACGATCCTGATTCTGATGGTGCTGAACCTGCGCGGCATCAAGGAAGCGATTGCGGTACTGCTGCCGCTGTTTCTCGGCTTCGTCGTCGTCCACGTGACGCTGATCGTCTACGGCCTGCTGGCCCATGCGCCGCAGTTGCCGGCGCTGATTCCGCAAACACTGCACGCATCGGTCGGACTGTCGCAGGTATCCGGCTGGACTTTCGTAGTATCGGTTCTGCTGGTGTCGTACGCGCAGGGCGGCGGCACTTACACCGGGCTTGAAGCAGTGTCGAACAACGTCAACACGCTGGCCGAGCCGCGCACCGCGACCGGCAAGTGGACCATGTTCTATATGGCGAATTCGCTCGCCTTCCTCGCCGGCGGCATCATTCTGCTGTACATGCTGTGGAACGTCGCGTATGCGCCGGGACAGACACTGAACGCGGTGCTGTTCAAATCGATCATCGATCATTTCAATTTCGGCTCCCCGTTCGCCAACCAGACCGGCCTGCTGATCGTGCTTGCGCTCGAGGCGAGCCTGCTGTTCGTCGGCGCCAACACCGGTTTTCTGGGCGGCCCGGCGGTACTGTCGAACATGGCGGCAGACTCGTGGGTACCGCGGCAGTTCCGCCAGCTGTCGAGCCGGCTGGTGACGCAGAACGGCGTGATCATGATGGGCGTCGCGGCACTGGCGGTGCTGTGGTGGAGCGGCGGCAGCGTCGGCCTGCTGATCATCCTTTACAGCATCAACGTCTTTCTCGCGTTTTCGCTGTCGATCCTGGGCCTGGTCGTCTACTGGTGGCGCAGCCGCCACACCCGCCCCGAATGGTGGCGCCGTCTGCTGCTTTCGGTCGTCGGGCTGATCATCACGACGACCGTGCTCGGCATGCTGATCATTCAGAAGTTCACGATCGGCGGCTGGGTCAGTATCGTGATCACCGGCACCATCATCGGGCTGTGTTTCGTGATCCGCCGGCATTACGACGAAACACAGATGCAGCTGCACAAGATCGACGAACTGTTCACGCCGCATGGCGCGCCCGAAACCTTCGTCGAGCCGGCGCCGCCCGATCCGCGCCAGCCGACCGCGGTATTTTTCGTCAACCAGAACCGCGGCGTCGGCATGCATACGCTGCTGTGGGTGCAACGGCTGTTTCCGGGGCACTTCAAGAACTGCATCTTTCTGAGCGTCGGCGAAGTCGATGCGCACGCCTACGGCGGACAGGGCGCGCTGCGCACGCTCAACTACAAGATCGAAAACGTATTGCTCGGCTACAAGACCTTCTGTCACAGTCACGGCCTGGCGGCGGCAGCGCGCGTGGCGTTCGGCACCGATCCGATTGCCGAACTGACGCGGCTCGCCGAAGAAGTCCATGAAGAGTTCCCGAACAGCGTGTTTTTCGCCAGCAAGCTGGTGTTCGTGCACGATAATTTCTTCACCCGCTGGTTGCACAACCAGACCGCGCTGGCGATGCAGCGCCAGCTCCACCTGCGCGGCATACAAATGGTGGTGCTGCCGATGAAGGTGACGTGACGGAAGTCACACTGCGCGCCCCCATTCCCATCGCGCTGTTGCGAAATCGGCATTTCCGTCTTGCGTCAGGCTCGTTACGGCCCGCCGGGTATTGACCGCACCAATACCCGGTAGGATACTCAACGCATCTCCGGTCGGGGCGTATACAACAAGCGAGGCAATAATGATGGCCGGTCGCATTTTCCGCAGTTCTGCCGCAGCGGTGGTGGGGAGCGGACTGCTGTTGCTGGCCGTTGCGCCGGCACAGGCGGCAAAGAACGATGAATCGGGCTGGTACGTCGGCAACAGCCAGGGCGTCCTGATCGCGGCCAACACCACCGACAACAGCCGCATGACCATCGAATCCGCAGCGCGGCTCGGATTGCCGGCACCGACACTGGACACCGGCAAGTCGTCGGCCGGCATCAGGCTCGGTTACCATTTCAACAACTATCTCGACCTGGAAGGCGGCTACGTCGATTCTGGCGAACGCGACACGCCGGGAATGCTGTACGGCGCGCTTCCGAACCTGACACCCGAAACGCAGCGCGTTCACGGTTTCAACCTGAATGCGGTCGGCAGCCTGCCTTTGTCCACCAAGCTGTCGCTCTACGGAAAACTGGGCGCCGTCTATTCGAATTCGACATTGGATCCGGGACTGCTCGGTCTGGCGCCCGGCAGCGCCGGTGCCCTCGGCAGCGGGCCGACCTACGGTCTTGGACTCAAGTACGATTTCACGCGCAGCCTGGGCGCACGCCTGCAGTGGGAGCACTTCCGCAGCGCCGTTGGCGGCGGCGCCGACGAGCTGAACAGCACCAGTCAGTACTCGCTGGGCTTTTATTACCGCTTCTGAAGAAATCGGGCGGCTGTTTCCGGCAGGGCTCCTTTACGCAATCCCGCGGTCGGCAGAACGGCCGGCAGTCTTGCAGTATTCGTCGATCGCGCGCAAATGCGTGGCTTTTTCCGCTTCATCGAGAAAGCTCGCCTTGAAGCTGTTGGCGGCAAGCTTTCTGAAATCGTCCCGACTCAATCCCAGCTCGTTCGCACAGGCAATACAGTTTTCAAGCAGATAACCGCCGAAATAGGCCGGATCGTCGGAGTTGACCGTTACGCAAACGCCACGATCCAGCATGTGCTTCAGATTGTGGCTGGAGAGGTCCGGAAATACACACAGCCTGACGTTCGACAGCGGGCACACGGTCAGCGGCACCTGTTCGCGTATCAGCCGTTGCATCAGCTGCTGATCATGGATCGCCTGCACGCCGTGATCGATGCGCGTGACCTGCAGCAGGTCGAGCGCCTGCCATACATATTCCGGCGGCCCCTCTTCGCCGGCATGCGCGACCGTCAGCCAGCCGAGCTCGCGTGCACGCGCGAAGACACGTGCGAATTTTTCGGGCGGATGCCCTTTTTCGGATGAATCAAGGCCGACCGCGGTGATGCGGTCGCGCCATGGCAACGCCGCTTCCAGCGTCGCGAATGCCGCCGCTTCACTCAGGTGGCGCAAAAAACACAGGATCAGCCGCGATGTCACCCCCAATTCGCGCGTGGCCTGGTCCAGCGCCTGCGTGATGCCGTCGATCACGACACCGAATGCAATGCCGCGATCGGTGTGCGTCTGCGGATCGAAAAAAATCTCGCAATGTACAACTCCCTGCTGGTGGCAGCGCTCGAGGTACGCCCACGTCAGGTCGAAAAAATCCTCGGCGGTCCGCAGCACGCCGGCACCGGCATAATAAATATCGAGGAAGCTCTGCAGATCGGTGAAACGATACGCGGCGCGCACCGCATCCACCGTCGGATACGGCAGTTGCAGATGATTGCGTTCAGCCAGCGCAAACATCAGCTCGGGCTCGAGCGTGCCCTCGATGTGCAGATGCAGTTCGGCTTTCGGCAGCTTGCTGAGGAATTCCTGCACGCGGACTCCTTTCGGTTCGAATGCAACGGCCGTCGGCTTTCAGCGGCGGCCTCGGTACCGCGACCTGGCGTAACGTTGTTCGCGCAATACAATCGCCATTCTACGCGGCATGCTACCGGAAATCGGCGGCGGGTATAATTCTTGCGCAAAAGCGGAACGGCAGTTCAGTGCTTTCTGCGTTCAAAAAAGTGCCACGTCCAAGGGAGGGCCGCGCCGCGGCGTTCGCCGTATCGCATGTTTATGCGTGCAAATGTTCTTGGAGCCGTAATGCTCGCGCTTGCCGCATTGCCGATTGCGGCACGCGCCGACGATGGCGGCGCGGCGCGCAACGGCGGCACCAAGGCGGCATCCAGCCAGCCGCCGGCGTCCGCCGCAACGACCCGTACCTTGCGCGAGGCCGACCGGCTGTTTGCGCAAGGCCACTACGCCGAAGTCAGGAAACTGATCGCGCCGCTGCTCAAGATGGCGCACCCGCACCCGGAAGCATTGTTCCTGTCCGGACGGCTGCATCTGGTGCACCGACAGTGGACGGCGGCAGCGAACGATTTTCGGCGCATGCTGCAGGTCAATCCGAATCTGCCGCGGGTGCGTCTGGAGCTGGCACGCGCACTTTATCTTGCCGGCGATTACCAGGCCGCCGAATATCACTTTCTGCTGCTCACCGGGCAGCATCTGCCGCCGCAGGTGTTGAAGAACGTGCAGTATTTCCTGAAGCAGATCCGCGAAAAAGCCGGCTACTGGGGCGCTTCGGTGGCGATCGTGCCGGATACCAACTCCAACCAGGCGACGTCCGCGCAGACGGTCGTCATCGACGGCCAGACTTTCACACTGCTCGACAATGCCCGCCAGAAGAGCGGCGTCGGACTCTACGTGTCAGCGCAGGGACGGCGCAATTTCGGCAGCGGTCTGCGCAATTACGTGCGCGGCTACACGCAACTACAGGATTACCGCGGCAATTACGCCGATTTTTTCTATCTGCGCGGCGCGCTCGGTCATGTGTTCAGCATCGGCAACGCCACACTCGATGCCGAAGTCGGCCTGCATGGCGCCCGCTACCAGGGTGCGCTGCTCTATGACGGGCTGGCGGCACGTGCAGTGCTGAAGAAACCGTTGCGCGACAACGTGCTGTTCGTCAGTACGCTCGACGTGCTGCAACTGCGGTACGCGCAGACCTACGATTACCATACCGGCGTACAGAGCTTCTGGGTCAACGGCGCGCGCATCGCGCTCAGCGATTCGACGCTGGTCAACGCCGAGGTGATCATCGGCGCCAGCACGGCGCGCAACGACGCGTTCGCATTCCACGCCGCCGGCGGGACACTGGGGGCGACCAGCGAACTGAGTCACGGCATCACGCTCGGCGCGCAGGCCAGCCTGCTGCGCAGCAACTATCTCGCGCCCGATCCGTTCTTCGGTCAGACACGCGGCGATACGACACTGCAGTTCGAAGCCAGCATCCAGCAGCGGGCGTGGCACTACATGGGATTTTCGCCGCGGCTGGTGCTGTCGCGTACGATCAATTCGTCGAACATCCCGTTTTATTCGTACACCCGTACGCTGGTGCAGATTGCGCTGACCCGGAATTTCTAGAACAAAAAGTGATTCCGCTCATGGTTCGACAAACGGCCCGCCCGCTTTGGCGGGTTTACCATGAACGGAATCGGACAAGCGTTGCGGAGAGGCGCCGTACCGTTACTGTTTGGCGCCGAAGGCACCGATCAACTGTCCCGCACTGCCGCTCAGATTGTAGGCACCCCCGATTTCGTCGGCATGGGGACCATAAAACTTGCCCTTGGCCGTTCCGGACAAGGTACCGGAATGATTGACCGTTCCGGAAAACCCGTTGTCGGTAATCGTCAGATTGCCGACAAAATTGAGATCGGATCTGTTGGCGCCCGCAGCCTTGGTATTGACCGTCGAGAAACTCATGCTGCCGGTCCCGAAGTTCGCGGTCGCTGACACATCGGCACGCGTTGCAACGGCGCCGGTGAGGTTGCCGCCGGTGACCAGATAACCGGCTGCAGTACCGGCATAGGTCGCCGTCCCGGTGTGCGGCATCGAGCCAACCGGCGTCACGTCGCCAGTCGAAAAGCCCTGACCCTTGAAGCTCGACGGGATCAGGCTGCCATCGCCGGCGAGATCAACCGTCGCCCATTCACCGAAAGTCTGGTACTGCCAGCCGTGAGACTGCGGGTTTTCGATACTCACCAGCGTCCAGTTCGAGGCGGTTTTACTTTGGAAATAGGCAACCGTTCCACTCGAACTGGTGTACGGCAGTGTTTTGCCGACCGGACCGAGCGCAGGATCCGACAGTGTCACGCTGATGGTGTTGCCCGTGGAATCAGTCGACAGCCCGAGCTTGAAGTCGGGATCATCGGTCGGCCCGCTCAGCGTGGCAGGATTCAGTCCAGCGGCATTGATGACCACGGCGCCGCTGTGCGACGCCGATCCCCAGTTTCCGAACGCATTGCCGGCACCACCGGCGCCGCCGCTGCCACCGCCTGTTCCGGTGCCGCCGCCCCCGCTGTCACCTCCGCCGCCGGTATCACCTCCGCCGCCGGTATTTCCGCCGCCGCCAATCGTGCCAATCGCGCCGGTATCACCCGAACCGCCTGAGCCGCTCACCACGGGCGCACCCGGTACACCGCCGCCGCCTGCCACCAGACCGCCGCCGCCACCGCCGCCGCACGCCGCCAGAGCGGCCGCAACCGCCAGTGCCAATGTCAATCTCACCGTTTTCATTTATATTCCCCGCTCGTCAAGCGGAAACGACTCCCGTTCGGCAACGCCGGGCAACTGGCTGAGCTCGACATGCCCCCGCTCTTGCGGTGAGAAGGCAAAGCCGCTGACCGTCGCATCCGGCCGTTTACGCGGCCATCATCCCCGTCCCATCCCTGTCTGTTTGTCTGCACTAACAGCATTATCCATACCATGAAGCGATGGCAAGCTGTTATGTAAGCGTTTTTCGTTATCGTGGAATCGGCAAGCCGGTACGACTGTTAAGATTACTTAACGAATTTATGGTGGCAGTCATCATTGCCGTGAAAAATTGTGTACATTCTTCTTTACAACAATACACAAAAGCACTCGGCCCTTTCCATACGGCCGTTAGAAAATTGCGCAATACGGGATGAAAACAGCGGCCCATTCCGGAGTAATATGCCGGCTCGTCAAATGCGAGAGCATCCCATGTCCGACCTGAATGACCCGAGAGTGCTGTTTGCAGCGGAACGCACATTGCTCGCGTGGATGCGCACCGGGCTGACGCTGATGGGATTCGGTTTCGTCATCGAGCGCTTCGGGCTCTTTCTGCGGGTGCTGGCGCCGAATGCGCCACGCATGCCCGTAAACGAAACTGTATCGTTCTGGGTCGGAGTCGTGTTTATCGGGCTCGGCTCCGCCGTCTCGTTTTTTGCCGCCCTTCAGCACCGGCGGGTTCTGAAGACATTCAGACCAGTGGAAATTCCGCGCGGTTACTGGCTGCACCTCGGCATACTCTCAAACCTGATCGTTGCGCTGCTCGGCATCGCGATTATTGTTCACTTGTTCGGCGGCCTGCGATGATCGGACGGTCCAGGCTTCCATAGCGTACTCGGCACACGCGCCGAGAGACGCATCCGGCGAAGTTTCGTCGGCCATCCTCCATTTCGTCGAAACAAGCGACGCGATTGACCCGTTTTTCGGGGTTTTCCGCTGGTACGTCCTGTGCGTCAGGAGTGCCGGGGCAATGCAGGAGAGGGGATAACAACACGATGTGAATGGCGGGGGGAACAAAGCGCTCGAGTCCCGGGTGCTCTCCCACTGAGCCGCGTTTCCGCTGGAAGCGCGGCTCTTCTCTTTGCGACGTCACCCGAGGCGATCGCTCGCACGGCCGCGCCGCTACTCCGGAACGATAAGCACCATCCCCGGAAAAATCAGATCAGGATTGCTCACCAGAAACGCGTTGGACTTGAAGATCTGCGGCCAGCGGTTGCCGTTGTGATAGAAAAACGCGGCAATCAGCGACAGTGAATCACCGCCCTGGACAGTATAAATGCCACGCGCACCTTCGATGCGGGCAATCTCGGCCTGTGCCTTCTCCAGCGCGTTGCGCGCCGCGGCCAGTTCATTCAGCGTGTCGGCGTCGACATGCTTCAGCTTCGTGGCATTTTCGAGCTGCGCCTTGTACGCCGCCGTCAGGCGTGCGGCATGCTGACGCGCCGCGACCAGATCATCGGCATCATGTGCCGCCGAATGCTCCGCCACCGGCCGCTGCGCCGTGTAGCGGCTGAGCTGCGCCTGCAACTCGGCGAGACGGCGCTGCAGTGGTTCGTTGCCTCCGGTCGCCGGAGCCAGCACCGCCGGCACGGTCGACGCACGTTGCGTCGACGCGAATTTTTTCTCCAGATCGACAACCCGCGCCGCGGCAGCCTGCTGTGCGGCATCGGCCGCCTTCAATTTCGTCTGCAACTCTTGCTGCTGGTCGCGTGCCTGCTGCAGCGCATCCGTCAATTCCGCAATGCGTGCCGTACGCTGCTGCCCGGTTTTCTGATCCGCCGCCAACTGCGCTTCGAGTTTCTGCTGTTGCTCCCGTGCCCGCACCAGAGCGGCATCGCGTTCGGATAATTGCCTTTTGCCGGCGGCAAGCTGCGTCTGCTGTTCATCGACGCGCTGCTGCAATTTCGCATTCGCCTGCCGCACCTGCTTGCCACTGCCCTGCGCCGCATCGAGTTCATCATTAAGTTTATCGAGACGCGCAGCGGTCTGCTGCGCTGCCTGCTCCTGCGATGCGCGCCACAGATTGTCCCTTTGCGCCTGCAAATTCGCCGCCGCAATTTGCCGATCACGGGTATCGAGCTTCTCCTGAAGCGCCGCTGCATGGGCCTGCTCGTCGTTGAATCCGTTTTCAAGACTGGCAACCTGCCGCGTCAGGCGGTCGCGCTCGGTGACAACATGATGGACGAAAGGATAGCCGATCAGTACGGCGACTACCGCTCCGAGGACGGCAAATCCAACGGGCACGAGAATCCGGCGACGCATACGCATGGCACTGTCCCGAACATCAAACGACGAGCCATGCTAATACCGCGACGACGGGATGTCGAGCAGCGGTGCTGCTACCGGAATTTTGGAATGTCGGATGGTGGAGACGAGGAGGATCGAACTCCCGACCTTCGCATTGCGAACGCGACGCTCTCCCAGCTGAGCTACGTCCCCACTGTGGACGCGTATTCTACAACGGCCGATACGGTGCCGTAAATCGGCGGCCGTCGCGCCGCACGGCCCCGAAAATGAGCGGCTTCGGCTACTTCGGCCGCGGCGCGCGACGCCGGTACGCCCAGATCATCATTGCGATGCCGATGGCGATCATCGGCAGCGACAGCCATTGCCCCATCGACAGGCCCAACGCCAGCAATCCCAGGAATCTGTCGGGCGCGCGCGTGAACTCGACCAGGAAACGGAACGTTCCGTAACCGATCAGAAACGCGGCCGAGACCGCACCGGTCGGGCGCGGTTTCTTCGAGAAAAACCACAGAATGATGAACAGCACCACGCCTTCGAGGAAGAACTCGTACAGCTCCGATGGATGGCGCGGCACGTTGTCCACCTGCGGGAAAATCATCCCCCACGGCAAGTCGGTGGGACGGCCCCACAATTCGCCGTTGATGAAATTACCGATGCGTCCGGCGCCCAGTGCCATCGGTGCCAGCGGCGCAATGAAGTCGGTCACTCGAAGCCAGTTGATCTTGCGCTGGTAACAGAACACCCCCATCGCGAGGATCACGCCGAGCAAGCCGCCGTGAAACGACATGCCGCCTTCCCAGACGTAAAAAATATGCAGCGGATGATGGAAGTAATAGGAAAACTTGTAGAACAGTACATAGCCGAGCCGGCCGCCGACAACGGTGCCGAGAATGCCGTAGAACATCGCATCGTCGAGGTCCTGATGACCCCACGCCGGATCGGCCTGTTTGCGAATGCGGTAGTGGCCGACGGCCCAGATCAGCGCGAAGCCGACCAGGTACATCAATCCGTACCAGCGGATCTTGAGCGGACCGATTTCGACTGCGACAGGATCGAATTGCGGAAAAACCAGCATGGGCGTCCGGACGGCAAAGAATGTGCATTATACGTTAATCGCCGGCGCCGCCCGCTGCGCACTTGTCATCATCATCTGCAGTGCGGGTATGCACGGCGCAACGGTGTGGCACGGATTTGCGCTAAAATCGGACCAAAGACGTTCATGACAAAACTAGGGAACCACCATGCCTGACAACCGACGCAGCCAGATCACCACCCAGGGCGTCCAGCGCTCGCCAAACCGCGCGATGCTGCGCGCCGTGGGTTTTGGCGATGATGATTTCATCAAACCCATCATCGGTGTGGCCAATGGCTACAGCACGATCACGCCGTGCAACCTCGGCCTCAACGACCTGGCATTGCGTGCCGAGGCGGCGGCGAAGGGTGCGGGCGCAATGCCGCAGCTGTTCGGCACCATCACGATATCCGACGGCATTTCAATGGGCACCGAAGGCATGAAGTTCTCGCTGGTGTCACGCGAAGTGATCGCGGATTCGATCGAGACCGTGACCCAGGGGCAGAGCATGGACGGCGTGCTGGTGATCGGCGGCTGCGACAAGAACATGCCGGGCGGCATGATCGCGATCGCGCGCTTGAACATACCGTCGATTTACGTTTACGGCGGCACCATCAAGCCCGGCCATTACAAGGGCCAGGATCTCACCATCGTCAGCTCATTCGAGGCGGTGGGCGAATTCAGCGCGAAGAAGATCGGCGAGGAAGACCTGCTCGGCGTCGAGCGCAACGCCTGTCCCGGCGCCGGCTCGTGCGGCGGCATGTATACGGCGAACACGATGTCATCGGCGATCGAAGCGATGGGCATGAGCCTGCCGTACTCGTCAACAATGGCGGCCGAAGACGAGGAAAAACACGACAGCGCCGCGCACTCCGCCGAAGTGCTGGTCGACGCCATCCGCAAGCAGCGTCTGCCGCGCCAGATCATGACGCGCAAGGCGTTTGAAAACGCGATCTCGGTGGTGATGGCAGTAGGCGGCTCGACCAACGCGGTGCTGCACCTGCTGGCGATCGCGCACGCTGCCGAAGTGCCGCTTACGATCGACGATTTCGAAACCATCCGCGGGCGGGTGCCGGTACTGTGCGACCTGAAGCCGTCCGGGCGCTTCGTCGCGACCGATCTGCACAAGGTTGGCGGCATTCCGCAGGTGATGAAGATGCTGCTGGCGCATGGTCTGCTGCACGGAGACTGCATGACGATCAGCGGTAAAACGGTGGCGGAAGTGCTGCAGGACGTACCGGCCGACCCGCCGAAGGACCAGAACGTGATTCGGCAATGGGACCAGCCGATGTATCCACACGGCCATCTCGCGATCCTCAAGGGCAATCTTGCGACCGAAGGCGCGGTGGCCAAGATCACCGGCCTCAAGCGCCCGCAAATCACCGGCCCGGCGCGCGTGTTCGATTCCGAGGAACGGTGCATGGAGGCGATCCTCGGCGGCAAGGTGAATTCCGGCGACGTGCTGGTGATTCGCTACGAAGGACCGAAGGGCGGCCCCGGCATGCGTGAAATGCTGTCACCAACCTCCGCGCTGATCGGAGTCGGCCACACCGACGACGTCGGGCTGATCACCGACGGACGGTTTTCCGGCGGCACCTGGGGCATGGTGGTCGGCCATGTCGCACCCGAAGCCTTCGTCGGCGGCACCATCGCGCTGGTGCACGAAGGCGATTCGATCACCATCGACGCCGAAAAGCGTCTGCTGCAGCTCAATGTCTCCGATGAAGAACTTGCAAAGCGCAAGGCGCAATGGAAACAGCCGGCGCCGCGCTATACCCGCGGTGTGATGGCGAAGTACGCGAAACTGGTGTCGACCGCGTCGAAGGGGGCGGTGACGGATTAACCTGCCCCCGCCGGCAGAACGTCTGCGAACACGAAGCCGTCCCGTTCGACCACTTCGCCGACTTCAACGTCAATCGGATCCGCAAACATCGGACCGTCGTATACGAAAGTGTGAAACTCTCCGTTTTCGCCGCAGGCATCAGCTGTGGTGGGCAGCTCGTCCAGAAACGCGGCATCGAATGCACTTCCCGCCAGACTGGTGGGAAGTTTTCGGGGATCGACACAAGTAAGAATTGCGCGCAAACCTCCCGCCACCATTTGTCGCGCGAGCTCCGCGGTCGGTATGCCCCATAACGGAAACAGCGCGGTAATACCGGCCGCCTGCAGTCGCTCTTCGCGGTATTTCCTGGCGTCCTTGAGAAAAAGATCGCCAAACGCCAGGTGGCAGACCCCATCCGCCTTGGCTTGCTCCACAAAAGATCCCATGACTGAATCATACTGTGCATTGCTGCACTGATTCGGTATGTAAAGAATGTGGAGCGGCAGACCAACCGCCTCGGCCTGCCGCCGCAACAGTTCCAACCGGACCGCATGCATCGCCACCCGCTGATGCTCCTGGTTGGCTGTCGTAAACAGCCCCGTCACCGTGAACTCGGGCTGCCGGCGAAGCAGGTGCAGAGTCCAAGCGCTATCCTTGCCGCTGCTCCAGCTTACGAGAATCGGCTTTCCCATTTGGGTGCCTTCCCACGACGGTTCGGGGGGTGACCGGCGCCTCTCTTCTGGGTTCGTATGGCATGCGAACAGCAGAACCGAATCGGCTTGCGTCGACAGTGTTCCGAACAACGGGCATCCGTCACTCCCCTGAAAAAGTTGTTCTCATAGTGCTGTGGCACTGAATCGTTGATTATAGCGGCGACGGGCCGAATCCGGCCGAAATGGCGCCGATTGACGCGCGCCGTGGCATTTCTCTATCATGTTCCAAACAACAAGAACGTATTGCAGCGGAGGGATGCCCGGAAAGTTCTGCCGGGGTTTCCGCAGCGGACTGGACTGGTGCAAAAACGGCCCGCGGCGGATGCATCGTGCATGTCTTCACCAACCAGGAGAAACTGCCATGCCGACATTCAATCGCATCATCGCCCGTCTGCTCATCCTTTGCACGTTCGCGCTCGGCATGCCGTTGCCATCGAGCGCGGCGATCGTCGGTACCGACCAGCTGACAGCAAACACCGAACGCAGCAAGGTCCTGAACTTTCTCGATCGCGCTGACGTCCGGGCGCAGCTCCAAGCACGCGGCATCAGCACCACCGAAGCGAAAGCGCGCGTCAATGCGCTCACCGATGACCAGGTGAAGCAGCTGGCGGGACGCATCGATCAACTGCCGGCGGGCGGCGACGGCATTATCGGCGCGCTGGTGCTGATTTTCGTCATTCTGCTGATCACCGATATCCTCGGGCTGACCAAGGTGTTTCCGTTCACTCGTTCCGTGAGGTAATTCGGGAGTGTCGTCCGCTTCACGAACCGCCGCGCCAGCGGCGGTTTTGCTGTGTGTATTGATTGCACTGCTGAGCGGCTGCGCAACGCCGCAAACCAGCGCACTGCTCAACGCACGGCCGGCAACACTGCCGGCGCACGAGGAACTGGTGAGTGTGCCGTTCTTCCCGCAGGAAGCGTATCAGTGCGGGCCGGCGGCGCTCGCCACCGCGCTCACCTACGCCGGCGAGCGCGTGACGCCCGATGCATTGACAGACGAAGTCTATCTGCCGGCGCGCAAAGGTTCGCTGGCGCCGGAGATGCTGGCCGCGGCACGGCGCCACGGGTTCATCGCCTATCCGCTGGCACCACGGCTGGCAGACGTGCTGACCGAAGTCGCGCACGGCACGCCGGTGGTGGTGCTGCAGAATCTGAGCCTGCCGATCTGGCCGATGTGGCATTACGCGGTGGTGATCGGTTACGATCTGCCGCGCGACCGGATCATCCTGCGCTCGGGGACGACGCGGCGCCTGACGATGACGCTCGGCACTTTCGAACACACCTGGGCGCGCAGCCACGACTGGGCGATGGTCGTGCTCACGCCTGACCGGCTGCCGGCAACCGCTGAAGAAGACACTTACGTCACCGCAGCCGCGGCGCTGGAACGCGAGAACCGCGCCGCGGCGCATCGTGCCTACCGTACCGCACTCAGACGCTGGCCGCGCAATCTGGTGGCGCGCATCGGCCTCGGCAACACCGCGTACGCAATGCACCATCTTGTCGCGGCGGAAGCGGCGTACCGCCGCGCAACCATTGATCATCCCAACTCCGCGGATGCCTGGAACAATCTGGCGCAGACGCTCGCCGATCGCGGCCGGCACCGTGCAGCACTGAAAGCTGCGCAACGCGCGGTCGCGATTGGCGGCTCGCGCCGCGCCACTTACGAAGCAACGCTGCGCGGGATTTCGGAACAGCGCTGATGCGCAGTGGTTCTGTGCATGCGTTCCTGCAATAATGGGTTTTTGCCGGAACACTTGTCATGTCAAATCACCTCGCGCACGAAACCAGCCCGTATCTGCTGCAGCACGCCGAAAATCCGGTCGACTGGTATCCGTGGGGCGACGAAGCGTTGGAACGCGCGCGCCGTGAAAACAAGCCGATCCTGCTTTCGATCGGCTATTCGGCGTGCCACTGGTGCCACGTGATGGCGCACGAATCGTTCGAGGATCCGGCCGTCGCGGCCGCGATGAACGAGCACTTCATCAATATCAAGGTCGATCGCGAGGAACGGCCGGACCTCGACCAGATCTACCAGACCGCGCATGCAGTGCTGACGCAGCGCAGCGGCGGCTGGCCGCTGACGATGTTCCTCACACCCGACCAGCAGCCGTTCTTCGGCGGCACTTATTTTCCGAAGCAAAGCCGGCACAACCTGCCGGGCTTTCTCGACCTGGTGCCGCGCATCGCCGCCATCTATCGCGAAAAGCGCGATGATATCGAACGGCAGAATCTCGCACTCGCCGGTGCGCTGTCACGCACCGTACCGCAGCTTCGTGACACACCACAGATCACCGCTGCGCCGCTCGCCGATGCGCGGCGTGAACTGGGGCGGTCGTTCGATCCGAAGTACGGCGGCATCGGCAATGCGCCAAAATTTCCGCATCCGTTCGAACTCGATTTCTGTCTGGCGCGCCATGCGCTGGATGACGATGCTGACGTGCTGAACATCGTACGCGTGACGCTCACCCGCATGGCCGAGGGTGGCATTTACGATCAGCTCGGCGGCGGCTTCTGCCGCTACAGCGTCGACCAGTACTGGACCATCCCGCATTTTGAGAAAATGCTGTACGACAACGGTCCGCTGCTCGCACTCTACAGCGACGCCTGGCGCGTGACGCACGATGCGCTGTATGAGAATGTCGCGGTGGAAACGGCAAACTGGGCGATGCGGGAAATGCAATCGCCGCAGGGTGGTTTTTATTCCAGCCTCGATGCCGATTCGGAGCATGAGGAAGGCAAATTCTATGTCTGGACGCCGGATGAAGTGCAGGCACTGCTGACACCGGACGAATACGCGGTGGTTGCGCCACATTACGGTCTCGACGGGCCGCCGAATTTCGAACAAAACCGTTGGCACCTGCGCGTGGTCAAGCCGCTGGCGTTCATCGCCGGACGGCTCGACATTGCGGCCGATGCCTGCGCCGCGCGACTCGAGTCGGCACGCGCAAAACTGCTCGCGGCACGCGAACAACGCGTGCACCCCGGCCGCGATGACAAAGTCCTCGCCAGCTGGAACGCACTGATGATCAAGGGACTCACACGTGCGGCACGAGTGTTCGGCCGCGCCGAGTGGCTGGCCGCCGCCGACCGCGCGCTGTCGTTCATTCGTGGCACGATGTGGCGCGACGGCCGCCTGCTCGCGACGTCGAAGGACGGTCGCTCGCATCTCAACGCCTATCTCGACGACTACGCTTTTCTGCTCGATGCGATGATCGAACGCTTGCAGGCCTCGTTCCGCAGCGAGGATCTCGAATTTGCGTGTGCGCTCGCGGATACGTTGCTGGCGCAATTCGAAGATACGGACGAAGGCGGATTTTTCTTCACCAGTCACGACCACGAACAGCTCATTCACCGCCCCAAGACCGCCTATGACAATGCCACGCCGTCGGGCAACGGCGTCGCCGCGACCGCGCTGCAGCGGCTCGGCCATCTGACCGGCGAACAGCGCTATCTGGCGGCCACGGAGCGCGCGATCCAGCTGTTTTACCCGGTGCTGCAGCAGCAGGCCGGCGCCTGCGTCAGCCTGATCACCGCGCTCGCGGAATATCTTGCGCCGCCGCCGGTGGCGACCCTGCGCGGTCCCGCCGATGAACTTTCATCCTGGCAACGGGCGCTTGATCGCGAGTACCGACCGAATCTGCTCACACTTGCCATTCCGGACACAGTTTCGGATCTGCCCGAAGTGCTCGACAAACCCGTGAACAGCGCAGGCGGTCCAATCAATGCGTGGGTATGCCGCGGTACGGTTTGCCTGCCGCCAGTGGATTCACAAGCCGAACTGCGTAAAGCCCTCGCGCAATAGCCGATCATGGCGGCCGCAGTCATCGCCAAAGCACTGCCCGCGGGCTAGAATGCCAAGGTTTGCCACAACCGTTATCAGGAGTGACGATGAAACCGTTGTTCGCGGCGCTTGCCGCCACTGCCGGCCTGCTGTTCGTCCAGGGCGCGCAGGCCGTCGACGCGAAAGCCGCCGCGGCGCTCGCTCAGTCCAGCGGCTGCATGACATGCCACGACATCGGCCAGAAAAAAATCGGCCCGGCGTTCAAGGCCGTCGCCGCGAAGTACCACGGCGACAAGAACGCCGAATCGTGGCTGATCAAGAAGGTGACGCAAGGCGGTTCCGGCGTCTGGGGCAATGTTCCGATGCCGCCCAATGCGCAGGTCAGCGAGGCGGACATCAAGACGCTCGTCGAGTGGATTCTGTCACTGAAGTAAGCGGCCGTGAGGCGCACCGGCGCCGGCGATGATGGCGCTGCCGGGCCGCGAGGCGCCCGCAACGACATAAAAAACAGAACCGACGCCGCGATCGGGTCAGCGCCGCGTACTTCGACACTTTCCCGGATATCCCATTGGAATGAGCAGCTCCCGTAGCAACCCTCTGCCGCCGCTGTCGGACGATGAATCGTTCGCGTTGCTCGACGACGGCCTGGCGCCGAACAACGACGCGCGCAGCCGGCTGTTCACCGGTCTTTGCGCCGAAATCATTTGTACCCGCACGGAAGACATCGAGCATCGATTCAATGAGATCGCTGCAGCCGGTGCGGCGGGGCGGCATGTGGTGGCGCTGTTCGACTATGAGCTGGGGCACGCGCTGGAAAAGCGCCTTGCGCAACATGTGCCGGACGCGCGTTCACTGTTTCGTGCGCTGGTATTCAACCAATGCCGACGGCTTGGCGCAGCCGAAACCGCGGCATTCATCGAAACGCAATTGAAACGGCAGCCGCAACAGCCGTGCGGTATCGCGGCGCTGCGGCCGAACGTGTCACGCGAACGCTACACGGCCTGCATGCAGCGCATTCACGGCTACATCGACGCCGGCGACGTCTATCAAATCAACTTCACGTTCAAGCTGCTGTTCGACTACTTCGGCGATCCGCTGGCGCTGTACAGCGCATTGCGCGCGCGCCAGCCGGTCGCATATGGCGCCCTCATCCGCCTCCCGGATCGCAGCACCGTGCTGTCATTCTCGCCCGAGCTCTTTTTCCGCCGCGACGCCGCGGCCGGCACCATTATCGCAAAACCGATGAAGGGCACCGCGAAGCGCGGTATCAACCCGGAAGAAGATGCGTTTCGCGGCGCCGCGCTGGCGCAAGATACAAAGAACCGCGCCGAGAACGTGATGATCGTCGACTTGCTGCGCAACGACCTGGGGCGCATCGCGCGCCCCGGCAGCGTGCAGGTGGAACGGCTGTTCGAGATCGAACCCTATCCGACACTGCTGCAGATGACTTCGACCATTCGCGCGCAGGTCGATCCCGACCGTACACCGGCCGATCTGCTGCGGGCGCTGTTTCCATGCGGCTCGATCACCGGCGCGCCGAAAGTGCGTGCCATGGAAATCATCAACGAACTGGAACGCGCACCGCGCGGCCTTTACACC
Organism: Burkholderiales bacterium; assembly: GCA_035700525.1. Lineage (GTDB taxonomy): Bacteria > Pseudomonadota > Gammaproteobacteria > Burkholderiales > JBDZVW01 > JBDZVW01. The sequence continues at coordinate 23,944 of DASSON010000168.1, forward strand.
GGTGCGATCGGCCATTTTGCGCCGAACGCGGACGTGGTATGCAGCGTTGTGATCCGCACGCTGGTGCTCGACGGACACGGCCACGGCGAGATGGGTGTCGGCGGCGGCATCGTTTACGACTCCGACGCGGACGACGAGTACGCGGAATGTCTGCTCAAGGCCAGTTTTCTTTCGGAACACGATCCCGGATTCGCGCTGATCGAAACCTTGCGCTGTGAACCGCAACACGGCTATCAGCGGCTCGCTGCGCATGTAGCGCGAGTTGCCGCTTCGGCAGCGTATTTCGGCTTTGCCTGCGACCGTGCGGCGATCTTGCTGGCGCTGGAAACACACCGGCGCGGATTCGATCCGACCGCCGCCCATCGCGTCCGCCTTACGCTGGACAAGCGCGGCCGCATCGACATCACATCCGCGCCGTTTGCGGCGGCAGCCGCCGCGCCGGAACCGCAGCCGGTGATCGTGTCACCGCACCGCACCCGCGCCGGCGATCTGCTACTGCGTCACAAGACGACTGCGCGCGCGCTCTACAATGCAGAACTGGCACGGGCACAGGCGGCCGGCTGTTTCGACGCGCTGTTCGCGAACGAACGCGGCGAAGTCACCGAAGGCGCCCGCAGCAACGTATTCGTGAAGCTGGACGGGCGCTGGTACACGCCGCCGGTATCGTGCAGCCTGCTGCCCGGCGTGATGCGTGCCGCAGTACTGGCCGATCCTGCGTTCGGCGCCACCGAGCGCGTCATCACGCTCGACGAGCTGGACGGCGCGCAGGCACTGATACTGACCAATTCGGTGCGCGGCAGCGTGCCGGCGCGCATCGTCGCAGACACCCGCGCCACCCGGTGATTGCGGCCTCGGTGCCGCAATCACACATCAGACGTCGTCACGCGCCTCCGTATCGCGCCGGAACTGCAGCGACTGGTGCACGCCCCAGTAATACAGCGCCAGCGATACGGTCGCAACCACAACAATATCCCAGCCGAACGTGATCACGTTGATGCCGCCGAAGTGGCTGGAGCCGAGATACGACAACAGCGCCATGATCAGCAGGTAGGCAATCAGCCACGCGCCATAGCGCACCGTCTTCATGTCGATGCGTCCGGCGATGGCGTAACCGATGTAGATCAACACACCGACGAACAGGATGCCGAGTATCTGGCCGGTCTGCGGCCACTGGCTCCAGTACAGCAGCAGCGACGCCAGTACGAACGACAGCGGCGACAGCACAGAGCCCAGTGGCAGACGAAACGGCCGGTGTACTTCAGGCGCAATCGCGCGCAGCCCGCCGAAGGCGACCGGTCCCATCGCGTACGCGACCATGAACGCGACGCTGATCGCCGCCGCCAGTTCGCCGAAACCACCCTCGGTGATCAATACGAAACCGACTTCGACCAGAAAGCAGATGAACAGTCCCCAGCCGGGCGTGCCGCGCGTCGGACTCAGCCGCAGGAAAATCGGCGACATGGTGCGGTTTTCCGCCATCGTGTAGAGCACCCGCGGCACTGTCCCGACGTTGGTCGCGTTGGGCCCGTTCGGCGACACGATGCCGTCGATGAAAACCAGGAACGCGATCGTGCCCAGGCTGGCCGCGATCAGCACGTCATAAAGCGGCGCCGGCAGTTTCGACAGCGTGTGCCAGTCGCCGCTGACCACGCCGTGTGCAGCCAGTCCCGGCCACTGCACGCTGCCGACGAAAATCACCGCGATCAGCACGTAGGTCAGCACCGCAGCCAGGATCGTGCCGAGCAGCGCGATCGGCAGGTCGCGCCCCGGGTTTCTCGCCTCGGCGCCGAAATCCAGTGCCTGGCGAAATCCCAGGTACGCGAACACGGTGCTGGCCGTGCCCAGCAGCACACCCGATGCGCCGTACGGCGCGAAGCCGCCGTACGCATGAAAATTGTCAGTGTTGAAGGCGACGATGCCAGCACCGACAACGAACAGTATGATCGGGATGTATTTCAGCGTGGTGACCCAGTTCTGGAAAATCGCCAGGTACTTGACGCCGACATAATTCAGAAAGCCAAGTAGCGCCAGAATGCTGCACGCCACCATGATGCCGAGCGCCGTCAAATGCTGCGACGGCGTCGTCAGCGACGGCAGGTACGGCGCGAGATAGCGCGTCACCGCAACCGCCTCGGCCGGCGGGATGATCACATACGAAATGAATGCCGCCCAGCCGGCGATGTGGCCGGTGAAGCTGCCGTGCGACAGTCGCGGATAAAGTGCGACCGCACCCGCCGCCGGCCATGCCGCACCGAGTTCCGCATACACCAGGCCGATGATCAGCATGATGGCGCCGGCGACGATCCACGACAGCACACTTGCGGGCCCGGCGTGCGACGCGACGACGCTCGGCAGCAGCAGCCAGCCCGAGCCGATCACCGTGCCCAGGCTCATCGTCAGCAGCGAAAACCATCCGAGCTCTTTTTTGAACTGCCCGGCACGGGACGCCGTGTTGTTCATGTGCAGTGTCCTCCCTGTTGCATCGCTGCACCATTGCAGATCCGAAATGCTGCCCGCTACACCCAGTCGCGCGCCACCAGAAATTCGCTATGGAGTTTTTCTTCGGCGCTTCCCGGCTCCGGCCGCCAGTCGTAGCGCCAGTTTACTACGGGCGGCAGCGACATCAGAATCGCCTCGGCACGCCCGCCCGATTGCAGCCCGAACAGCGTGCCGCGATCATAGACCAGGTTGAATTCCACGTAACGTCCGCGGCGATAAGCCTGAAACGCGCGCTCGCGCTCGCCGTAGGCGTTGCCTCGGCGGCGTTCGACGATCGGCACGTAGGCGGCGAGAAAATGCTCGCCGACGCTGCGCACCAGCGCAAAGCAGGTATCAAAATCCGGCTCCTTCAGATCATCGAAGAAGATGCCGCCGATGCCGCGCGGCTCCGCGCGGTGCTTCAGATAAAAATATTCGTCGCACCATTTCTTGAAACGCGGATAGCGGTCGTCGCCGAACGGCGCCAGCGCGTCCCGGCAGGTGCGGTGAAAATGAACGGCGTCCTCATGAAATCCGTAATAAGGCGTCAGGTCCATGCCACCGCCAAACCACCACACCGGCTCGGCTCCCGGTTTCTCCGCGATCAGGAAGCGCACGTTCATATGCACCGTCGGCACATACGGATTGCGCGGATGCAGCACCAATGACACGCCGGCCGCCTGGAACGAGCGTCCCGCCAGTTCGGGGCGGGCGGCCGACGCCGATCCCGGCAACTGTCCGCCGAACACGTGCGAAAAATTGACACCCGCGCGCTCGAACAGCTCGCCGTCTTCCAGCACACAACTCAGTCCGCCGCCGCCCTCACTGCGCTGCCACGCATCGCGCCGGAAACGGCCCCCGTCGAGCGACTCGAGCCGCACAAGGATGGTCTGCTGCAAGTTGGCAAAAAACGGTTTGACTTCGGAAAGCTTCATGAACCGATGAAAGACTTAACCACACAGGCAAAGAACTAAAAAACAAATGCTATAACGGTTTTGTCTTTCTCTATGCCCTCGCAGCAAAAATCAGCGCCCCTTGCGCACCAGTGCGCGATAGCCGATATCACGGCGCATCTGCATGCCGGGGAAATGGATGCGGGCGGCAATTTCGTAGGCGCGATGCTGCGCGACACGAACATTGTGCCCGAGCGCGGTGACGCACAGCACACGGCCGCCGCTGGTCACCAGATGGCCGTCCTTCGCCGCGGTGCCGGCATGAAACACGTGGAAATCCTCGCCATCCTGCGGCAGGCCGTCGATGATATCGCCCTGACGCGGATTACCCGGGTAGCCGTGCGCGGCCGCAACCACGCCGAGCGCCATGCGCGGATCCCACTCGGCTTCCACCTGATCCAGCGTGCCGGCCAGCGCATGTTCGAGCAGCAGCGTAAGGTCGCTCTTCAGCCGCAGTATGATCGGCTGGGTCTCCGGATCACCTAGGCGGCAATTGAATTCCAGCACCCGGATGCCGGCATTGCGGTCTATCATCAGACCGGCATAAAGGAAGCCGGTGTACGGCATGCCCTCGCGCTCCATGCCGGCCAGCACCGGATTGATCACCGAATGCATGATCTTGCCGTGCAGGCTGGGGGTGATCATCAGCGCCGGCGAGTAGGCGCCCATGCCGCCGGTATTGGGACCGGCATCGCCGTCGCCCAGCCGCTTGTGATCCTGACTGGTCGCAAGTGCCAGCGCATGGCGGCCGTCGGCCATCACGATGAAGCTGGCTTCCTCGCCTTCGAGAAATTCCTCGATCACCACACGCGCGCCGGCTTTCTCCGCCGGCAGCATCGCGTCGATCGCCGCATGTGCCTGCGGCACCGTCGTCGCCACCACCACACCCTTGCCCGCCGCCAGGCCATCGGCCTTGATCACGATCGGCGCGCCATGATCATCCACATACTCATGGGCCTTTGCGGCATTGTCAAAAGTTGCATACCGTGCAGTCGGAATGTCGTGCCGCGCCATGAACGCTTTCGCGAAATCCTTCGAGCTTTCGAGCTGCGCAGCGTTGCGGGTCGGACCAAAAATCTTCAGCCCGGCCGCCTGGAATGCATCAACGATGCCTTCTGCCAGCGGCGCCTCGGGACCCACCACGGTAAGCGCAATCGATTCGCGGTTCGCGAACTGCACCAGCACCGGAATGTCGGTGATCGGAACGTTGGTGACGCCCTCTTCGCGCGCAGTGCCGGCATTGCCGGGCGCGACGAACACCCGCGACACCCGCGGCGACTGCGCCAGCTTCCACGCCAGCGCATGCTCGCGACCGCCGCCGCCGATGACGAGAAGTTTCATGAGGGCGTAAGGTGTGAGGTGTGAGGTGTGAGGTGTAACCCCCAACCCTTGATGCCGCGGCACATTTTTCTCCTCACTCCTTACCCCTCACGCACGGCTCAGTGCCGGAAATGCCGCACCCCGGTGAACACCATCGCCAAGCCGTGCTCGTCGGCAGCAGCGATCACTTCTTCGTCGCGCAGACTGCCGCCGGGCTGGATCACGGCACGTGCACCGCTGTCGGCCAGCACGTCGATACCATCGCGGAACGGGAAAAACGCATCGGACGCAACCACTGAACCGGCAAGTTCCAGTTCAGCATTATGCGCCTTCATTGCGGCGATGCGCGTGCTGTCGACGCGGCTCATCTGGCCGGCACCAATGCCCAGCGTGCGCCCACCGCCGCAGAACACGATCGCGTTCGACTTCACGAACTTGGCGACGCGCCACGCGAACAGCAGATCGTTCATTTCGGCGGCACTCGGCTGACGCCGTGTCGCCACCCGCAATTGCGACGCGGCGACGTTCGCGGTGTCGGGCGTCTGCACCAGCAGACCACCGCCGACGCGCTTGAAGTCGAACGGATTGGCGCCGTCCTCCGGCTTTACCACGAGCACCCGGATGTTGGGCTTCTGCGCCAGCATTTCGCGCGCCGCGGCGTCCACCGCCGGCGCGATCAGCACCTCGACGAATTGTTGCGCTATCGCTTCGGCGGCGGCGCCTTCCAGCTCACGATTGAGCGCGATGATGCCGCCGAAGGCGGACGTCGGGTCCGTGCCGAACGCGTTGCGATAAGCGTCGATGAGGGTCGCCGCGACGGCGACACCGCACGGATTGGCATGCTTGATGATCACGCACGCCGGCCGCTCGAAAGTCCGCACACATTCCCACGCCGCGTCGGCGTCGGCGATGTTGTTGTACGAAAGCTCCTTGCCCTGGAGCTGCCGGTAGCCACCGATGCGGCCGGCGGCCGGCACCAGGTCGCGATAGAAGGCCGCATTCTGATGCGGATTCTCGCCGTAGCGCAGCACCTGGACGCGATTGAACTGCAGATTCAGCCGCTCCGGAAACACCTCGCGTTCGGTCTCGTTCTGCCACGTCGTCAGATAATTGCTGATCGCGCCGTCGTACGCGGCGGTATGGGAAAACGCCTTTTGTGCCAGCCGAAAGCGTGTCGCCGCACTGACCGCACCACCGGCGGCAGCCATCTCATCGAGCAACGACTGATAGTCGGCGGGATCGGTCACCACCGTCACGTGACGGTAATTCTTGGCCGCGCCACGCACCATCGACGGGCCGCCGATGTCGATGTTTTCGATCGCCTCGTCCAGGGTACAGTCCGGCCGCGCAACGGTGCGACTGAACGGATAGAGATTGACCACCACCAGATCGATCGTCGGGATGCCGGCCGACGTCAGCGCCGACACATGGTCGGGCAGATCGCGCCGTGCCAGGATACCGGCATGGATTTTCGGATGCAGCGTCTTCACACGGCCGTCGAGCATCTCCGCGAAGCCGGTGTAGTCGGCCACCTCGGTGACGTTGACGCCGGCATCGCGCAGCAGCCGCGCGGTGCCGCCGGTGGACAATATCGCGACGCCGAACCCGCGCAGCCGTTGCGCGAGCTCGACCACGCCGGTCTTGTCGGAAACGCTGATCAGCGCCTGCTTGATCACAGACATATTAGAGGCAGGATTGAGGATTGAGGCACCAGGATTGAGGGAAAGCATCCGGCGCGCTTCACGCGCCGCTATATTTGCTCAATCCTCAATCCTCGATCCTCAATCCTAAAACTTGATCCCGTGTTCTTTCATCTTCTTGCGCAGCGTATTACGATTGATTCCGAGCGCGGCGGCGGCGTGCGTCTGATTGCCCTGCATCCGATGCAGCACTGTTTCCAGCAGCGGCTTTTCAACGCACCCGATCACCATATTGTAGACGCCGCTGGGCCGCTCCCCGTCCAGATCGTAAAAATACCCGTCGATGGCTCTGCGCACCAGACGCGCCATTTCGTTTTCGTTGATCATGCAGCCAGCTCCTCCTTCTCTTCTTCTTCGTAGCATAGCCGGCGTGCCCTGCCCGCCAACTGCAGGAAGAACGCGTCAATGGCCGCAAGCTGCTCTTCGGCGCTTTCCAGCCGGTTCATCGCGGATCGAAACGCGGCCGAACCGACGAGGCCCTTGGTGTACCACGAAATATGTTTGCGCGCCACCCGCACGCCGGTGTACTCGCCGTAGAAGCCGTAAAGGTCATGCAAATGCGCGACCAGCACACGGTGAATCTCGTCCACTTCGGGCGGCGGCAGCATTTCGCCGGTTTCGAGGTAGTGGGTGATTTCGCGGAACATCCACGGCCGGCCCTGCGCCGCACGTCCGATCATGATCGCGTCGGCCTTCGTGTATTCCAGCACCTGCCGTACCTTCTGCGGCGTGTCGATGTCGCCGTTCGCGATCACCGGGATGCGCGCCGCCGCCTTGACCGCGGCAATGGTTTCGTATTCGGCTTCTCCCTTGTAAAGGCAGGCGCGCGTGCGGCCGTGAATTGCCAGCACCTGGATGCCGGCATTCTCGGCGAGGTGCAGAATGTTCAGCGCATTCTTGTGAGCACGGTCCCAGCCGGTACGAATCTTGAGTGTCACCGGCACGTCAACCGCGGCAACCACCGCGTCCAGTATCCGGCCGACGAGCGGCTCGTCCTGCAACAGCGCCGAGCCGGCCATCACGTTGCATATTTTTTTCGCCGGACAGCCCATGTTGATGTCGATGATCTGCGCACCCTGATCGACATTGTACTGCGCGGCTTCGGCCATCATTTGCGGATCCGCGCCGGCAATCTGCACCGAAATCGGATCGACTTCGCCTTCGTGATTCGCGCGACGTTTCGTTTTCTCGGAACCCCACAGCAGCGAATTGCTGGACACCATTTCCGACACCGCCATGCCGGCTCCCATCGTCTTGCACAACTGCCGGAACGGCCGGTCAGTGACGCCAGCCATCGGCGCGACGATGAGATTGTTCTTCAGCAAATAGGGACCGATGCGCATCGCAAATCAAATCAAGCGGAAGGTAACGCGGGAAGGATCAGATTCTAATCGCTCGCGCGACCGAAGAAAAGGCAGCTCATCACATCGCGCCAAAACAGATGGTTGCCGAATCGAAATTCGATTACACGCCGAACACCGCGTGCCGCACGAACACGTCTTTCACCGGCGGCACGCAATCGAGCACGCTGAACGCGATGCCGGCGGCGCGCGGCAGCACCCTACGCTCGCCGACGAACACGCGTGCCAGAAAATCCGTGAAACGGATGCCGTGGCGGCGATCTGCGCGGCGCGCCGCAGCAAACGCGCGCAGCATGCGCGGCGCACCGATGTCGGCCGTATCGCGGCGTAAACAGTGCGCCAGTCCGCGCACGTCGCGCAGGCCGAGATTGAATCCCTGGCCCGCGACCGGATGCAGCGCCTGCGCGGCATTGCCGATCAGCACCGTGCGCGCGCCGGCCGGCGCCGCGTGGCGCAGCGCCAGCGCGAATACTGCGCGCGGCCCCGCCGTTGTAAACGCGCCGAGACGGTCGCCAAAGTGGCGGTGTAAACGCAGCAGAAATTGAGCTTCGTCGAGCGCGCCGAGTTCACGCGCGAGTGGTGGCGGCGACGTCCATACCAGCCCCATGTCGCGGCCAAACGGCAACAGCGCCAGCGGCCCGTCGGGCGTGAAGCGTTCGAACGCCCTGTTGCGATGCGGCAGCTCCGTCGCAACGCGCGCCGTCACCGCAGCCTGGTGATACTCCCGGACACTGGCACGCGCCAACCCACTGCCGCCGTCGGCCACCACCAGCAACCGCGCCGCGAGCGGCACGGTCTTGCCGTCGTGCACGGCGTCGATTTCGATCAGCTCGCCAGCGTCGCGCGCACGCTCCGCCTTCCAGCCTTTGCGCACGTCGATTGCGGCACGTTCGACGCATGCATCGAGCGCATCATGCAGCATGCGATAGCCGGCGACATAGCCGAGCGCCGGCAATCCAGCCTGTGCCGCCGTCATCACGGTGCGGCCGAATTGTTCCCGGTGCGATACGTGAACGGTGGTTATCGGCGTGGCGTCGAGCGCGCGCCACGCATCGAGCCGCTCGAGTATCAGGCGGCTGCCGTGCGACAGCGCGATCGGGCGCGGATCGGCGCCGCCAACCGGCTCCACCCGCGCTTCCAGCAACGTCACGTTGAAGCCATTGCCGGCAAGCGCCAGCGCCGCCGCCAGTCCGACCGGACCGCCACCGGCGATCACGACATCGGACATGAGTGATACCTCACTCATGGGCTGCCTGCATCAGCGACTCGATCTCGGATACCTGCTTCGGCACGCCGCCAGTCAGCACCTCGCATCCCGCTTCGGTCACCACCACGTCGTCCTCGATGCGGATGCCGATGTTGCGCAACGGCTGCGGCACGTCGTCGGCGGCCCGGATGTAGCAGCCCGGCTCGACGGTCAGCACCATTCCCGGCTCGAGCACGCGCCACTCGCCGTCGCGCTTGTAATCGCCGGCATCGTGCACGTCGAGTCCCAGCCAGTGCCCGGTGCGATGCATGTAAAAGCGCCGATACGCACCGCTTTCGAGCACCCGGTCGAGACTGCCTTCGATCAGCCGCAGATCGATCAGCCCCTGCGCCAGCACGCGCACCGCCGCGTCATGCGGATCGTTCCAGCGCCGGCCCGGCGCCACTTCCGCAATCGCCGCCGCCTGCGCCGCCAGCACCAGTTCGTAAACGTCCTTCTGCGCGGCGCTGAAGCGGCCGTTGACCGGAAACGTGCGCGTAATGTCGGAAGCATAGCCGTCGAGCTCGCAGGCGGCATCGATCAGCAGCAAATCGCCGTCATTGAGCACGGCGTCGTTCTGCACATAATGCAGCACGCAGGCATTCACGCCGCCGGCGACGATCGACGTATAAGCCGGCGCCTGCGCGCCATGAGCGCGGAATTCGTGCAGCAGCTCGGCCTCGATGCGGTATTCCGGCATGCCGGGCCGCGCCGTGCGCATCGCCCGCACGTGCGCCGCGGCCGAGATCGCACCGGCACGGCGCATGATCGCCAGCTCATGCTCGTCCTTCACCAGCCGCATCTCGTCGATTGCCGCACGCAACTCTCTCACTTCGGCGGGCGCAGCGACGCCGGCGCGCGCCTGCTCGCGCACACGGTTGAGCCAGCCGACGACGCGCGCATCCCATTCGGCATCGGCGCCGAGCATGCAATGCAGCACCGGCTGGTCGGCCAGCAGTCCCGGCATCCGCTCATCGAGTTCAGTGACCGAATGGGCATCATCGAAGCCGAACACGCTGCGCGCACCGTCCGGCCCGTAGCGATAGCCGTCCCAGATTTCGCGTTCCACATCCTTGTCGCGGCAGAACAGGATGCTTTTCGATCCTTCGCCGGCGATCAGCACCAGTACGGCATCGGGCTCGGTGAAACCGGTCAGATAATAAAAATAGCTGTCGAAACGGTAAGGATAAGCGGCATCGCGATTGCGCATGCGCTCGGGCGCGGTGGCAACCACCGCGACGCCCTGTTTCATCCGTGCCGCGAGTCGCGCGCGGCGCGCGGCATAGATGCCGGCTCGAGTGTCGATCGTGTCCATGCGACGATTATATGCTCCCGGACGTTGCCGGGGTGGCCGGTTGGTTCAAGGTGTTTGCAGCAGCCGCTCGAGCCGCCGCAGATCGTCCGGCGTGCCGACGTTCATCCACGAATCGTCGCAGCGCTCGCCCGAAATATCACCCCGTGGAATGCGCGCGCGCAACAATTGCCCGAGGTCGGCGCGTTCGCCAAGCGCCAGGCCGGCAAAGAAATCCGGACGATAGACACCGATGTTGGCGTAGGTCAGACGTTCGCCGTCACCGACGCCGATGCGCCTGTCCGCCAGTGTGAAATCGCCACGCGGGTGATACGGCGGATTGTCCACCATCAGCAGATGTGCGGAAATTTTGCCGGCATGCGCGGCGGCCGCCGCAATGCCCAGGCGCGAAAAGTCATAGTCGCACCAGATGTCTGCGCTCACTACCAGAAACGGCGCATCGCCCAGCAGCGGCAATGCGTTGACAATGCCGCCCGCGGTACCGAGTGCCGCCGTCTCGTGCGAATAACGGATACGCACGCCGAACGCGGCGCCGTCGCCGAGCGTTTCCTCGATCATTGCGCCGAGCCACGCAACGTTGACCGCGATCTCGACGATACCGGCACGCCGCAGCCGCTGCAGCTGCCACACGATCAACGGGCGGCCGGCGACCGGCAGCAAGGGTTTTGGAACCGTGTCGGACAGCGGCCGCATGCGTTCACCGCGGCCGGCCGCAAGAATCATCGCCTTCATGCGAACGGATTCACGACGCCGGGTTCGCCGCCGCGCGCGCATCTTCGAGCCGGTCGAGCAGCGCCATCAGCGGCGTAAACGCCGCGTAACGCTGCGCCACCGCGCGCGCATAAGCGATGAAGCGCGGTGTGTCGTCGAGATAACCGGCTTTGCCATCGCGGTAATGCAGCCGCGCGAAAATGCCGAGCACCTTCAGATGGCGCTGCAGCCCGATCCATTCGAAATCACGGTAGAACGCGCCGAAGTCGGGATCCACCGGCAGCCCGGCACGCTTCGCACGTTCCCAGTAACGCACCGTCCAGTCGAGCACGCGCGCTTCATCCCAGCTGATGAATGCGTCCTTGAACAGCGATGCCACGTCGTAGCTGATCGGACCGAACACTGCATCCTGGAAATCAAGCACGCCGGGATTGGGCTCGCTGACCATCAGGTTGCGCGGCATGTAGTCGCGATGCACATAAACCGCCGGCTGTGCCAGCGCCGACGCGACGAGACGATCGCCTACTTCGGCCAGCCCTTTGCGTTCGGCAGGCGTCAGTGTAATGCCGCAGTGACGGCCGACGTACCATTCAGGAAACAGATCGAGCTCACGCCGCAGCAACGGCTCGTCGTAACACGGCAGCACATCCGGCCGGCTCGCGAGCTGCCATTTCAGCAGCGCGGCAATCGCGTCACTGAACAATGCATCGGCATTGGCGTCGTCGAGTGCCGCGAGATAGGTGGTGTTTCCAAGATCGGACAACAGCAGAAAGCCGGCATCGAGATCCTGCGCCAGCACCTGCGGCGCATGCACGCCGGCAGCGCCCAGCAGTGCCGCGACCTTGATGAACGGGCGACAGTCCTCGTGCTGCGGCGGCGCATCCATCGCAATCAGCGTCCTGTCGCCGAAAGTTATGCGAAAATAGCGCCGGAAACTGGCATCCGCCGATGCCGGCTCCAGCCGAAACGCTCGCCCCGGGTAGAGGGCCGCGATCCAGGTCCGCAATTGTTGCGCGCGGGTCACGTCGTAACCGAATCAAGGTAGTAAATGGACTGGCACGATTTTATCATCCCGCCCCGCGACCACCATCGATGAAAGCCCGTCCGTTCTGCATGTCGCTCGCCAGCGCGCTCGTGTGCGCGCTGGCGGCCGCCACCTGTGCCGCGGCCGGCGGGCCCGGACTCAAACTCTCGCCCACTCTGACCGCTCCGGCCGCACCGGCTTCGAACTCGCAGGCCAATCCGCCGATATTCATCGACGCCGATCAGCTCGGCGGCACTTATAACAAATCGATCGAGGCGCACGGCGACGTGCGCCTGCACAAGGGCGAACAGTCGCTTTACGCCGACCAGCTGCATTACAACCAGGTGCAGGACGAAGTGACCGCGACCGGCCGCGTGAAGCTGCAGCAGTACGGTGATGTGCTGTCCGGCCCGAAGTTGAAGCTCAACCTCACCACCGATCAAGGCTTCATGAACAAGCCGGATTACAGCCTGCATCAGAGCGGCGGGCGCGGCTCGGCCGACAAGCTGTTTTTCGAGGGCAAGCATCAGTACCGCGCGGAACAGGGCGACTACACCACCTGCCCGTGCGGCAACGATGACTGGTACCTGCGCGCGAACCAGCTCGACATCGACCAGGACCGCAACGTCGGCGTCGCGCACGGTGCGAGCCTGGTATTCAAGGGCGTGCCGATTGCGTACACGCCGTACTGGTCGTTCCCGCTGCATGCACAACGCAAGTCCGGATTCCTGCTGCCGTCCATCGGCAATTCGGGCAAAACCGGACTGACGCTGAGCATCCCGTACTACTGGAACATCGCGCCCAACATGGACGCCACCATCACGCCCGAGATCATGGGCAAGCGCGGCGTGCTGCTGTCGAACGAATTCCGCTATCTGGAGCCGACCTTCAACGGCACTGCGCACTATGAAGTGCTGCCTTCCGACAATCAGCGCAACGGCGAAAATCGCAGTGCGTTTTTCTGGCAGCACACTCAGAGCCTGCCGTACGGCTGGTACGGCTGGCTCGACATCGAGCGGGTATCGGACGATTTCTATTTCACCGACCTGTCGACGCAGCTTCAAACCACGTCGCAAGTGCTGCTGCCGCGCGAGGGTGCGCTGTCAAAAAGCGGGCTGTGGGGCGACGGCGAAGGACTGTGGACGTTTCAGGCGCTGGTCAGCAGCTGGCAGACACTGCAGACCGATCCGCTGGTGCCGGTGACGCCGCCCTACAACCGCCGGCCGGAACTGACTTTCACCGCGTCGAAGCCCGACAACCTGGGCTGGTTCGATTTCGACTTCACCGGCATGTATGACGACTTCAGCCATCCGACGATGGTGAACGGGCGGCGCCTGCTTGCCAATCCCACGCTCAGCATGCCGCTGCAGAATGCATATGCGTACGTGACACCGAAGATTGGTGTCAACATGGCGCGCTACCAGCTGACCGACCCAGTGACACCGGGACAGCCGAGCGCACTGTCGCGCACCGTGCCGACGTTCAGCACCGAAACCGGCCTGACGTTCGAACGCAACATCACGGCCTGGACCGGCCAGAAGATGACGCAGACGCTGGAGCCCAAGCTGTACTATGTTTATATCCCGTTTCGCGACCAGAGCCAGATTCCGATTTTCGACACCGGCCTGCAGGATCTGAACTTCGCGACCATCTTTTCGGACAACCAGTTCAGCGGCGGCGATCGCGTGAACGACGCCAACCAGCTCACCGCCGGCGTCATTTCACGCTTCATCGATCCCGACACCGGCGCCGAGCAATTGCGGGTCGGCGTTGCGCAGCGCTATTACTTCACGCCGCAGCGCGTGACGCTGCCCGGCGTGGCGCCCCGCACCGACGACAAATCGGACATCCTCGCGATCGCCAGCGGCACCATCGTTCCGAACTGGAACGCCGATTTTTCGTGGCAGTACACGCCCTATCTCGGGCAGACGCAGCGCTTCTACAGCGCATTGCGCTACCAGCCGGCCGCCGGCAAGGTGATCAACGTCGGCTACAACTACAACCAGCAGTACGAATACAATCAGATCGATCTGTCCGCGCAGTGGCCGATCAACAGCCGCTGGACGGTGCTCGGCCGCTGGAATTACTCGATGTTCGACAACAGGACGCTCGAAGCGCTCGGAGGATTCGCCTATAATGCCGGCTGCTGGGGCGTACGGGTGGTCGCCCACCGTTTCGCCACCGCCACCACCGATGCCACGACGTCGGTGGTGGTGCAGCTCGAACTGAACGGACTGACGAATCTCGGCTCCAATCCATTGAGTCTATTGCAGCAAAATATCGGCGGCTACATGCAGCCCGGGACGCAGTCCCAGCCGCAGCCTGGTCCGTTTCCGATCTACTAGCCCGGAACCGATTTCGATCTGATGAACATTCGCGTAATGCATGGCAGCCCGGACGCGATGCGCGCCGCGGCGCGCATGAAACGGCACCAGCCGCGGTATGCCGCATGGCCGCGCTTCGTACTGCTCGCCGCCTGCTGCGTGCTGTGGGTATTGTCCGCCGGCGGCGCGTACGCGCAGCAAAGCATGCCGAAGCAGCCGATCGTGCTGCTCGACCGCGTCGTCGCGGTAGTCAACGATGACGTGATCACCCAGAACGATCTCGACCAGCGCATGAAAAGCGTCGAGCAGCAGCTGCAGCAGCAGGGCACGTCGCTGCCACCGCAGGCCGAGCTGCAGAAGCAGGTGCTGGAACACATGATCACCGAGAAGGTGCAGTTGCAGTACGCGAAGCAGACCGGGATCAAGATCGACGACACCCAGCTGCAGCGCGCGATTGCCCGCATTGCGCAGGACAACCGGCTGACGGTCAATGCGCTGCGCGGCGCGCTGGCACAGCAGGGGGTTTCGTGGGAACAGTTTCGCGACCGCATTCGCAACGAAATAACGTTGACCAAGCTGCGCCAGCGTGACGTCGACGACAAGGTGGTGGTGACCGAAGGCGAGGTCGACAACTATCTGCGCATGCAGCGCGAGCATTCCGGCGGCCGCGAAGAATACAACCTGTCGCACATCCTGATCCTGGTTCCGGAACAGGCGAGTCCGGAGCAGATTGCGCAGCAGCGCAAACGCGCGGAGGCCGCGCTCAACGAAATCCACGAGGGCACCGACTTCCGCCAGGTCGCGGCCGCCTATTCGGATGCGCCGGACGCGATGCAGGGCGGTGCACTGGGCTGGCGCCCGGCCGGCCGCCTGCCCCAGATTTTCACCGACGCGCTGAAGACAATGAAAATCGGCGACGTCAGTCCGATCCTGCGCAGTGCCAACGGCTTCCACATCATCAAGCTCGACGACAAGCGCGGACAGGACCCGGTGATCGTCGAACAGACGCACGTCAGGCATATCCTGATCAAGCCGAGCGAAGTGCTGTCGGACGACGAAGCCCGCAACCGCCTGCTGCAGATCCGGCAGCGGCTGGAAAACGGCGCGGATTTCGCGCAGCTGGCACGCCAGTATTCGGACGACGCCAGCGCCAGCAAGGGCGGCGATCTTGGCTGGGTGTCACCGGGCGACACGGTGCCGGCATTCGAGCGCGCGATGAACGCGCTGCAGGTCGGGCAGATCAGCGAGCCGGTGCGCACGCCGTTCGGCTGGCACCTGATCGAAGTGCTCGGGCGGCGCAAGATGGATGTGTCGAAAGATCGCGAGAAGCTGCTGGCGCGGCAGGCGATTCACCAGCGCAAGGCGGATGAAGCCGGCCAGGAATGGCTGCGGCAATTGCGCGACGAAGCCTACATCGACGTTCGCCTCGATCAGAAATGATGTGCGGGCGATGACGGATTGCCGACGTGGAGCAGACTGATCCGCCGATCGCCATTACCGCCGGCGAGCCCGCCGGCATCGGTCCCGACCTGTGTGTGATCCTCGCCCAGCGGCCGCGCGCCTGGCCGCTGGTCGCCATTGCCGACAGCCGGCTGCTCGCCGCGCGTGCGCGCCTGCTCGGTCTGCCGCTGGCGATCGTCGAGTTCGATCCGCAGGCGGCGCCGTTGCAGGATGCGGGCGCGCTGAGCGTGCTGCACACGCCGCTCGCGGCGCCGGTGACCGCAGGGCAGCTCGATCCCCACAATAGCCGCTACGTGCTGCGCACGCTGGCGCTGGCGGTCGACGGCTGCCGCGACGGACAGTTTCGGGCGATGGTGACGGCGCCGGTGCACAAGGGCGTGATCAATGATGCCGGTATTCCGTTTACCGGTCACACCGAATTCATCGCCGAGCGCACCGCGACACCGCAGGTGGTGATGATGCTGGTCGGCGGCGGCATGCGGGTGGCGCTGGCGACGACGCATCTCGCGCTCAGCAAAGTCGCCGCGCGCATCTCGCGCGAATTGCTGGAAGCGGTGCTGCGCGTGCTGCGACATGATCTCGTCACACGCTTCGGCTGCGCGCATCCGCGCATCGCCGTCGCCGGATTGAATCCGCATGCCGGCGAATCGGGCCATCTCGGCCGCGAGGAAATCGACGCCATCGTGCCGGCGCTCGAAACGCTGCGCGCGGAAGGGCTCGACGTCGAAGGACCGCTGCCGGCCGATACGCTGTTCAACCGCGAGCGGCTGGCGACGATCGATTGCGTGCTGGCGATGTATCACGACCAGGGCCTGCCGGTGCTGAAATACGCGAGCTTCGGCTCCGGGGTCAACATCACGCTCGGACTGCCGATCATCCGCACTTCGGTTGACCACGGTACGGCGCTGGAGCTTGCCGGCAGCGGAAAAATCGACAGCGGCAGTCTGCAGGCCGCGGTCGAACTGGCGGCTCAGCTGGCGGCGAACCAGGTAAAAAACGGTTGACCGCCAAGGCGCCAAAAACGCCAGGGAAAAGCAAGAACAAAGACGATAACCGCAGAGACGCAGAGACGCGAAGGCGCAAAGAAAAGTCGCAAAGAACTTCTGGTTTGGTTTTCCTTTGCGTGCCCTTTGCGTCTTTGCGGTTGCAGTTTTTTGGTTTCCTTGGCGTGCTCGGCGCCTTGACGGTTCAACGGTTCTATAAATGCACGTCGCCCGCAAACGCTTCGGCCAGAACTTCCTGACGGACCGCAGTGTCGTCGCGCACATCGTCGACGCGATTGCACCGCGGCGGGATGACCGGATAGTCGAAATCGGCCCCGGGCTCGGCGCGCTGACCGGCGCGCTGATCGAGTGCGTTGACCACCTCCATGCAATCGAGATCGATCGTGACCTGGTCACTCATCTCACACGCACTTTTCCGCGCGAAAAATTTACCCTTCACGAAGGCGACGCGCTGACATTCGGGTTTTCCAGCCTGGGCAGCGGGCTGCGCATCGTCGGCAACCTTCCGTACAACATCTCGACGCCGCTGCTGTTTC
>DASSON010000169.1:0-5599 GCA_035700525.1 Burkholderiales bacterium
TCCGCCACCCCAACAGATGTTCGATTACCTCCACGCAACACTGCCGGCCGCATTGGTCATGCAACGCGCTGCGGCGCTCGCACGGAAAGGCCGCGGCAATGGCTGAGATCACGCTGGTCGAGGCGATCAATCTCGCGCTCCATCACGCGATGGCGCGCGATCCCGATGTTGTGGTGCTGGGCGAGGACGTCGGCAAGGACGGCGGCGTGTTCCGTGCAACATTGGGCCTGGTGGAAAAATTCGGCGCCGAGCGTGTGATCGATACACCGCTCGCCGAGGGCCTGATCGCCGGCATGGCGATCGGCATGGCCACCGAGGGGTTGAAGCCGGTCGCCGAAATCCAGTTTTCCGGCTTCGCCTACACCTGCATCGACCAGATCGTGAATCACGCCGGCCGCATGCGTCATCGCACCTGCGGGCGCCTGAGCTGTCCGATGGTGCTGCGCACGCCGTGCGGCGGCGGCATCCACGCGCCGGAGCATCACTCCGAAAGCCCGGAAGCGATGTTCGCGCACATTCCGGGAATACGCGTGATCTATCCGTCGTCACCGCGCCGCGCCTACGGGCTGCTGCTGGCGGCGATCGACGATCCCGATCCGGTGCTGTTCCTGGAGCCGACCCGCCTCTACCGCGCGGTGCGCGAAACGGTCGACGACAACGGCGAGGCACTGCCGCTTGACACCTGCTTCACGTTGCGCGAAGGCACCGACATCACGCTCGTCACGTGGGGCCCGATGACACACGCAACGCTGCGTGCGGCGGACACGCTGGCCGATCAGGGTGTTTTCGCCGAAGTGATCGACGTCGCTACGCTCAAACCGTTCGATGCCGGCACCCTACTCGCGTCGGTCGCAAAAACCGGCCGCTGCGTGATCGTCACCGAGGCGCCCCGCACCGCCAGCTTCGCCTCCGAAATCGCCGCCCTGCTCGCGGAACAGGGCTTGCTCACGCTGTTGGCGCCGGTCGCGCGCGTGACGGGCTACGACACTGTGATGCCGTATGCGAAGCTGGAACTGCAATATATTCCGGGTCAGCAGTGCATTATCGACGCGGTGAGGAAAACGATGGAGTTTGCGTGATGGGGTGTACGGGAAAAGCAACCACCCCGTCCGCTTCGCGTCCACCCCTCCTTAAAAACAGGAGGGGAAATCACGAGCCACGCACCATGACGTCGTCGGGAAGAATGAATGGGTCGACAAATAACACGAAAGTTTTCCCCGCCTTATCGAGGCGGGGTGGACGCGAAGCGGACGGGGTGGTGGGCGGTGTCTGAAAAGATGGCTGCCGTTGTGCCTCGCTCCTGCTTTGGCCAGAAATGAAATCAGGTGCCGTTCGCATGTTTCGATTCACCTGCTGAATACAAGAGCCCGCCATATCATGAAAATCTTCAAGCTGCCCGATCTGGGTGAAGGGTTGCAGGAAGCTGAAATCGTCGAATGGCTGGTTGCCGTCGGTGACGACGTAACGACCGACCAGCCGCTGGTGTCGGTCGAAACCGCGAAAGCAATCGTCGAGATCCCCGCGCCGTATGACGGACGCATCACCCGGCTTTACGGCAAACCGGGCGACATCGTGCATCTCGATCAGCCGCTGATCGGGTTCGAAGGCGACGACGGCGACAGGGACAGCGGCACGGTGGTCGGCGCCGTCGCGGCGGAAAGCGACGTCGCGCCCCGCGAAGCGCCGGCGCCGACCGCTGCCGCCGCCGGTATCAAGGCGACGCCCGCAGTGCGCGCGCTGGCGCGCAAGCTCAATATCGACCTGGCAATGGTCACGCCAACTGGACACGACGGCCTGATCACCAGCGGCGACATCGAACGCGTCGCGCGAATCCTCGCCGAAGTCGGACCGCAGGAGCTGCTGCGCGGCGTGCGGCGCGCGATGGCGCAGAACATGACATTGGCCAATGCCGAGGTCGCGTCCGCCACCATCATGGACGACGCCGACATCGATCACTGGGCGCCGGATGCCGGCATCCTGCTGCGGCTGATCCGCGCGCTGATCGCCGGTTGCCGTGCCGAGCCGGCGCTCAACGCGTGGTATGACAGCCAGAAAATCGGGCGCCACGTGCTGAAGAAAATCGATCTCGGCATCGCCGTCGATACGCCGGACGGATTGCTGGTACCGGTGCTGCGCGATGTCGGCGAGCGCGATGCAAACGACCTGAAACGGGGCCTGGATGATCTGATACGTGATGCCCGCGCGCGCAAGGTGCCGCCGGAAGAGCTGCGCGGCAATACCATCACGCTGTCGAATTACGGTTCCATCGTCGGCCGCTATGCATCACCGGTGGTGCTGCCGCCGACCGTCGCGATTCTCGGCGCGGGGCGTATTTCGAAGCAGGTCGTCGCGGTCGACAACAAGCCCGCGGTGCGTCGCATGCTGCCGCTGTCGCTGACTTTCGATCATCGCGTCGTCACCGGCGGCGAAGCCGGGCGCTTTCTGATGGCGGTGATACAGGACCTTGAGAAAAGGGATTAGGGACTGGGGATCGGGGATTAGTGAAAACAGTGGTGCGCGAAGCGCACCACGCCGACCACAATTCGTCGCGCACGTCGCGGCGGCAACTCCTGCCAAATCCCCAATCTCAAATCCCTACTCCCCTAAAATACCCGGCAACTCCGCCACGCTCGGGATCAGATGCGTATGCGGCCGCGGTTCCATCTGCTCGCGCGAGTGCGCGCCCGACAGCACGCCGACCACGCCTTGCACGCCGGCGTTGGTGCCCGCTTCCAGGTCAAGCACGGTGTCGCCGACGTTGACCACCTGCCGCACGCCGGTGACGCCGGTGCACTCCATCGCACGGAAAATCATGTACGGCGCCGGCCGTCCCAGCGCAACATCATCGCCGCACACGATCGCGTCGGCCACGCCGTTGCCGCCGACCGCATCGAGAATGACATCGGTCACCGCGCGATCGAAACCGGTGTTGAGCACAACCTTGATGTCATGCTCGTGCAGCCACTTGAAGGTGTCGGTCGCGCCGGGAATCCAGCGCACGCCGTCCCGTGAGAAAATGCTGGTCAACCGTTCGCGGAATGCCGCAAAGATCACGTCGGTGCGCGCGTCGATGCCGTCGGCCGGCACGCCGGCGTGCTCGACGAAATGGCGGATGGCGTCACGCTTCGATGCGCCGCGGACCTTTTGCAGCGCTGCCGGCGTGATCTCGATGCCGTGCTCGTGCAGCACGGTAGTGAACGCCTCCGGCACCTGGCCGGCATCTTCTATCGTCGTGCCGGCCATGTCGAAAACGACCAGTCTGATGTCTTTCATCCGCGTTCCAATCCCTGTTGGCAAAGGGGCGATGTTAACGGTTTGCCGGGCGGTTTCCAAATGCCGGGAACACGTGCTGCCGGTATAATTGAGAATGTTTCGGAATGCGTTACAGTACGAACCTTACAGGGCAAACGGCCGGCGATGAATCAGCACTGGGAAACCTTTCTTCAGCAGCAGCACGCAATGATCCGCGACGGGGTCGTGCAGCACTTCGGCGACCCGCAATCCGAACTTCAGGCGGCAGGTGCCGATGGCGTTGTTTGCGATCTCTCGCATCTGGATGTCATCCGCTTTTCCGGTGAGGATGCGCGGGCATTTCTCAACGGCCAGTTCACGAACGACGTCATGCATCTGGCCGAGAACCGCGCGCAGCTGAACGGCTACTGCTCGCCAAAGGGCCGGCTGCTGGCGGCCTTCACGCTGTGGGGCACCGGCAGCGAGTATTTCATGCAGTTGCCGGCATCGTTGGCGGAACCGATCCGCAAGCGTCTGGCGATGTTCATTCTGCGTTCACGGGTGAAAGCCGAAATCACGGGTGATACCGTGGTACGAATCGGTGTCGCCGGTGCCGCTGCGCCGCACATCATCGAACGTGCGTGCAATGTCGCGCTGGACGAACCTTTTGCGATCGCACGTCGCGACAACGCGCTGGTGATGTGTCTGCCCGGCTCCAGCCCGCGTTACGAAATCATTGCCACACCGGATGCCGCCACCGGACTGTGGCAGAGATTGACCGGACAGGCGGCGGCAGCCGGTTCGCCGTGCTGGGAATGGCTCGACATTCGCTCCGGCGTGCCGGCCGTGCTGCCGCAGACACAGGATGAATTCGTGCCGCAGATGATGAATTTCGACATCGTCGGCGGCGTCAGCTTCAGCAAGGGTTGTTACCCGGGACAGGAAATCGTCGCACGCACGCATTATCTGGGACGCCTGAAGCGGCGCATGTGCATCGCGCACATCGCGTCCAGTCAGGCGCCGCAAGCAGGCGAACCGGTGTTCGATCCGAGCGATCCGGCGCAGGCGTGCGGCATGATCGCCCACTCCGCCGCCGCACCGGACGGCGGACATGACGTGCTGGCGGTGGCCCAGATCACCGCGATCGAAGCCGCCGCACTGCGCTGGAACGCGCCGGACGGTCCGGCGCTGGAGCTGCTCCCGTTGCCGTACGAATTACCGGCCGCCGTCGCTGCGCCGGCGCATTGAATCGCATTGTGACGCCTCTCGCCTACTACATTTATTATCGCGTCGCCGCGGAACAGTCGGCGGCATGCGAGGAAAAGGTCCACACATTGCTCGATGCGGTACGGACCGCGACCGGCATCAGCGGACGTTTCATGAAAAAACGCGGCGAGCCGCTGCTGTGGATGGAAATTTACGAAGGTATCGGCGACCCCGCCGCATTCGAACGCGCGCTGGCTGCCGCGGTAGCGGAAAGCGGCTTCGCTGCCTGTCTTCAGTCCGGCAGCGGGCGCCGGACCGAATGCTTTGAATCCGTGCATACCGCCCCATGACGGTCTGCCGCCCCCAAACGGCGCAAAATCCGCCCGGCTCCTCCTTGCAAAGGGGAAATCGAAAATGTGCAGCGGTGTGCAGGTTCATCTGACATGTGCCTGGTTCTGTTCGCACACAACACACACCCCGACTGGCCGCTGGTCGTCGCCGCCAATCGCGACGAAGCCTACGCACGACCGGCAGCGGCGGCCGGTTTCTGGAGCGACGCGCCGCTGATATGCGCCGGGCGCGATCTCGAAAAAGGCGGCACCTGGCTCGGCATTTCGCGCAACGGACGATTCGCCGCGGTCACCAATTATCGCGACGGCATCCCGGCGAAAACCGCGCCGCGCTCGCGCGGTGAATTGACCGCCGGATTCCTGCGCGGCAGCACGGCGCCTGGCGCATATCTCGACGCCGTTTCCGAAGCGGACCGCGAATACAATGATTTCTGCCTGATCGTCGGCGATCACAGCGGATTGTGGTTTCATTCGAACCGCGCTACCGGTACAACCCGGATCACGGCCGGTGTTCATGGATTGAGCAATAGCCTGCTCGACACGCCGTGGCCGAAAGTGGTTCGCGGCAAACAGGAGCTGGAGGGTACGCTCCGGCGCAATGATCCTGATCTGATTCCTTCATTGTTCGCGCTTCTCGCCGACCGCAGCGTCGCGCCGGATCACCATCTGCCGGACACCGGCGTCGGTGTCGAACGCGAGCGCGACCTGTCTCCGGCGTTCATCGCATCGCAACTCTACGGCACGCGCGCATCGACCGTGGTGCTGGTCAACCGCAGCGGTAAAGTAGTGTTCATCGAGCGCCGCTTCGGGCC
>DASSON010000170.1:0-7421 GCA_035700525.1 Burkholderiales bacterium
CGCGCGGCGGTAGAAGTGCAGCGCCTGCCGGCTGCGGCCCAGGTGCTCGAGTCCCACCGCCACGTTGTAGGCGTAATCCGCATTGTCCGGCTGGCGATGATAGGCGTGAAAATACGCTTCCTGCGCATCGGCCCAGCGTCCCTCGCCGGCATAGACGTTCCCCAGCGCGAAATAAACGAAGGCCGACGGCTTGCGCGCCAGCAGCAGCTTCAGGCGTGCTTCGGCCGCGTCCGGATCACTGCGTCCCATCAGGTTGATCAGCCCCGCCTGCGCCAGTGCGTTTTGCGGATCGATGTTCAGCACCCGGCCGTAGCTGCGTGCGGCTTCCTTTTCGTTGCCGGTTTGTGCCGCCGCCGCGGCCAGCCCCAGCAGCGCGTCGGTGTTGAGCGGCTCGGCCTGCACGACACGCCGGTAAAGATCGAGCGCCTGCCGATAGTTGCCGGACGCATAGGCGCCGTACGCCTGGGTCAGCACCGGGTTGATTGCCGGCGTGGCGCCGCCGGGCACTACCTTGATGGGATTCTGGTTCGCTGACGGCGGTGCCTTGTCGGTGGTGAGCGCCTTGGCTGCCCGCCGGAGCCGCTGCTGCGCTTCGGCAAAGGCCCGCCGCGGCTTTTGCAGAGCCGTCTGTTGCGCCGCGTCCGTGTCTGATGGGGTGATGGCGGCGACGTCGCGGTGCGCTGCACTGGGTCCCGCGGCGGGCTGTGACGCGGCCGCTGCGCCTGCCGCCGCAGTTACGGGCGCTGTCGTGTCTGCCGTGTTCGCTGCGGTCGCGCCGGACGTGGGCGTCTCCGGCGTCCGGGAGGCGGTGTGCAGATCGACCGCGCGGGCATGCGATGCCGGCGCTGCAACGGCGCGCGCAACGGTTGTCGCGGGCGCCGGCCGTGCCGCCGGCGCGGCGCGCGCAATGAACAGCGCCGGATGCGAAATCTGGAGATAGACGTAGGTTCCGTAACCGATCGCGAACAGCGCGGCAACGATGTAGAACGCCAGCATCGGCCGCTCGCGCACATAGTCGACGACAACCGAACCGCGCGCCGGTGCCGACGCCGCGACGAATGCCGATGCCGCCTGGCGCTGTTCGTCATTCGACGTCACCGCGGCGGCGGGCGGATCGTCGTCCGCAGCAGGCAGCATCGGCTCCAGCGCCAGACCGTCGATGGCCGTGCCGGCACCCTCCCGCGCGTTCTTTTCCTGACGCTCGCGCGCGGCTTTTTCGAGCGCTTTGATGAGCAGGCTCATTACGGTGTGTCGAACGTCTGCGGGTTGGGCAGGAAGCGCTGGAAATCCTTGAGCTCGTCGGACGCCAGTGACGGGTTCTTGATCACCGTCGGGCGCAGGAAAATCACCAGCTCGTTCTTGCTCGCCTGCTCGTTGCGGTATTTGAACAGTTCGCCGACGCCGGGTGCGTTTTCGATCACCGGCACGCCGGTGCTGTCACGCTTCACCGTGTCCTCCATCAAGCCCCCCATCACCGCCGTCTGTCCGCTTGCGATCTGCAGCACCGATTCCATCTCGCGCACCTGGATTTCAGGCACCAGGTTGCTGATGATCTGGCCGTTGACGATCAGGTTCGGGTTGGGATCCTGCTTGAAGTCGAGAATGCGCGAAATCGTCGGCCGCACCGTCAATGTGACGTTGCCATTGGCGTTGATCTGCGGCGTGAGCGTCATGATCACGCCCACCGGCACCGTGTGCGCGGTGGTGTTGAAGGTGGTGAGACTGTTGGTCTGGTTCTGGTTGGTCGACGCCTGCACCGAGAAGTAGACGATGTTGTCGACGACCTTGAGAATCGCCGTCTGATTGTTGAGTGCCATCAGCTTCGGGCTCGACAGCACCTGCGTGTTGCCGAACTGCGACAGCAGCTTGATCAGCGCATTGACATTGCCGACACTCGACGTCGAATTGGTGTAGCCGATCGACGCGAACGGCGCCTGGTTCAGGTTGGCGCCCAGCAGCGATTGCGTGATGCTCAGTCCGCCGCTGATCGGCAGCCGGCTCCAGTCGATGCCGCCCTGGTACTGGTTCGAGAGCTGTACTTCGACCACCGTTGCCTCGATCAGCACCTGGCGTTGCACCGCACGCGAGATGTTGTCGAGCAACTGCTGGATCAGCTTGTGCTGTTTCTCGGTCGCCAGCACGCTGACCGTGCCGGCAATCGGGTTGATGATGATGTCATCCTTGACGCCACCCGGCAGCGACGGCTGCTGCTCGGCATGAAACGCTTCCTTGTAGAGTTGGGGCGCGGTCTGTCCGGCGCGCGACACCGCCTCGACCTGCGCGCGCTGTGCCTCGCGCTGCGCCTTGATCGCCTGCAGGCGTGCGACCTTTTCCTCGGTGGACTGCGTCAGCGCCTGCGTCGACGCCAGAATATTCTGGATGTTCTCGCGCAGCCGTCCCCAGAAATCGTTGTCCGAAATGGTCTTGACGGTGGTGCTGGACGAATTCAGATCGCTGTTCTGCTGGGCGTTCTGCGTGTCCGCCACCGCGCCGGCGATCTGCCCTGACACGCCGACGGTGGACGACATCTTGCGCGTCATATTGACGTAGTTGACGTGATACGTCTTCATGTACGGCGTGTCCGGCCGCACCACGATGGTGCTGCCCTCGCGCCGCCAGCGCATGCTGACCTGCTGCCCGATGCGGTCGAGGATCGCCGGCAGCGTCTGATTGACGGCATTGATGCTGACCACGCCGCTGAGCGCCGGATGAATGTCGATGTTCTGTTTGGTGTCGCGCGCCAGTGCCTGCAGCAGTTCCTTCACCGGCACGTCGTTTACCACGACGCTGTAGGTGCGCGGCCGTGCGGCGGGCTTCGGTGGCGGCAGGAAATTCGACGTCCGTGCCGGCGGCGGAATGGTGGCGGGCGGTGTCGCACGCGCGACGCTCTGCTGCGTGATGTGGCCCTGCGGCGGCGGCAGTGTCGGATGATAGATCGCACAGCCGGCAACGGCGGCGGCACATGCCAGTGCCGCAGTGCTCCAGCGCAGCGTCCGGCGTGCGCGTCCCGTAAACCATCCCCTGTTGTCATGCCGCGGCATGAGCCCTCCTTTTTTCTTCTGCATGCGATGTTCCGCTTTATTTTCCGTCGTGGCGTGCATCATGACGCCGGAAATTCCGCGGCCTCCTGGCGAATGTCGCTCAGTGTTCTGAGATAAGGCCGATAGACTTTCAGGGTCTGCGGCAGCTGCGCCAGCGCACGTTCAGCGGCGTCGCGATCGTCAAAACTGCCGTAAAGCACCACCATCGACGTTTTCCGTTTCTTCTCAATACGATATATAAAAATCTTGTCGCGCTCAAGCATCTTCGCGATGTCGTCGATGCGGGTTCGCAACGTATCCGGATCGCGCGACCACATGAGCTGGATGCTGTAGCGCCCGCCCGGGTCATTAAGCCAGCGGCGGGTCGCGCTCAGCCGTTGCTGCAGCAAATCGGATGCCGGCTGCGCCGGTACGGCAGCCATGGCGTCCGTGTCACCGTGCGGGTCGACGTGATCGGCCGTTTTTGCCGGTGTCGCCGGGGCGGCGGCCTTTGCCAATTTCGCTGCAGGCGCCGGATCGGCGGGAGTCGCCGGCGGCACCGACGTCGGAGTGCCGGCGGCGTTTGCCGCGGCCGGAACCGCCGTTTTGGCACTTCCGCTGGTGGCAACGGCCGCATTCGCCGGGTCGGCGGGTTTTGGCGGCCTGACCGCATTCGACGTCTGCACCTGTGCGACCGGTGCTTGAGCCGGTCGCGACGGCTTTGCTGCAGGCGGGACAGTGGTGTCCCGCTCGGCGACAGCGGACGCGGTGCCGGTCGTCACGCTACGGGGCGCGGGCGCCGGCGCGGGTGTGACCGCGGCGGCCAGTGCGGCAAATGCCGGGCTGGCCGCCGCCAGCCGGGCGATGCCACCGGCTTTGAATGCGTACCAGACGGCAGCCGCAACCGCGCCGATCACGAGCAGCGCGATCACGGCGCGCGCGGGACTGAAACGGCGTGCCTGCGCTTCCGCAAACGCCGTTTCGCCGACCGCGGTGCGGATGTCCCGCGCGCGTATTTCGTGCCGGTTGTCGGCGAATGTTGCGAGCAGCGCCTTGTCGGCGATCAGGTTGACACGCCGCGCCAGGCCGTGCGAGGCGCATGTGATCATGCGTACCGTACGACGCGAGAACAGGTCCGGGCCGCGGTAGCCGGCAGTACGCAGCCGGAAATGCAGATAACCGCTGATCTCGCGCGCGGTGAGCGGCTGCAGACGGAAGCTGTGCGCGATGCGGTCGCGCAGTGACCGCAGACTGGGGGCGCGCAGTCTGGCGTCGAGCTCCGGCTGCCCGAACAGCACGATTTGCAGCAGGCGGTCGCTGTGCGTCTCGAGATTGGACAGCAGGCGGATTTCCTCCAGCGTCTGGTCCGGCATGCTTTGCGCTTCTTCGATGAACGCGACCACGCGCTGGCCCTTCGCATGGCGCTCGACGAGGTGCGCGGCCAGCCGCTGCATCAGCTCGATGCGGGTGGCGCCGGACTGTGTCGTGAGGTGCAGTTCGCCGGCAATCGCGGTCAGCATCTCGGGCGGCGACAGGTTGGGATTCGGCACGTAGACGGTTTCGACGCTGGCGGGCAGGCGCGACTCCAGCATCGTGCACAGCATGGTCTTGCCGGTGCCCACTTCGCCGGTGACCTTGACGATGCCGTCGCCGTGCGTCACCGCATAGACCAGCGCTTCCAGGATCGCGCCGCGGTTGCCGCCGCCGAAGAAAAAGCCGGTGTCGGGCGTGATCCTGAACGGGGGGCGATCGAGACCGAAGTGCTGGTAATACATGATGCTGATTGCTAGCGGCCGCGCTCGTCGCGGGCCCTCATCACGCGCCCGGTCGAATCAGACTGTTGCGGGAGCGGGCGCTCATCACGAGCCCGATTCGGTCTGGCCGCTGTTGTAGTGCTGCATGCGGCTGTAGAGCGTCGTGCGATGAATGCCGAGCAGCTTGGCCGCGCGCGTCAGGTTGCCCTGCGTCAGCGTCAGCGCGGCCTCGACGTAGCCGCGCTCCCACTGCTGCAGCGTGTGGTCGAGGTCGAATCCTTCCTGCTGCGACTGCAGGTGACGGCACGCCGCTTCGAGCGTGGCCTTGAAGTCGTGTGCAATCGCCGGCGTCGGAGTCACGTCGTCCAGCGTTTCGAGGTCCAGTTCCGAGCGCAGGTGGTCCGGTGTCACCGTGGTGCCGCCGTGCTTCGTGATCAGACGGATCACGATGTTGCGCAGCTCGCGCACGTTGCCGGGGAAGCTGTAATCCAGCCACAACGCGTGCGCGTCCGGATCGAGCTCGAACGGTCGGGCGCCGGCCTGCCTCGTATAGAAATCGCGGAAGTGCTCCAGCAGCCGCAGCTTGTCGTCTCCCAGCTCGCGCAATGCCGGCACGTCGATCGTGAACACCGAAAGGCGGTGGTAGAGATCGGAACGAAAGCGGCCGTTGCGTATTTCGCGGCGCATGTCGCGATTGGTGGCGGCAATCACGCGCGCATTGGAGAAGCGGCTCTGGGTTTCGCCGACGCGCTGATACTCGCCGTTTTCCAGCACGCGCAGCAGTTTCGCCTGCAGTTCCAGCGGCAGTTCGCCGATTTCGTCCAGGAACAGCGTGCCGTCCTTCGCGTCTTCGAAGTAGCCCGAACGCGCGTTGGTGGCGCCGGTGAATGAGCCCTTGCTGTAGCCGAACAACGTCGGCTCCACCAGCGTCGGCGAAATGGCGGCGCAGTTGAGCGCGAGGAATGGCTTGGCGGCACGTTCGCTGAGGCGGTGCAGCGCCGATGCAACGAGCTCCTTGCCGCTGCCCGATTCGCCCTCGATCAGCACCGAAAACGGCGAGCGCGCGTATTGCACGATCTGCTCGCGCAATTTGCGGATCGGCGGGCTGTCACCGATCAGGCCGTCGTCGGTGACGGTCGCCTCGCGCTCGACGTCGCGAATCTCCAGCGCCTGCAGCAGCAGCTTCTTCAGGTCGTCCGGCTCGCACGGCTTGGAGACGAATTCAATCGCGCCGAGGGTGCGGGCGTGGCGCGCGTTGGCGTCGTCGTTCTGCCCCGACAGCACCACGATCTTGATGCCGGGGGCCTGCGCAATGAGCTCGCCGATGAGCTTGAAGCCTTCGTCCGGAACGTGCGGCGTCGGCGGCAGTCCGAGATCGATCAGTGCCAGTTGCGGCGGCTCGTCGACCTGCCGCAGCACGCTTTGTACCTGGCTGCGCGATTCCGCGACGTAAACGGAAAAATCACGGCTCAATACGTAGTTGAGCGTGTCGGTGATCAGTGGATCGTCGTCGACGATCAGAAGATCAGGTTTATTACCCCCCTTGTCCAACATTTTTTTCCTTGTTCACGGCCCTCGGTAACAGGTTCATTTTGCCAGAAGCGGGGGGTTATTGACAGTTTGCCCGGAGCGGTCGTCGATGCAGTGCAAAAACGCCTGCTCCAGGTCAGGGGCTTCAAACTGCCGGCACAGTTCATCAGGGGGTCCGGCAAAGCGCACGCGGCCGTCGTGCAGCACCGCCATGCGGTTGCAGATTTCGTCGACGTCAGCCAGTGCATGCGAGGTGAAAAAAAGCGTCGCGCCGCGCGCTTTCAGCGCCCTGAACTGTGCTTTCAGCAGCGCCCGCGCCTTTGGATCGAGGCCGCTGGTCGGCTCGTCGAGTACGTACAGCGCCTTGTCGCACAACAGGCAGGCCGCCAGCCCGAGCTTTTGCGTCATGCCCTTGGAGTAAGCGCGTACCGGCCGTTTCAGCGCCGCCGGATCGAGATCGAGCGCCGTCAGCATGTGCGCAGCCCGGCCGGGATCGAAGCTGCGCCCGTGCAGCGTCAGCATGTACTGCACGAAGTCACGGCCGGTCAGGAAGTGCGGCGGATTGAAGCGTTCCGGCAGAAAGACGAGCGGCGCCCGCGCCCGGGTGCGCGAATGGGGCGTGCCGAAGATGTCGATGGTGCCGGCATCGGCGGCACAGAAATCCAGCAGGCACTTGATCAGCGTGGTCTTGCCGGCGCCGTTCACACCGACCAGTCCGAACAGTTCGCCGGGGGCGATGTCGAGCGAGAAATCGGCGAGCGCGGGCACCTGGCCGAATGCTTTCGAAACGCTGGAGAAGCGTAACGCCGGAACCGCGTCGGCGGCTGTGGCCGGCGACGTGCCGGGAGTGGCATCAGTGGGCTTCACGGTGCGCTAACTTAGCGGAAACGGCGGGTGGCTACAAGGCATTTTGGCCGTTCGGCCGGGGCGGCTGCTTTGGCGCCTTGTGCTCCGTAGTTTACAATGGCGAACCTATCTCATGGATATTCGCGTGATGCGTTGTGGCCCAAAAGATGCGGATGCAAGACGCGGCGTGCCCCCCATAGTCGTTCTATGGGCAAGCGACGCAACGCCGCAGACGCGCTTTTGGGCCACAACCCGAAGGGACCGGGCGATT
>DASSON010000171.1:0-15608 GCA_035700525.1 Burkholderiales bacterium
CTGCTCAACCTGAGTCCGCGCACGGTCGGCACCCATCTCTACAACATCAAGCAGAAGCTCGGTGCATCGAATGCGGCGGAAATTGCGCTGGCGGCGATCCGCGCCGGTCTGATCGAGCCGTGAATCATGAAAATCATGAACCACGGCTGCGCATTTTACGGTGGACGATGGATACGGCTGGTTCGTAGCATCGGGTAATGCCACCGGATTTCCGCGGCCGGCGCCGTGGCGCCGCTGTATTGTGCGCGCCGCGGTGACACGCCGGGCAAACAACAGTGTTGTGAAAGGGCGGGTATGCGATGGAGGATCGCCGGACGCGGCTGCGGACGCGCTGCCGCGGCGGTTGCGGCGTCGGTTGCGACGGCGGGCATGATACCGCCGGCGGCAGCGGCCGGGGCGCAGCAGAACGTGATTTCGACGTCGCCGGTGGTGGTGTCGGGCACGCGCGAGGAGACGCCGAGTTTCGACGTGCCGGCATCGATTGATGCGATCGATTCCGACGTGATCCAGGATACCCATCCGACCGGTGCGCCGGCTTTGCTGCAGCGGCTGCCCGGCGTGGTGGTGCAGGACCGCGGCAGCTCCGCTCAGGACGTGCAGATTTCGTCGCGCGGCTTCGGCGCGCGCGCGACCTTCGGGCTGCGCGGCGTACGGGTGATCGTCGACGGCATTCCGGCGACGATGCCGGACGGACAGGGCTCGATCGGCGCGTTCGACCTCGCTTCGGCGCAGCGCATCGAGTTTCTGCGCGGACCATTCTCCGCGCTCTACGGCAATCTGTCGGGCGGCGTGGTGCAGATTTTCACTGCCGACGGTCCACCGCGGCCGACCGCCACGTTCAGCCTGTCGGGCGGCAGTTTCGGCACCTTCCGCAGCGGTCTCGAGTTCGGCGGTACCAACGGTGCACTGAATTACAACGTGGACGTGTCGCGTTCCGAAACGCAGGGTTATCGCGAGCACAGCTCGGCACGCAAGGATCATCTGAATGCCAAGTTCCGCTACGACCTGAGCGACGATTCGAAGCTCACGTTCGTCGTCAATGCGCTCGACCAGCCTGATAATCTCGATCCGCTGGGACTCACGAAGGAGCAGCTGAAGGAAAATCCGCGCCAGGCGCAGCAGAGCGCCTATGAATTCAACACTCGCCGCAGTCTCAGCAACCGGCAGGCCGGCCTGGTGTATGAAAAGCACTTGGGCGCCAACGTGCTGCAAATCACCGGTTATCTTGGCACGCGCAGCAATCAGCAGTTTCTGCCGATACCGCTCGCCAGCCAGAATTCGCCGACCAGCTCCGGTGGCGTATCCGCATTCGACCGCACCTTCGGTGGCACCGAGATCCGTCTCACCCATCACGGCCAACTCGCCGGGCGGCCGCTGTCGGTCATCACCGGCATCGACTACGAGCGCATGGCGGACGCGCGCAAGGGCTACATCAATGATTTCGGATCGCAGGGGGCGCTGAAACGCGATGAGGACGACATCGCCGACAGCACCGGCGAGTACGTGCAGGCGCGCTGGGACGCGACCGAGCGCCTGTCATTCTCCGGCGGCGTGCGCAACACGCGCGTGCGCTTTCACTCGATTGACCATTTCATCACCACCGACAATCCGGATGACAGCGGCGCCGCGACACAGAGCGCGGTGACGCCGGTGGCCGGTGTGCTGTTCCACCTGACGCCGCTGGTGAACCTCTACGCCAACGTCGGCCAGGGATTCGAGACGCCGACTTTCATCGAAATGGCGTACCGGCCGAACGGCCAGACGGGGCTCAACTTCGATCTCAATCCGTCGCGCAGCACCAGCTATGAAGCCGGGGTCAAAGCATTCCTCGGCCCCGACACGCAGGCGAATCTGGCGCTGTTCAAGGTCGACACGCACGATGAGGTCGTGGTGTTCAGCAATTCCGGCGGCCGCGCCACCTACCAGAACGCCGGCGCGACCACCCGCCGCGGCCTGGAATTTTCGCTCGACACCCGTTTCGGCAAGGGCTTTGGCGCGTATCTGTCGTACGCCTATCTCGAAGCGTGGTACCGCGATCCGTTCACCACCTGCGTCGGTTTCTGCTCCGCACCGAATACCGACGTCGCGCCGGGCAATCATCTGCCCGGCGTGCCGCAGAACAAATTCTATGGCGAAGTCTCGTGGAGCGACGCCGCCAGCGGTTTTTCGACGGCGCTCGAAGGGTACTGGCAGTCCAAG
This sequence comes from Burkholderiales bacterium, assembly GCA_035700525.1. Lineage (GTDB taxonomy): Bacteria > Pseudomonadota > Gammaproteobacteria > Burkholderiales > JBDZVW01 > JBDZVW01. The sequence goes on from DASSON010000171.1 coordinate 2,200, forward strand.
GTCTACGTCGATGACGCGAACAGTGAGTTCGCCGACGGCTACACGCTGGCGAACTGGCGCGCCGGCTTCACGCAGAAGCATCGCGCGTGGACTTTGTCCGAGTTCGCGCGCATCGACAATCTGTTCGATCGCGATTACGTCGCGGCGGTGATCGTCGGCGACGCCAACGGCCGCTTTTATGCACCGGGTCCGGGACGCAGCTATCTGGTCGGGGTGTCGGCGAGTTACCGGTTTTAGGATGGGAGTAGGGATTCGGGATTGGGGATTGGAAAATAATGCGGTGCGCCTGGCGCGCCGGAAGCTTTCTCCAATCCCACATCTCAAATCCCCAATCCCGATTGCCCCAGGAGGAAAACGAGTGCGTCGACCCGTGATCAGTGCATGGGGTTTTGGAACGGCGATGTTTGCCGTTCTGTGCAGCGCGTCGCATGCGGCGGCGGACGACACGAAAAAGAACCCCGCGACCGAAATCGAGGCGCCGACGGTCGAAGTCATCAGCACCACGCCGCTGCCCGGCATCGGCGTGCCGGCCGACCAGATTCCGGCCAACGTCCAGGCCTATACCGGCAAGCAGATCGAAAATCAGCACACGATCGATTTCTCCAACTTCATCAATCAGAATCTGTCGAGCGTCAATGCCAATTCAACCGTCGGCAACCCGTTCCAGAACGACGTCAATTTTCGCGGTTTCACCGCGTCGCCGCTGATCGGCACACCGCAGGGCCTGTCGGTGTTCATGGATGGCGTGCGCGTCAACGATCCGTTCGGCGACACGGTCGACTGGGACCTGATTCCGCAGTCGGCGATTTCCAGTATCAATCTGATCCCCGGGTCCAATCCGGTGTTCGGCCTCAACACGCTGGGCGGCGCGTTGTCGATCAACACCAAATCCGGATTCGAGTATCCTGGATTTTCGGCGCAGGCGCTCGGCGGTAGCTGGGGGCGGCGCCAGTTCGAGTTCGAGGGCGGCACGCACGGCAAGAACGCGGATTTGTTCATTACCGGCAATCTGTTCCAGCAGGATGGCTGGCGCGATCGCTCGCCGAGCCGCGTCAATCAGATCTTTGCGAAGGCCGGCTGGCAAAACGAGACCTCCGATCTCGACGTGAGCTTTGCCGGCACGCGCAACAACCTGCAGGGCACGCAGGCACTGCCGCTGTCGATGCTCGGCAATCCGGCGCAGGCCTACACGGCGCCTGACATCATTTCCAACGATCTGTCGTTCTTCAACGTCCGGGGCAGCCATTTCTTCAACGACACCACGCTCATTTCGGCCAACCTCTACTACCGGTCGTTGCGGCAGTATGGCTTCAACAGCAATGTCAACGACGACTTCGACTCCGGCGAGCCGGTCAGCGCCGGCAATGCGCCGGCATCGAACGTGATCGGCTATGCGAACCAGGTGGGATCGGGCGGCGCCTTGCAGCTCACGCTGCTCAACGACCTCGGAAAATTCCACAACCAGCTGGTGCTCGGTGCAAGTCTCGACCACGGCCATACCGGCTTTTCGCAGTACACCGGCGCCGCCGATTTCACTGCGTCGCGCGACACCGACGCCATTTTGTTTGGCCCGGCCGAGCTGACGACCAAGCTGCTGGCGACGAATGATTATTACGGCCTCTATTTCACCGATACTTTCGCCGTCAACGAACGCACCCATCTGACGCTGTCCGGACGCTGGAACCGCGCACAGGTCAAGCTCGAAGACCAGCTCGGCACCGCGCTGAACGGCGATCACGTTTTCACCCATTTCAATCCGGCGGCCGGTGTCACGTTCAGGATCAACCGCGCGCTGACCAGCTACGTCAGCTATAACCAGGGCATGCGCGCGCCGACGCCGGTGGAGCTGACGTGTGCCGATCCGAACGCGCCGTGCAGCCTGCCGAACGACTTTCTCGGTGATCCCGCGCTCGATCCGGTGATATCGAAAACCTGGGAAGGCGGGCTGCGCGGCCGCCTGGCGCAGCATCTGGTGTGGCGTGCGTCGCTGTTTCGCACCAATCTGGAAAATGACATCCAGTTCGTGTCGGCCGGCGGCGGGGCGCTCAACGCCGGCTATTTTCAGAACATCCCGGAAACGCGGCGCCAGGGGATTGAGCTCGACCTTAGCGGCCACGTCGGCCACTGGACGTTCGGCGTCGGTTATACCTACCTCGATGCGACCTATCAAAGCAGCTTCGTGATGAACAGCCCCAACAATTCATCCGCCGCGCCGATTTCGTGCCCGACCTGTGCCGACATCCGGGTCAACCCGGGCGACCATATCCCGGGCATTCCGCGTCATCTGCTGAAGACGCGCGTGCAATATGATTTCGATCCGCGCTTTTCGGTCGGTGCCAATCTCTATGCGGCATCGAGCCAGTTTGCGCGCGGCGACGAGAACAACCGGGACGTCAACGGGCCGGTGCCGGGTTATGCGCTGGTCAATCTCGATGCGTCGTACCGGCCGGCAAAACACTGGGAGGTGTTTGCCCGCATCGACAATCTGTTCGACCGCTCGTACCAGACCTTCGGTCTGCTCGGTGAAAACTTTTTCAACGGCCCCGGCAATACCTTCGATGCCGGCGCGGTGACCGCCGAGCAGTTCCGCACGCCGGGAGCGCCGCGGGCGATGTGGGTCGGCGTGCGTTACACATTCGGAGCGCCGAGCGGGGGACAAAATGCCGATTGAGAGCGGCTCGTTCATCCGACCGGCGAATCAATATGGAACACTGCCTTGTGACACTATGTTGCATTTCAGTGCTACTGGAGCGCGGTCGTTCATGCGTTGCGGTGGCCGGACATGATTGTAATTCAATGCAAATTTTTTATTGTGGCGTTTGGCATGGGAATTGCGCGTTACCTGTCGGACGTCGTTTCGACGTTTCAGTCATTTCCTCCTCCACTAATACGCTGGAATTGTTTTCCAGCGTTTTTTTTTCGGGGTCGCAAATGATCGCGACGATCGATCATGCCGGCCGCTGGATTGCCGTGCGTTGCGTGATGGATCGCAATGTGTCTTTCAATTCTGTCCAGGAGGTTGAACCGGGAAATGTATAAACTGGCTCTGTTTGGTGTTCTCGCACTGCTCCCCGTTTTCGCGCTTGCGGCGCCCACGGCGTACGTGCCGAACGAAGGCTCGGGCACGATATCGGTGATCAATACCAAGTCCGACGAAGTGCTGGCGTCGTTTCCGGTCGGCGACCGTCCGCGCGGCACCGTCGTCAGTCCCGACGGTCGCCGGCTCTATGTCACGACACAGCCCAACGGACTGACGGTGGTCGATCTGCAGCAGCGCAAGGTGATCACGACCGTCAAGCTGGGTGCGTCACCCGAAGGCAATGACATCTCGCCGGACGGTAGCCTGGTGGCGGTGGCGGTCGAAGAGGCGAATCGCGTTGCGTTTATCGATACTGCCACCAACAAGGAAGCATTTTCAGTCAAGGTCACCGGCAAGAATCCGGAACATCCGGCGTTCAGTCCCGACGGCAAACAGGTTTATGTCGGCGCCGAAGACGGCGATGAGGTCGACATCATCGACGTTGCCAGCCACAAGCAGGTGGCGAAGGTCGAGGTCGGCAAGCGTCCGCGCGGCATCGATTTCACGCCGGATGGCAAGGTCGCGTACGTCGGCTGCGAGCTGGCGAGCACGGTGTATGCGATCGATACCGCTGATCACCACGTGATCGCGAAGATCCCGGGAGGCAAGTTCTCCAACGGAGTCGAAATGCGGCCCGACGGCAAGCGCGTCTACATCTCGAACGGCAAGGATTACACGGTGTCGGTGATCGATACCGCGACCAACAAGATCATTGCCACGATACCGGTCGGCCATCGGCCGTGGAACATGGCGATCACACCCGACGGCAGCAAGCTCTATGTCGCCAATGGGCGCTCCGACTCGGTGTCGGTGATCGATACTGCGACTAACAAGAAGATAAAAGACATTGCGGTGGGGAAAAAGCCATGGGGCGTGGCGATTCATCCATGACTGCCGTGAGCGCTGAAGCGCCGAAGTACACTCGCGCCGCGGTGGCGCTGCACTGGCTGGTCGCGATCATGATTCTCGGAATGATCGCGCTCGGGCTCTATCTGCGCTTCTTCGTGCCGCGCGATACGCCGCCGCGCACGTGGTGGACCAACCTGCACAAGTCGCTCGGCATCATCGTCGCGTGTTTCATTTTCGCGCGCCTCGCATGGCGCTTGCGGCACCGTCCGCCGCCGCTGCCGCGAACGGTGCCGCAGTGGCAGGTGATCGGCGCCCGCTGGAGTCACACGCTGCTCTACGTCTGCATGGTGGTGCAGCCGGTGTCAGGTTATGTCGCGTCCAACTTCAGCAAGTGGGGTATCAAGTTCTTCAACCACTGGCATCTGCCGCCCTGGGGCTGGGAAAGCCACACCATCTACACGATCCTGAATGACATCCACATCATCAACGGCTGGCTGCTGCTGGCGCTGATCGCGATCCATGTCGCGGCCGCGCTGATGCATGCCGGGATGCGCGACCGGGTGTTCGAACGCATGCTGCTGTCGTGATCGGGCGGCGGATTATTCCAGCCATTCCAGGATCACGGCGCGCGCCTCGTCGACGCCCTCCTTCAGCCGGCTGGAGAACAGTTGCGCGGTGCAGCGGCCGTGGTGCCGCGGCAACTGCGCCGAAACTTCGCGCAGCACGCGCCGGCCGGCCGCCGGCCGCAGTTTGTCGGCTTTTGTCAGCAGGATGTGGATGCCCCTGCCCCCGGGCGCGAACCACTCGATCAGCTGGCGGTCCGCTGCGGTCATCGGATGCCTGGCGTCCATCAGCACGACCAGACCGTTGAGGCATTTGCGCTGCTGCAGGTAGGTGCTTACGACGAGCCCCCAGTGGTTGCGGGTGTCGGCCGCAACGGCGGCATATCCGTATCCCGGCAGGTCGACCAGGTAGCGGCCGTTGCCGAGCGCGAAGAAATTGATGGTCTGCGTGCGGCCCGGCGTTTTGCTCGAGAACGCGAGTCGGGTGCGGTTGGTCAGCGCATTGATCGCGCTCGATTTCCCGACGTTGGAACGGCCGGCGAATGCGACTTCCGCGCCGCTGTCGGGCGGCAATTCCGCGAGCTGATAGGCCGATGCAAAGAATACGGCGTGGTCGAAGGGGTTCATGAGTCTCCGGCAAGGCGGCCGCAAGCTGGCGCCACGCATGACAAATACGATAAAATGCCGTTTTTTGTTTGTTTTCCCGAATTGTACTGGCGTAAGGAGAGCGCATGAAGTATCGCATGGCGATGGCCGCATTGCTTGGCATGACGGCATTATCGTTGTCGGTTCGTGCCGAGGGGCTGACCCAGGGCGATCCGGCCAAGGCCCAGAAAATCGTCGCGCAGACCTGCGCTGCCTGCCATGGCGCGGACGGCAACAGCACCAACCCGACTTATCCCAAGCTGGCCGGACAGGGCGCCGCCTATCTTTATACGCAACTCTCGGATTTCAAGGCCCATGACGGCAAGCCGGCGAAGCGTCCGAACGCAGTGATGAGCGCGATGGTCGCCAACCTGTCGCAGGACGACATGCACAATCTGGCTGCCTATTTCGCCAGCCAGAAGCCGAAGCTCGGCTATGCCACCGACGCCAAACTGGCCAAGGCGGGCGAAGCGATTTACCGCGGCGGCATCATGGACAAGAACGTTCCGGCGTGCATGGCCTGCCACTCGGCCGATGGTGCCGGCATTCCGACCGAGTTTCCGCGCCTCGCCGGGCAGCATGCGCAATATGTGGTCGCGCAGCTGCAGGCGTTTCGTTCGGGCGCTCGTGCCAACGATCCGAACGCGATGATGCAGACTATTGCGGGCAAGCTTTCGGACGACGAAATGAAGGCGGTGGCGGAATACATTTCCGGGTTGCATTGAATATAGGTTCCATGGATGGGCCGGGGCAGCGCCGGCGACTGAACCAAAAAGGGTGACCGCGGTCACCCTTTCGTATTTCCAATGTCCAAAAAACCCTCATTCTCGCGCAGTTGCTACGAATTGCTGAGCTCGATGCGCTTCGCCGTCAGTCTGCTGACGGTGCTGGCGATCGCTTCGATCATCGGCACCGTGCTGCAGCAGGGGAAGCCTTATACCGATTACGCCTTTGAATTCGGTCAGTTCTGGTTTCCGCTGTTTGAGAAGCTCGGGCTGTACGACGTCTACCACACCGGCTGGTTTCTGCTGATCCTGTGTTTCCTGGTGGCTTCGACCAGCCTCTGTATCTATCGCAATGCACCATTGATGCTGCGCGAGATGCGCAGCTTCCGCGAGCATGCGGCGGAATCGTCGCTGAAGGCGTTTGCTCATCGCGCCGATTACGAATTTGCCGGCGCGCCGCAACCGCTGATCCAGCGCCTGACCGAGTATCTGGCGGCGCGCGGCTATCGCAGCCGGATCAACGAGCGCGACGGCGCGCTGCTGATTGCGGCGAAGGCCGGCAGCTGGCATCGCCTGGGCTACATCTTTACCCATGCCGCGATTGTGATCATCTGCATCGGCGCGCTGATCGACAGCAACCTGCCGCTCAGATTCGAGGAGCTCACCGGCCAGAAGGTGATCGAGACGCGCGACATCCCGCAAAGCCAGGTGCCGGCGCGCAGCCGCCTGCCGGCATCGAGCGCGGCGTTTCGCGGTGACGTCAACATTCCGGAAGGCTCCAGCGCCGACGTGATATTCATCAATTCCGGCAGCGGCTATCTGGTGCAGGAGCTGCCGATTGTGATTGCGCTGAAAAAATTTCACATCACACACTATGACACCGGCCAGCCGAGCAGTTTTGCGAGCGATCTCGTGATTCGCGACAAGCGCACCGGCAAGACCATCGAACGCACGATCCGTGTCAATCATCCGCTGAACATCGATGGCATCTCGATTTACCAGGCGAGCTTTGCCGACGGCGGCACCCACCTGAAGATTCGCTGCTGGCCGTTGTTCACCGACAACCAGCCGTTCGAGCTCAAGGGCAGTGTCAACCAGACGAACGAAATCAGCACGCCGCACGGCAAGTATCGCGTCGAGTTCACCGATTTCCGTTCGTTCAACGTGCAGAAAAGCATCGACAACCCGGTGACATCGAAGGTCGATGCGGAAGCCGTTTCGCAGACTTTTTTTGCCGGCGCCGGGGCCGCGGCGATTGATACCGGCAACGGTGATCTGCGCAACGTCGGGCCGAGCTTCCAGTACAAGCTGCGCGACGCGCAGGGCCAGGCGACCGAGTACAACAATTACATGCTGCCGCTCGAGTTCGGCGGCCACTGGTACCTGCTGTCGGGCGTGCGCCACCAGCCGAACCAGCCGTTCCGCTACGTACGCCTGCCGCTCGACGGCGGCGGGCGCATCGACGGCTACATGCGGCTGCGTGCGGCGTTGTTCAACACGGCCGAGCGGCCGGCCATCGCGGCACGCTTCGTGAAGGCGGCGCTGGCCGGCGATGGCACGCAATCGCAAACGCTGCGCGAGCGGCTGACCGAAAGCACGGAACGGGTGCTCGACATCTTCATGGCGGACGGTTTCGTCGGGCTGGCGAACTTTCTCGAGAAATCCGTGCCGAAAAAAGAGCAGAAAAAAGTCGCGCAGATTTATCTCAAGATTCTCGAGGGCGCCGCGTTCCAGGCGTACGACCTGTCGCTGGAACAGGCGGGACTGGCCGACGCGAAACTGGACGCCGCTACGCAGCGTTTCGTGCGCGACAGCCTGAACGCCGTGAGTGACAGTTTCCTGTACGGCGCGCCGGTTTATCTGCAGCTTCAGGGCTACGACCAGGTGCGGGCGAGCGGTCTGCAGTTGACGCGTTCCCCGGGCAAGAATATTGTGTGGCTAGGCAGCCTGCTGCTGGTGCTGGGGGTGTTCGCGATGTTCTACATCCGCGAACGCCGCATCTGGCTGTTGATCAAGCCGGCAGCGCACCGTGTGCTGTTCGCGATGTCAGCCAACCGCAAGACGCTGGAATTCGAAAAAGAGTTTACCGAACGCCAGCGTGACATCGATCATTTAATCAGGGGTAGATGATGGAACTGACTCAAAGCTTGCCGCAGCAGCCGACACCGCTGGTCAAGCGGCTGTCATGGGGCGACTGGCTGTTTGCCGTGGCACTGATCAGCGGCGCTGCCGTCGCATACGGGATGTATGGCGCCCGCATGGACGTCTACGAAAAGACCTTCCTGGTCGGCGCGGCGCTGATATTCAGCGGCCTGGGCTGGCACTGGAAGCCGATCCGCATCCTGATCGCGGTGGTTGCGGCGGCCAGTCTGTTCAGCATCAGCCTCTATCATGGCGATCCGGCGCGCGCCGAGCAGGTGTTCTGGCTCAAGTACCTGGCGTCGAGCCAGACCGCGATCATGTGGATGTCGCTGCTGTTTGTGATGGCGACCGCCACCTACTGGGGCGCGCTGTTCAGCCGCTCGGTATTCGTCGGCCAGACCGCGACGGCGCTGACCTGGAGCGCGATCACGATGGGGCTGATCGGCATGATGGTGCGCTGGTACGAATCGTACCTGATCGGACCCGGCGTCGGCCATATTCCGATCAGCAATCTCTACGAAGTCTTCGTGCTGTTCTGCATCATCACGTCACTGCTCTATCTGTATTACGAGAACCGCTATCAGACGAAGCAGCTGGGTGCGTTCGTGCTGCTGGTCGTCAGTGCGGCGGTGGGTTTCCTGCTGTGGTATGCAATCGACCGCCAGGCCTACGAGATTCAGCCGCTGGTGCCGGCATTGCAGTCGTACTGGATGAAGCTCCACGTGCCGGCGAATTTCATCGGCTATGGCTCGTTCTCGCTGGCCGCGATGACCGGGGTTGCGTACCTTGTTTCCAGCCATGGCGGCCTGGCCGGCCGTCTGCCGAAACCGGAAGTGCTGGACGACGTGATGTACAAGGCGATTGCGATCGGCTTCGGATTTTTCACCATTGCGACCATCCTTGGTTCGCTGTGGGCCGCCGAAGCATGGGGCGGCTACTGGTCATGGGACCCGAAGGAAACCTGGGCGCTGATCGTGTGGCTCAACTATGCCGCGTGGCTGCACATGCGGCTGGTGAAGGGCTTGCGCGGTCCGGTGCTGGCGTGGTGGTCGGTGATTGGGCTCGGCGTGACGACGTTCGCGTTCCTCGGCGTCAACATGTTCCTGGCCGGGCTGCATTCGTACGGCCACCTGTAAAAGGGATCAGGGATTGATAAACGTATGCGGCGCGCGTAGCGCGCCGGTAGCTTCCTCTAATCCCTAATCCCGAATCACAGCTTTTCGAACGCCCGCTGCGCGGCCTCTACCGTTGCATAGATATCGGCTTCACGATGCGCGGCTGACACGAAGCCGGCTTCATAAGCTGACGGCGCGAGATAAATTCCTTCGTCCAGCATCGCGTGAAAGAAGCGGCCGAAAGCCGTGGTGTCGCATTCCATCACTTCAGCATAGCTGCGTGGCGGCGTGTCCCGGAAATAGAGGCCGAACATGCCGCCGACCGCCTGCGCCGAAAACGGAACACCCGCCTGGCGTGCCGCTTCGGCAAGGCCGTCGGTCAGCCGCTTGGCGATGTACGCGAGATGGTCGTAAAAGCCGTCCGCCTGGATCAGTTTAAGTGTTGCCAGCCCTGCCGCCATCGCGATCGGATTGCCGGACAGCGTACCGGCCTGGTACACCGGACCCAGCGGCGCAATCTGTGCCATCACATCGCGCCGGCCGCCGAACGCGCCGACCGGCATGCCGCCGCCGATCACCTTGCCGAGCGTCACCAGGTCCGGCGTGATGTGATAAAGCGCCTGCGCGCCGCCGCGTGCGACGCGAAAGCCGGTCATCACTTCATCGAAAATAAGTAGCGCGCCGTGTCTGGTACATAGTACGCGCAACGTGTTCAGAAACGCCGGATCCGGCGCGACAAGATTCATGTTGCCGGCCACCGGTTCCACGATCACCGCGGCGATTTTTGAGCCTTCACGGGCGAACGTTTGTTCGGCTGCAGAGCTGCCATTGTACGGAAGCACCATGGTATCGGCGGCTGTTTCCGGCGGCACGCCGGCCGAGCTCGGCTGGCCGAAGGTCAGCGCGCCGGAGCCGGCTTTCACCAGCAGTGCGTCCGCGTGTCCGTGATAGCAGCCCTCGAATTTGACGATCTTCGAGCGGCCGGTGAAGCCGCGCGCGAGCCGGATCGCGCTCATCGTCGCCTCGGTGCCGGAATTGACGAAGCGCAACTGCTCGATCGCCGGCATCAGCCGGCACACCTGTTCCGCCAGCTCGACTTCGGCCGCGGTCGGCGCGCCGAAGCTCAGCCCCCGCGCGGCTGCGCGTTGTACGGCGGCGAGCACCTCGGGGTGCGCATGGCCGACGATCAGCGGTCCCCATGAGCCGACGTAATCGATGTAGCGCCGGCCGTCGGCGTCCCACAGATACGGCCCTTCGCCGCGATCGATGAAGGGTGGGGTACCGCCGACTGCGCCGAATGCGCGCACCGGCGAATCTACGCCGCCCGGGATCACGGCCTGCGCGCGTGCGAACAGCCGGTCGCTATGCGCCGGCATGATCGGTTGTCGCAAACAGGGTGCAGAATTGTCGCGCCGCGCGGGCGACGTCGGGTGCAGCGAACAGTGCCGATATCACTGCCAGCGCATCAGCGCCGGCATCGATCAGCGATTGCGCGTTGGCGGGCGTGATGCCGCCGATCGCGACGACAGGAACCCGCAACTCCGCCTTCGCCGCACCGAGCAGAGTGAGCGGCGCATGAACTGCGCCGGGCTTCACACGCGACGCGAAGAAGCTGCCGAACGCCACGTAATCCGCGCCTGCCGCAACAGCGTCGCGCGCCAGCTCGAGCCGGTTGTAGCACGACACGCCAATCAGCGCGTGGCGGCCGACACGGTCGCGCGCCGTTGCGATGTCGCCATCGTCGGCACCCAGATGCACGCCGTCGGCGCCCACTTCGGCCGCGACATCGGCGTGATCGTTGACGATGAACAGCGCGCGATGAGCGCGGCACAGCCGTGCCAATGCGTCTGCCTGCTCCAGCCGCTGCTGCCTGTCGGCGACCTTGCATCGATACTGGATCACCCGCGTGCCGCCGGCGAGCGCCGCGGTCACCTGCTGCATCAGCCGCGCTGTGTCATCAGAATCCGGCGTCACGCCGTAGAGGCCGCTAATCATCGTTGGCCGGCTCGTCCTGCTCGCGCGCCCAGAACAATCGATCCGGGATGTGCTGTCCCATGCCGGGACGGAACGCCATCTTCAGTGTCTGCCAGGTGTATTCCTGCGCGTCCTTCACCGCTTCCTCGACCGACAGGCCGTTGGCGATGGTCGCCGCGATCGCCGACGCCAGCGTGCAGCCGGAGCCGTGATAGGTGCCGGGCAGCCGGTCCCAGGTGTCGCTGCGTATCGCGCCGTCCTGGTTATAGAGCACGTTGACGACCTGCGGCGTATTTTCGTGCGTGCCGGTGATCAGCACGTATTCACAGCCGGTGGCGAGCAGCCGCCGCGCGCATTCCGGCAGATCCGGATTGTCATCTTCGTTGCCGTCGTCCAGCGTCAGCCGCCGGGCCTCGGAGCTGTTCGGAATGATGATGGTGGTCTGCGGAATCAGCAGCTCGTGCAGCGCATGAATCATTTCGTCCGACGCCAGCTCGTCGCCGCGTCCCGATGCGAGTACCGGATCGAGGATCAGCGGCACCTCGGGATAATCCGACACCACTTCGGCGACGGCGGTGATCACTTCCATGCTGCCCAGCACGCCGAGCTTGAATGCGGCCACCGGCATGTCTTCGAGCACGCAGCGCGCCTGGTCGGTCACCCACTCGGCATCGATCGGCATCACGTCCTCGACACCCATCGTGTCCTGGATCGTCACCGCGGTGATCACCGACAGCGGGTGACAGCCCATGCTGGTGAGCGTCGTGATGTCGGCCTGAATGCCGGCGCCGCCGGTCGGATCACTGGCGGCGAAAACGAGTACGATCGGGGGGATTTCGGGCATGATGTGATGAGAAACCGTCCGACCATGAAACCGACAAGGACATGGGGATTTCCGGACGGCGATTTCGTTTAGAATTCAATTTTAACCGAAAAACAGCCTATCATCCCATGAGCGACATCGAAACCAAAGTTTACAAAACCTACATGTGCCTGATCTGCGGTTTCATCTACGATGAAGCGGCAGGGCTGCCGGACGAGGGCATCGCGCCCGGCACCCGCTGGGACGATCTGCCGATGAACTGGACCTGCCCCGAATGCGGCGCCCGCAAGGAAGATTTCGAGATGGTGGAAATATGAGGATTCTGCACACCATGCTGCGCGTCGGCGATCTCGAGCGTTCGCTCGATTTCTACACCAGCGTGCTCGGCATGCAATTGCTGCGACGGAACGACTATCCCGAAGGCCGCTTCACGCTGGCGTTCGTCGGCTACGGACCGGAATCCGAGCAGGCGGTGCTCGAACTCACCCACAACTGGGACACGAAATCGTACGACATCGGCAGCGGTTATGGCCATGTCGCGATCGCCGTCGACGATGCCTATCGCGCCTGCGACGAAGTGAAGCGGCGCGGCGGCAAGGTCACGCGCGAGCCGGGGCCGATGAAGCACGGCACGACGGTGATCGCGTTCGTCGAGGATCCGGACGGCTACAAGATCGAATTCGTTCAGAAAAAGAATAATTAACCGCCAAGTCGCCAAGCACGCCAAGAAGGACAAAGGCGATAACCGCAGGGGCGCAGAGACGCAGAGGAAACGCAGAGAAAAACAATAACCGCAAAGACGCTGAGGCGCAAAGGGACGCAAAGGAAAATCAAATCAGAAGTTCTTTGCGCCTTAGCGCCTTCGCGGTTGCAGTTGTTTTTGATTTGTTTTACTGGGCGCTCATGGCATCCTGGCGGTTCTTCTGTGCATAGCCACGTAATCCGCGATGCGCACGAAATCGCCGACGCTTAAAGTCTCCGCGCGCGCGGTCGGCGCCACTGCCAGCGCATCAAAGTCTTCCATCGTCAGATAATCGCGTAGCGTGTTGCGCAGCATCTTGCGCCGCTGCGAAAATGCCGCCGCGACCACTTGCCGCAACAGCGTCTCGTCGTACGCGGCATGCGGCTTTACCGCGAATGGCGTCAGCCGCGCCACTGCCGATTCGACCTTGGGAACGGGCCGGAACGCACCCGGCGGCACGGTCATGATGCGTTCGATGTCGAAACGGTACTGCAGCATCACCGACAATCGGCCGTAATCCGTGCTGCCCGGCGACGCCGTCATGCGCGTCACGACTTCCCGCTGCAGCATCACGTGAATGTCGCGGATGCAGTCGGCCTGCGCCGCGAGATGAAACAGCAGCGGCGTCGAGATGTTGTACGGAAGGTTGCCGACGATGCGCAGCCCGCTGCCCAGGCTGGAAAACCCGAATGTCAGCGCGTCGCCTTCGTGAAGGGTAAATTTTTCGCGCGGAAAAGTGCGTGTGAGATGAG
>DASSON010000172.1:0-2575 GCA_035700525.1 Burkholderiales bacterium
GCCCACATCGCGTTCAGAAACACCGCGAGCACGCCGAACGCCAGCGCGACCTTGGTGAGCAGCATGATGCCGAATTGCGTGTTCACACACTCGAAATCCGGACAGCGCATCGAAAACAGCGCGAACCCGCTCAGGAACAGCAGCGCCACGAAAAACGGCATCAGGCGGCGTGCGCGTTTCTGCACCACTTCCTCGATGACGTGCATCTGCGCCGGCGCGAAAGCCGGTGTCAACCCTTCGAGAATCAGCACCTCGAACGCGACCGCACCGACGAACACGATCGCGCAGAACAGGTGCAGCGTCAAAATCCACCCATACCAGGCAGCCATCAGAAATCCTCGTAAAGCAGCCCGCCAACGACGCGGTGCCTACTTTGCTTCCACCAATTTGCCGCACGCAATCGGCAGCGTCATCTGCGCCGGCACGCCGGGCAGCGAGGCGGCCGTTTTCGGCAGCGACGTGTGCGGGGGCACACCGTGAAGAAAGATCACGCGCTGCGCCAGATCGGCTGATGCACCCTTGTAGGTTTTCGCCATTGCCGCATTCAGCGCCTTCAGCGACACGCGGTGCCGGTAGCTGTACTCGCCGTCCTTCGACGCCGTTGGATAGCCGGCACCCGCCAGCTTCAGCGCCGCCGGATCGCCGTTGAGCGGAATCAGCGTGGTGCCCGCGGCAGCCTCGGTTTCGTTCAGGTCGACCACCCCGTCATGATTGACGTCGGCACCGGCACCGGGGCACATCGCATTCTTGCCGCTGATGAAGCCGTGCAGATGCTGCATGTGGGCCATGCCGGGCGGCAGCCCGTGCGCATCGACGGTAATCGTCAGCGTGTCGCCGGAGACCGTGAACTGCGCCTCGCCGCCGGCCTCGCTGCCGGTAACCTTGGCGTTCATCGGCATCAGTTTCGCGGTATAGGTCGTTTCTGCAGCGTGCGCCGGCTGTCCGGCGAAGACGCCGATGCCGAGCGCCAACGCCAGTCCCGTCGCGGCATTGAAATATAGCTTTTGCATCTTCATGATGTCTCCTTTATGCATGACACCGCCTTTCGCGATCGCGTCTCAGGCGCTGACAAAAGAGTCTCGAGGAAGAACTGCAGCGTGAAAGAGCCGGCGACCGCATGCTGAAGCGCCGGCGTGCGCCGCCCCGGTCAGTTCGCCGTTCTGCCGATCTCGACGCGCCAGGTCTGCGGCCCCTGCTCCAGGTACTGCCACGAAAACTGTCCGTTGTGCTCGGCCTCGAACTGGTAGTAAAGGGGCTTCGGATCGTGGTCGTTCACCAGCGTGAAGCTTTCGCCGGGCTTCAGGTCGCCATACGTGACGAAGATCAGCCGGTGGCGCTCCGCCGGGATCAGCGTGCGGACATCAAGAATTTTCGATTCTGCCATTTTCATCGACTCCTGTCGTAGTGGTTGGAAGATTGCGGGCCAGTGCATGCATTGCGCCGTTCAGGCGCTCCGCCTCCCGCGGGAAATCATGTCTCAGTTTCGACCAGCCGGCCGCCGCGATGCGGCACGCCGATTCCGCTTCACCGGCCTTGCCGGCGAGCAGCAAGGCGCGCACGAACAGGCGGTTCAGCTCGGCGATCAATGCATCGCAGTCGGCCGTCGGCGCCGTCATCGCGCATCGTCGGCGATGCCGAAGTGGGCTTTTGCCGCCGGGCTCATGTGCTGCTGCGGCGACCACGGCGGCTCCCACACCAGATCGATGTCGATCGCCTCGACGCCCGGAATCATCAACGCCCGTTCCTGCACGCCGTTCATGATGTAATCCTGCGCCGGACAGCCGGGGGTCGTCATCGTCATCGTCACCTTGAGCGCGTCATTCACCACTTCGACGTCATACACCAGCCCGAGGTCGATGATGTTGTAGCCGAGCTCCGGATCGATCACGTCGTGCAATGCGTCGGTGACCTGCTCCACGCTGACTGTCGCTTCGGCCATGTTCAGGCTCCGTGGCGAATCAGCAGACGCATGCCGCCGTCATCGCGTTTTTCGGTGCGGATCGCGGCACCGCGCGCTTCCAGTTCGGGGTAGAGAAACACCGGGTCACGCTCGTTGATCGCTTCCAGCACTTCGCCCGGCGCCAGATGTTCGAGCGCATCGAGGATGCGCACCAGCGGTTCCGGCGGCTGCAGCCCGCGATTGTCGAGATGTGTTTTCGGTGACGGCCAATCTCCATTGGCGGTTGAAGCCGCACTGTTCGCGTCTGCGGATTGCAATTTGGCAGCGGGCGTGGCGGACACGGCACCGGGCGTGAACAACACCTCCCAGTCGCCTTCGCCGATATGCCGCGCACTGTGCCCGTAGCCCTTGCGGCCCAGCACTGTGTAGAGCGGCAGCGGCTCGAAGGTTGCAAGCAGCCGCAGCGGCTGCTCCGGCCTGAGCTTGCCGACTGCCGCCAGAATCTGCGGCAGCGGCTCGCCGCCGTTACGCAGCATGTCGCGTACGTCGAGCGTCATCGGTTCAACGGTATCCATCTGTTTCAGCTCCGTCCTTCAAAGAATTTCGGCGGCACCGCCACCGGTGCCCGGGGACGGTCGGCATAAGTGCCACGCCATGCACGCCAGTACTCCAGCA
>DASSON010000173.1:0-6026 GCA_035700525.1 Burkholderiales bacterium
GCCGACAGGCGGTTTGCCGGCACGCCGAGCCGTCGGCTTTTTGATCGGGCGGGCGCACTGGCTACCTATAAAGAGCTGTCCGATTTCCTCGAGGAAATCGAACGGCGCGCGTACAAGCAGGCAATCTTCGCGGTTCGCGACGGCGCCGCGGCACTGGACATCGTCCAGGATGCGATGCTGAAGCTTGCGGAAAATTATGCGGCACGGCCGGCGGCAGAATTGCCGCCGCTGTTTCAACGCATTCTGCAGAACACGATCCACGATCATTACCGGCGCCGGAAGCTGCGCATGCTGTGGACCCTGCCGCTGTCGGCGCTCGCCACGGCCGACGGCGACGACGACGGCGACATCCTGGATACGCTTGAAAACGGCGACGGCGAAGGGCCCGGCGCGCCGCCGCGGCAGCTGGAGCAGGCGCAGATGCTGGCGTTGATAGAAAAAGCGCTGCAGGAACTGCCGTTGCGTCAACGCCAGGCATTTCTCCTGCGTTACTGGGAAGAAATGGACGTCGCGGAAACGGCGGCCGCCATGGGTTGCTCCGAAGGAAGCGTAAAGACCCATTGTTCGCGAGCCACACATGCGCTGGCCGTGAAGCTGAAACAACAGGGGATCGGATGATGCACGCTCGTGACGATCAGATCGCCGCTGCAATCGTTCGGCAATTGAATGACGGAGTGGAGGCGCTGGATCGCGGCACCGCGCAGCGGCTGGCGACGGCGCGCCAGACGGCGCTGGCGCGCACTGCTATGGCGCCGCAGCCGCTGCTGACGCCGGCAGCGGCCGCCGTCTCCGCCGCCCGTAGCGCCGGACGCGTGTTCTTCAACTGGCGTTACGCGTTGCCGCTGGCGGCGATATTGCTGTGCGCGGGCGGCATCGGCTACTGGCATCAGCGGATGCTGGCGCAGCCCGGACGGATCGCCGAAATCGATGCCGGGCTTCTGACCGACGACCTGCCGATCGGCGCTTACCTCGACAAGAATTTCACCGCATGGCTCAAACAATCACAGCGTTGATGCTGTGCCTGTTCGCGCTCACCGCGTTTGCCGCGCACCCGTCCGGCACTCACCGCACGGCATGGGCGAAACTGACGCCAACGCAGCAGCATGCGCTGGCGCCGCTGGCGGGAGAGTGGGACAGGCTGGCGCCGTTTCGCCAGCGGAAATGGCTGAAAATTGCCGCCCGCTATGACAAAATGCCGCCTGAAGAGCAGCAGCGGCTGCAATCGCGGATGCGCAAATGGTCGCAATTGACCCCGGCGCAGCGGCGGCTGGCGCGCAAACGATTCAAGAAAGTGCAAAAGCTCACCCCCGAGGAACGCCGCAAGCTGCAAGCACAGTGGCGCCGGCACCGGCCCGCCGCAGCGGCCCACAAGCCGCCCCCGGCGGCCACCGCCCCTCCAGCGCCGGTCACACCAGACCCGCATCATTAATCGCTTACCGTTCGATAGTCATTTGAGTTCCGCCATCTCCGCACCATCCGGTGACAGCACCATTGCCCGTGCCGGCCTTCTGCGGCGCGTCACCAGCCTGTGCTACGAAGCGCTGCTGCTGGTCGCGCTGCTCTTTCTGTGCACGCTGATCTTTCTGCTGATTGCTCACGATGCCACCACCGGCTGGAAACGGCTGGCATTCCAGATCTATCTGGTCGTGATGTGCGGTGTCTATTTCGTGTGGTGCTGGACACACGGCGGGCAGACACTGGCGATGAAGACCTGGCGCATGCGCGTTGTCACGCGGGACGGCGCCGCCGTTGGCTGGAAACGCGGTTTTTGCCGTTACTTCGCCGCGTTCGCCGGACTGGCGCTGGCCGGCGTCGGATTTCTGTGGGCATTCATCGATCGCGACCATCAGTTTCTGCACGACCGGCTGTGCGGGACGCAAATTGTTAAAGCGTGAGGGGTGAGGAGTAAGGGGTGAGGAGTAAATAATGCGGCGCGCCACGCGCGCCGGAAACTTCAACTCCTAACACCTCACTCCTCATCCCTCACGCACTACCTTCTCTCCACCCACATCAGCATCCCCACCGCCAGCGACAGGAAGACCACTATCGGCAGAAACGCGGCGATCGCCGGCGGCCAGTTGTAGATCTGTCCGAGGTGCCCGGACAGCCGCGACAGCATGTTGAATATGAGCCCCAGCATGATGCCGATGAAGACGCGGGTGCCGACACCGCCGCTGCGGCGCTGGATGTAGGCGAACGGCAATGCCAGCACCATCATCACCAGCGCCGCCAATGGATAGGTGAGCTTGGTCCACAACGCGATCTCGTAACGCGTTGCGTTCTGTCCATTCTCCGTCAGATGCTGAATATAGGAATACAGATTCCATGCCGACATCTGATCCGGCACCACCAGCAGCACCGACAGCAGTTGCGGATTGAGCACCGACTTCCAGTTCATCTCCGCCGTCCGCTTGACCGAGATGCTGTCGTCCTTGAAATCGGTCTCCACCACGCCCTTCAGCAGCCACTGGTTGTCCTTGAGATAGCTGCCGCGGCTGGCGGCGCGGATCATCGCCAGCTTGTGTTCGGGATCGAACTGATAGATCTTGACGCCGAGCAGCGTCGAATCGGGCAGCACCTGCGCCACGTTGATGAAACGATCCTCGTCCTTCACCCACAGTCCGGAACGGAATTGCTGCGCCACCAGTCCGCTGATCGCGCGCGTGCGCAGCTTTTGCGCGAACTGCTCGCTCTGCGGCGCGATGAACTCGCCGAACGCGAACGTCAGCGCCGCAAACAGCACGCCGGTCGTCAGCAGCGCGCCGGTCATGCGCAATACCGACACGCCGGAGGCGCGCATCACCGTGTACTCCGAGCTCACCACCAGTTGCGCCAGCGCGAACAGCGTGCCGATCAGCGTCGCGATCGGAATCAGTTCATAGACGTGCCCCGGCACCGACAGCAGCACGTAGATGAAGATGTAAAACAGCTGGTAGTGGCCCTTGCCGTAATCGCCGAGTTCGTGAATGAGATCGAAAAACGCGAACAATCCCAGCAGCGCAAACAGCACCAGCACCGTCGAATGGATGATCTGGCGGGAAATATAGCGGCGCAGCGTCTTCATCGGAACAGCCGCCACACCGAGAACAACGTCAGCCGCCGGTAGAACAGCAGCAGCAGGATGACGAACATCGCGGCGTGCACGCCCCATACGCCGATTGCCAGGCTGATCCTGCCCTCCGCAATCCACGCCTGCGCGACGCTGATCACGTTGTTGTAAATGACGTAGATCAGGATCGCCAGGATCAGGTTGAGCGAGCGCCCGGCGCGCGGATTGACGAACGACAGCGGAATCGCGAGCAGTGCCAGCAACAGCGCCGACACCGGCAGCCCGATGCGCCACGACAGCTCGGCCAGATTGGGCGGCGTCGGCTTGCTCAGCAGCGCCAGCGTCGACAGCGCTTTCGGCGACGGCTGATCCTGCGCCGATTCATAGCTTTCGATGCGGATGCCATAGTGCTCGAACGTCATCACCTTGTATTCGGAGGTGCCCGGTGTGCCTTCGTAGCGCCGCCCGTTGACCAGTACCAGGAAGCGGTCGCCGTTGGGCATGGTCTCGGTGTAGCCGCTGCGGGCCACCATCACGCCGTTCTTGCCGTGCTGCGTGGAGCTCACGAATACGTTCGACACCGTCTTGGCGTCGGGTGAAACGCTTTCGACGAAATAGACGCGATCGGCGTGCTTCGATTCGCGGAACACGCCCGGCGCGACCAGCGCGACGTCGCTGCGGTTGTCGAGCTGGCGCCGGAAGTCGTCGCTCTTGCTGATCGCCCACGGCGTCAGCAGCAGCGACAGCACCGCCACCGTCAGCACCAGCGGCATCGCGAATATCAGCACCGGCCGCACCCATGCCGTCAGGCTCAGCCCTGACGAAAACCACACCACCATCTCGTGGTCGTGGTAGCTGCGGGTGAGCACCATCAGCACCGCGATGAACAGCGTCAGCGACAGCAGGATCGGCATGTAGCCGAGCGCGGCCAGCCCCATCAGCGTGACCACCGCCTGCGACGTGATCGCGCCGCTCGCCGCCTGCCCCAGGAAACGCACCAGCTGGGTGGTGAGCATGATCCCCAGCAGGACCAGGAAGACCCCCAGTGCCGAGATCGCGAATTCGCGCACCAGCGAACGGCGAAAAATCATTTCACGTCTCGGAGCTTTTTGACTTTTGGCGAAAAAAGCGCAGATAATCGGCCGCTAATGGGCATCGATTTTCGGAACAGGAGCACGACGTGGAATTTAGCATAAATAGCACCGGCCCGGAGAAGAGCCGCGGCGCCTGCCTGATCGTCGGCGTGCTGCAGTCGCGCGAGCTGACCGCAGCCGGCAATGCGATCGATCGCGCATCCGGCGGCTATCTGCGCGCGATCATGGCGCGCGGCGACATGGACGGCAAGCTCGGCGCCACCCTCACGCTGCACAATGTTCCGAACATCGCTGCCGAACGCGTGATGCTGGTCGGGCTCGGCAGTGCCGATGAACTCGATGATCGCCGCTACCGCGGCGCGACGCGCGCGGCGATGCGCGCACTGGCCGCCACCGGCACCGCCGGCGCGCTGTCCTGGCTCACCGAAGCGCCGGTCCGCCGGCGCGACGGCGCCTGGAAAGTGATGCACGCGGCGGCGATCGCGGCCGATTCGGATTACCGCTTCACCCGCATGAAAAGCAAGGCTGACGATGGCGCCGGCGCACTGAAAAAACTGGAACTGCATGCCGGCGAACGCGCGCTCGACGGCGCGCGCAAGGCGCTGCGCCAGGCCGCCGCCGTCGCGCACGGCGCGGCGCTGACGAAGGATCTCGGCAATCTGCCGAGCAACGTATGCACGCCGTCCTATCTCGCCGCGGAAGCGCGCGCGCTCGCGAAATCGCACCCGCTCACGGTACAGGTGCTCGAAAAGAAGGACATGGAAAAGCTCGGCATGGGCGCGCTGCTGGCGGTCGCCCAGGGCAGTGCCGAGCCGCCCAAACTGATCTCGCTGCAATACCAGGGCGCCGCCAAGTCGCAGCCGCCGGTGGTGCTGGTCGGCAAGGGCGTGACTTTCGATACCGGCGGCATCTCGCTCAAACCGCCGGCCGAGATGGATGAAATGAAGTACGACATGTGCGGCGCCGCAAGCGTGCTCGGAACGCTGCGCGCGGTGGCCGAGCTGAAGCTCAGGATCAACGTCGTCGGCCTCATCCCGACCACCGAGAACATGCCTGGCGGGCGCGCGATCAAGCCCGGCGACGTGGTCAAGACGCTGTCCGGACAGACCGTCGAAATCCTCAACACCGACGCCGAAGGCCGGCTGATCCTGTGCGACGCGCTGACCTACGCCGAGCGCTTCAAACCCGCCGCGGTGATCGACATCGCGACGCTTACCGGCGCCTGCGTGATCGCACTCGGCCACGTCGCGGCCGGGCTGTTCGCAAATGATGACGCGCTGGCGCGCGAGCTGCTGGCGGCCGGCGAGACCACGTTCGACCGCGCGTGGCACATGCCGCTGTGGGAAGACTACCAGGACAGCCTCAGCAGCAACTTCGCCGACTTCGCGAACATCGGCGGGCGTCCCGCCGGCAGCATCACCGCCGCCTGCTACCTGTCGCGCTTCACCAAGAATTACAAGTGGGCGCATCTCGACATCGCCGGTGTCGCGTGGAAGTCCGGCAAGGAAAAAGGCGCGACCGGCCGGCCGGTGCCGCTGCTCACACAGTTCCTGGCAAACCGCGCCGCCAATCATCGGCGTTGAGGCAAACGAGCATGAGTGCGGACGGGTATCGCACCAGGAACAACAGGGATCGGGGACTGAGACATCATGACGGGTTTTACCGTTCCCCCGAATCCTGATTTCTGACATTCGAATCCTGCCGGCATGACCCAGGTCGATTTTTACACGCACGTCGAAGACCGGCTGCGCACGGCCTGCGTGCTGGCCGGCAAGGCGTATGCGTCCGGCATGCGCGTACTGGTATTCTGTGCCGATCACGCCGCCGCGCAGAAATTCAGCCATCTGCTGTGGAGCGCACCGTCGACCGGCTTCGTGCCGCAT
>DASSON010000174.1:0-18012 GCA_035700525.1 Burkholderiales bacterium
AAGAAGAATACGCTGGGGTTGAACATCGGCGGCGCCGGTCTGGGCGGGAAGAAAACTGGATGGCGTATGCTGGGCAATTAGGAGTTTTCGAACAAGCCCCAAAATTTCTCGACAAGCGAAAAAAGAAAGGAAAATAAGGACGGAAAACGGGCTGGCGGCTCGCCTCCATTCGAGACAAACGAAAGACCGGCTAGCGACGTGAAATGATCAGCTTCTCGTCAAGATAGCTCATTTCATCAAGGCCGGATTCGCCCGACAGGATTTCGGCCGCCTCGGCAAGCGCGCTGCGGGCAAAGTTCGGCAGCGCAAACAGCGCGCGGTGGGTATCATCATTGTAGAACTGAAGGTCTGCGACGCCACGTGCAGCAAGCCGCTGTCGTACTTCGTCACCGGAAATCCCCAGTGGGTCGGTACCGCGCGACGCCGTTGCCATACCCCACCACGTCCCGTAAAGCGGGATGTACACCAGGTAGGGCCGCACAATCGGAAACACCGCCTGCAGCGTCCTGATGATGCGGTTGAAATGCTGTGGCTGACTCACCGGCGATTCGACATGCAGCGACAGCACGCCCCGCTCTCCCAATATCGCGGCGCACGCGGCATAGAATTCGCGCGTATAGAGCGCAGCCGACGGGCCGACCGGATCGGTGAGATCGAGCACGATCAAATCGAAGCGCTGCTGCGCACTTTCGACGAATGCCCTGCCGTCTCCGATGCGCACTTCGAGCCGCGGATCATCGAACGCTCCGCGATGTACCGTCTGCAAATATTTTCTTGCAGCGCCGATCACGCCGGCGTCGATCTCGGCGAGCACGACGCGCTCGATGGTATTGTGCTTGAGCAACTCCTCCGAGCTGCCGCCGTCGCCGCCGCCGATCACCAGCGCCTGCCGCGGCTCGGGATGCGCAATCGCGGCGGGATGAACGATGTTTTCATGGTAAAAGAATTCATCCCGCTCGGACGTCATCACGATGCCGTCGAGCAAAAGCATGCGGCCGAAGCGCGGCGTATCGACCACTTCCAGCGTCTGGTACTCGGTCTGCTGGTGCACGATCGTGTGCGAGATGCTCACATAAGTGCCCCATCCTTCTGCAACCCGCTCCAGATGAAAGCGCTCGGTACGATCAGGCTGCAGCATGCGTGCCGCCTCAGGTGCGATCGACGGTAAAGAACCGCGGCTGCGCCGAGCCGAAGGTGCCGACCAGATCGTCGAACAGGCGCCGCGCCTTGACGCGGTTGTTGGTGCTGTAGTTGCAGACGTAAACGTCGATCGTCACGGCGTCCTTCTCGGGCCAGGTGTGAACCGACAGATGCGATTCCGCGAGCACCACGACGCCGGTAACGCCGCCGCCCTCGCCAAACTGGTGAAAATAGTCGCCGACCACCGTCAGCCCTGCGGTCTGCACCAGCTCAAGGCAATGGTTGCGCAGCAGCTCGGCGTCCAGAAAGTAGCACCGGTCTCCCTGGCATTGATGAAGATCGCCCATCAGATGCAGGCCGAGCGCCTTGGCGTCGCCCGCCGCGTCGATAGGAATAATTTTTTTCAGGCTGAGCGCCATCGTTACCCCCTTTAACGATCAAGGTAGCAACAGCGCCGGGTACACGGGTCCCGGTCGCTCCCACGGCATGGATAAACCATGCTAAAAAAACTGCGGCCCCCGCAATGGGAAAGGCCGCACGCCGTAAGTGTCGCCAGGGCCCCGTAAGGCCCCTTTGAAGTGTGATCTCGCCGTCAAAAGCATGGCCGCGACCACCGGTCGGCAGGCTCTACTGATTCCGCGAAGCGGAGAGAGCCGGGTTTATGCCGACCTTGGAAAAAACCCGCAAATTATATCATGTGACACTGGATCCTGAACAGACCGATTGCACACGCCAATGAAAACAGCGGGCAGTTTTACGAGGATTCCGCACTGCCCGCCCGCTCGTCAGACCGTCAGATCCCCTTCCGCCTCTGGCTGATAAAGCACCTTGATTACGCGAATGCGGCCGCGGCCGCCATAGGGCAGATCGAACGCCGCGCTTTGCCCGGCCGACCGGCCCAGCACCGCCTGGCCAATCGGCGACAGGATCGAAACTCTGCCGGCAGCGGGATCAGCCATCTCCGGATAGGTGATCGTGATGTCGCGTGGCTCACGTTCGGCTTCGTCCTGTATCAGGACACGCGAATTCATCGTCACCACATCAGTCGGTATTTCGTCTGACGGCAGCACGCTGCCATGATCGAGCAGATCGTGAAGCGCTTCAGCGCGCTCGCGTGTGCCATCACCGCGTGACGCCAACGCCCGCGCCAGGACGCTAAGCCGGGCCACATCGAGTTCGGTAAAGTGCATCATATTCTGCGTAGCCATATCTATCTCCATAGGACGTCTGCGGCACACTGAGAAACTGGACACCCAAAAACGCCAGCACCGTTCCCCGCCGGCTTGTGGCGGCAAACGGTGCCAGAATCTGGTGCAAAAAATACTATAAATTAGATTACATATAAACAACAGATAAATGATTAATAAAAATATTTTATTTAAATACAGTGCAATGTACTAATATACTGTAATTATCGTATATAAGAATTATAACGTGTTAAAATTCGCGGTCAACACCTGCGTTGCTCATCCATGGGAGAGGCATGAGATTTTTCCGTCACCCGCCGCGCGATGACCTCAGTTTGCCGGCGGTTCTGTTCGCGCTCAGCGATCCGCTTCGCCTTGAAATCGCCAAATCCCTTGCAACGCAAGGTGAACAGAATTGCAGTGTTTTTGCCGGCCCTTCCAGCCCGCATCACGGCGTTCCCAAATCGACCCTCACTCATCACTTCAAGGTGCTGCGCGACGCCGGCATCATCTCCACCCGCATTCTCGGCACCCGGCACATCAACTCGATCCGTCGCGACGACCTCGACGCGCGTTTTCCGGGATTGCTGGATGCCGTGCTGAATGCCATCAATGAGACGCTGCCGGACGATACACCAGCTGCAGCCGCCTGAGCTGCGCGGCCGCAGGATTTTCACGGGTCGGCCGAGACGCTGCAACAATTCGCCTCTTGTGCTGCAGAGACTTTGTGTTAGACTGCCACTCCGCCGGGTTTCCATGCACCAAGGGTTACGCGGCGGTGATCAAATGCGGACATCCCTGTCCGCCGGATCGCGACAGAAACGGACGAATCCCAGGCAACGCCCGGGGCCGTTCGGATGCGCGATCGGTTTTGTCGAACCAACAACAAAAACCCCTGAGTAGTTAGGCGTAATGCCTCCCGGAAAGGTGGCGCGGCGAGCTCGTTGCCATCGGTGGCATGTACGTTGCAAGCAACGCTTCCGGCACCGGGAAGCAACCCCGGCGGGCCATTTTATATTTTAGTGTTTGAGGATCAAAGGCAATGGTGAAACATGTAGTGGCGGTCGTTGCAGCTTTGACGGCAATTCTTTTCTCGTTTGGCACGTACGCGATGATTCCGGACAACGCCGGCATGCAGATGCTGGAAAGAGAAAATTACGCCGGTGCGCGGGCCTATTTCGAATCCGCACTGAAACAGCATCCGCAAAATGCCACTGCGGCCGCCGGCATGGCCACGCTCAATCTGGCGCAAGGAAAAAACAAATCCGGCGTGGACTGGGCGCAGAAAGCCATCGCATGGGCGCCGCACAACGCACAGTACCAGATGCTGCTGGGGCTCGCCTATGGCAGCTACATCAGGGAGGTGAGCGTCTTCAGCCAGCTTGGTATGGCGTACAAGGTGCGCGACGCATTTCAGCATGCCGTGCAACTGGATCCTCAAAATGCGGTCGCGCGCCTGGGGTTGGCCAAATATTACATCATGGCGCCGGGAATCGCCGGTGGCAGTGTTGACAAGGCGCACGAACAAATCGCCGCGTTGCAAGCAATAGACCCGGCCGCGGCGGCCGATACGCGTGCCGCACTCGCCGAGCAGAACAAGGACTCCGCGAAGGCCGAGGCTTGTTTTCGTCAGGCCGCCAGGCTGGACAGTTCCGGTGACGGAAATTACTGGCTTGGAATGTTCCTGGTGAAACAGGACCGTTTTGCGGACGCGATTGCCACGTTCGAGGATGGCATTCGCAAGAACCCATCCAACAGCAGAAATTACTACGGGGTCGGCAACGCGGCGGTGCTTGGTAAAATCCACGTCGACGAAGCGATCCGCGACTTGCACCGGTATCTCACCATGCCGCACGACTGGCAGCCCGGCACCCCAACCTATCAGGCGGCACATTACCATCTTGCCAGACTCTATGGCATCGCCGGCGACAAGACCCGCGCGCAGGCTCAATATCAGGCTGCGCTCGATCTCGATGCGCGTCAAAAAGGCAGCTGAAGACGATTCCGGGCCGCGCTGATTGAACAGCCGGTATCACCGACCGGATTTGTGTGAAGCGTAAAGCCGGCCGCTACACGCGTTCGAGTACGACCGCCATGCCCTGGCCGACGCCAATGCACAGGCTGACCAACGCATAGCGCCCGCCGCTGCGCTCGAGTTGGCGCGCGGCGGTCAGTGCCAGCCGCGTGCCGGACGCACCCAGCGGATGGCCAACCGCGATCGCGCCGCCATTCGGATTGACACGGCGATCATCGAATCCAATGCCAAGGCCCTTGAGGCAGGCAAGCACCTGCGCCGCAAACGCCTCGTTGATTTCGATCACGTCCATGTCCTTGATCGTCAGCCCGGCGCGCGCCAGCGCCTTCTGCGATGATGGAACCGGGCCGAAACCCATGACGCGCGGCGGCACGCCGGCGGCCGCGCTCGCGAGAATGCGCGCCACCGGTTTCACACCCGCCTTCTCGCCCGCGTCGCGGCTGGCGACGATCATCGCGCAGGCGCCATCATTGACGCCGGACGCATTGCCGGCAGTGGTGACGCCGCCGGGATAGAGCGCCTTGAGTTTCGCCAGCGCCTCGACGTTGCTGTCGGGACGCGGGTGCTCGTCATCGGCAACCGTGGTGGATTGCCCCTTCTTCCGGCCCGGCACTTCGACCGGCGTGATTTCTCCGGTGAAGAAACCTTCGCCTTTCGCGGTCGCATACTTGTATTGCGATGCGGCTGCAAAACGGTCGGCCTCCTCGCGCGTGATGCCGTGCTCGCGCGCCAGATTGTCGGCGGTCTGCGGCATCGTGTCGGTGCCAAATTCGGCATCGATGCGCGGATTCGCAAAGCGTGCACCGACGGTGGTGTCATACAGCGACATATTGCGGCCGTACGGCGATTCCGACTTCGACAGCACGAACGGCGCCCGGCTCATGCTCTCCACCCCGCCGACCATGAACACGCCGCCCTCGCCCGCCGTGATCGCATGTGCGGCATGCACCACCGCGTTGAGGCCGCTGGCGCAGTTTCGCTGCAGCACCGTGCCTCCGACCTCGACCGGCAGCCCGGCAAGCAGCCCGGCATGGCGCGCAACGCAGCGGCTGTCCTCGCCACCCTGGTTCGCGCAACCCACCACGACATCCTCCAGACTGTCCGGCTTGAACGGGCTTTTTTCGATCAACATCTTCATTACGCCGGCCAGCAGATCGTCCGGCCGCACCCGCGCCAGCGCTCCGGCGTGGCGTCCAAACGGCGTGCGCAGACCGTCGTAGATATAAGCATCGAGCATTTTTGGGGTCCTTCAATCGAATTGATCAGTCACACAAACGTCATAACCGCAAAGGCGCGAAGGCACAAAGTAAAGCCGCAAAGAACTTCTGATTTGATTTTCCTTTGCGTCTTTGCGGTTCGGTTTTTTCATCGGATCAGGTCTATACGCGCATCACGGCTCCGGCGTCAGCGACGACACGCCGAGACGCGCCCGCCGTGTGAGCCAGATGTTCGGACGATAACGCGGATCGCCATAGAGCCGGTACATTGCCGACAGCACCTGATGAATACGCGCCACGCCGAGCGTATCGGCGAATCCGAACGGGCCCTGCGGATAGTTGAGCCCGAGCCGCACGGCCTTGTCGATGTCGGCCGGCACCGCGGTGCGCGCCTGTGCGATCGCACAGCCGATGTTGACGATCATCGCGACGATGCGTTGTGCGATGAAGCCAGGACTGTCGCGGCACACTGTCACCGGTACGCCGTCACTTGCGAGCAAGCCGTGCGCAGCATCGCGATAAGCGGTATCGGTCACCGGTGTTGCCATAATGGTGCGGCGCCGATCCAGCCCGAACAGCGTGTCGACCGCAACCGTGCGTCGCGGATCGAGTCCCTGCTCCACCGCGCTGGTCGTCGCGTCCGCTCCGTACGGCGTGACCAGGCACAGCGCCTGCGCACTCGGCGCGGAACCATCTTCGACCGCTGCCCCGAGCCGCTTCAGCAGTGCACTCAACGCGGCGTGGCCATCCGCTTCGGCGCGGCTGACCCAGACGCTGTGCGGCCGTGCTGCCGGTGCCGGCGCCTCGGGCAGGACCACCGCCTTCATTTCGGCGTCATAATCATAAAAACCACGTTTCGACTTGCGCCCCAGCACACCGGCCTCGTAGCGTTCGCGCATCAGAATCGCCGGCCGGTAGCGCGGCTCCTGGTAGAACTGGTCGTAGATCAGCTCCGACGCCGGCTGCGTGACGTCGAGCCCGGTCAATTCCATCAGTTCGAACGGCCCCATGCGAAAATCGCAGACGTCGCGCATCACGCGATCGGCGTCGACGAACGTCGCAATACCCTCCGCCGCAATGTGCGCCGCCTCAAGCGTGAATCCCCGCCCCACCTGGTTGACGAGAAAACCCGGCGTATCGCTCAGCCGCACCGGCTCGCGCGCCATACGCCGCCCCAGCGCCATCAGCGCGTCACCGACCCAGTGCGCGGTGAGCAGCCCGTCGATCACTTCAACCAGCTTCATCAGCGGCACCGGGTTGAAGAAATGCAGTCCGCCAAAGCGCTGCGGCGTCCGCAGTCCGGCGGCAATGGTCGTGACCGACAACGACGAAGTGTTGGTGGCAAGAATGCAATCGGCGTCGACGACGGCTTCCAGCTCGCCGAAAAGCCGCCGCTTCGCGTCGAGGTTTTCCACGATCGCCTCGATCACGACGTGGCACGGTTTCATCGCCGCAACATTGTCGACGACATGGATGCGCTGTGTGGCCGCGGTTGCTTCCTCCGGCGCCAGCCGGCCCTTCTCCGCGGCACGCGTTAACATCTTTTCGATGAAGCCGCGCGCTTCCTGCGCCGCGCCGGCACGGCTGTCCAGCAGCAGTACCTGCATTCCTCCTGTAGCTGCCACCTGTGCAATGCCGCGCCCCATTGCTCCAGCGCCGATGACGCCAACCACCAGATCCTTCCTGTTTACATCGAGTGTCATGATTCAATCACTAATCGGGCACGCGTCCAGGTGGACGACGAGCGAATTCAAACAAAAGCCGGGATACCTGGCTCGGACACGAACCGCCGCAGGCATCCCCGCGGCGCTTCAGGATGCGGCACGCCGGTTGCGGCGCTGCGCGAATGCCGCAGCCGCTTCGTCGATGCGTCCTGACGCCAGCAGCAGCGCGTTAAGCTGTTTACCAACCGTCAGCGCGTCGGCCAACGGCAGCCCGGCAACCGCGCGATAGGTTTCTTTCGTCAGCCGTACCGCCGTCGCATCCAGCGCTGCCATCCGGGCGGTCCAGTCGGCTGCGACTTGCCGCAGTTCGTTCGCATCAGCGGCCAGCTGGTTGATCAGTCCAATGCGAAACAACTCCGTCGCACTCACCGTATCGCCGAACAGCAGCAATTCAAGCGCACGGCGCCGCCCCAGTCCGCGTGACAACACTGCGGTATTAATCGCGGCCGGAAAACCGTTTTTCATTTCGAGCGCGCCGAAGCGTGCGCTTTCGTCGGCAACGATGAAGTCGCATGCCATCGCCAGCGTGAAGCCGCCGGCTACTGCGTATCCCCGTACCAGCGCAAGCGACGGCTTGGTCAACGCATTCAGGCGCTGAAATATTTCGCCGTATGCGTCGTCGTATGCCAGCACCTGTTCGAGCGAACGGCTGCCATCGCCCGGCGCCAGTTCGCGCCCGGAACAGAAGCTGTCGCCAGCTCCTTCGATCACAACGCACCGGCAATCGATATCGGCGTCGGCATCGGCCAGCGCTGCAGCAAGCGCCCGGATCATTTCGATGCTAAGTGCGTTGCGCCGCTGCGGCCGATCGATGATCAGTCGCACGGCACGGCCGTCACGCTCGCTTCGAATCATCAGTCGTCTTCCACTGTACCATCATCAGCCGCCGACCCACATGCGCTCGCAGATCCCCAACATGTAGTCCGGCGGCGTATCACAAAAAACCGTGGCTTTCAAAATGCCCGAAGTGGATTAACTGCCCGGCAGATTATAGACATTGGGAAACACAAGATCCTTCCAGGACTTCGGTTTGACATTTATTGCCTTCGTCTTGTACAGGAAATCCGCATAATCCATCATGTGTTTCGGTGTCATCGTGTAGAGGCCGGGCGCCTTGATAAGGTTGTAGATCTGATCGGCTGTAAGCTTTCGCTCGCCGGTTGCCTCCATATAAGCTTTGGCGGCTCGATGTTTGTCAGCATTAATCGAAGCCATTGATTCTTTCATCGCCGCAACAAAAGCACCGTAGATTTTCGGATTCTTGTCGCGGAACGGCGTCGTCGCCCACACCAGCGTAAGCGTGGCATCTCCGCCCAGCACCTGATCGGATGTCAGGACCTGGTGTATACCGGGATGCTGCAGTTCCTCATACGCGTAAGGCTGCAGAGTGAAGTCGGCAGTGACCTCTCCGCGCCCGGAAGTCAACGCAAGGAGTGCGTCTGGATGCTTCATTGAGACGGTATAATTGTCGAGCTTGGCGTAATGGGCGAAGCCAAATTCCTTGGCGATGGCCATCTGCAGTACCACCGCCTCGGTGGATACCTTCACGGCGGGTAATGCAATCCGGTCGGCGCTGGTAAAATCCTTCACCGTTTTTATTTTCGGATTCCTGGTCACCAGTATCTGGGGCGAGGTATCGTTGGCACATACCGCCTTGACACCAAGGCGTCCACGCGTTTTGGCCCACAGTTTAATTAGCGGCCCCCACCCGCCATTCGCAAATTGCAAATGGCCTGAGAGCAACGCATCAGTCATCGCTGCGCCGCCGCCGAATTGCTTCCAGGTTACTTTGACATTGTCCAGCCCGGCCTGGTGCAGGTTCTTTTCCAGCAGCTTGTCATGCTGCATGATAACCACCGGCAAATAAGCAAGGCCCCATTCGCGCGCAACTGCTACATGGTCGAGTTCGGCGGACGCCCGGCCGGTCATTGTAAAGATCGTTATAAGGCCCAGCATTGCAGCCAAAAATGTTTGGCGCTTCATCGATCTCCTCCTTCAGATAAGCTGGGGCAGCATCACCCGGTTGACTGCGTTAACTGCCCCATCCGGTGTGTTAAACGAACATCTATTCCATCGCCCATTTATCCTTGATATACCCGTCAGAACGTATGGTGCCGTTCAGAATCTGGATCACTCTGCTTCCAGCGGCACCTTCAGCACCGTCCCGGGAACGACGATTCCGCCACGATTGCCTGGCGTCACGCTGCCGTAGCGCTGGGCGTAGACGCCCGGCAGCGGCCGCCCGTCACGCGCGCACAGCCACAAGCGTAGCAGATGACGATGGCGTTCAGGTTCCGGCCAGTTCTCGAAGTCGTTGCGCGAATGGAAAATCTGGTGGTTGTGCAGAAACTGCATGTCGCCCGGCAAAAATGCCATACTGAGGTGAATATCCGGATCGTTCGACAGATCGTCGAGCAGGTCCAGCGCTTCGATCTGCCGCGGCGTCAGGCGCCATGCCTGCGGAAAATTGTCCTGCGCCGACTCGATATACTGGCGCGCATAGATCGCCGACAGACGGTCCTGATACCAATGGAATACCGGGATGTCGAACCACGGCAGCATGCCCTCCGGCACTTCGCCGCGGCGGTCGGTCGGAAACGGCTCGAACAGCGCCGGCAGCAGATCGGACCGCCGCGCGAGGATTTCGTTGTAGAGCGTGGTTGAGCTCGCAATGAAGCTTTCGCCGCCCGCTTTCGCGGTATTCAGGCACAGTAATCCGACGATATCGACCGAATCGGTATGGTATTCCAGGCGGCGCGTGGTCTGATAATAGCGGACGTTCGGATCACGGACGTCCAGCCCCAGATCCTGCACATGGCCCAGCAGATGCCCTTTCGCGTTCTGCGAACGCGGCGTGCCGAAATACGAGCCGAGGCCCATGTAGGCGATCGCCTGCTCGTCGCGGCTCATGTCGGCAACCGGCAGTCCGCGCATCAGCACGAAGCCGCGGCCTTCGAGCAGTTCATGCAAAATCGCGTCGAGTTCCGGCTTCATGCCGGGCAGCGGAAAATGCTGTGGTGATATTTCGGCGAGCGGCACGCCCGACGCCTGGAACGCGCGCACCGCGGCGGCAAGTTCGTGCAGATTCGAATGTGACAGCCGGACGATCCAGTCCTGGCGTGACGCGAGCTCGCGCCCGTACCATGCCGCCTTGCCGCGAATTTCCCCAGGCGGCATCGGCGATGCCGTTTCCCGGCGAACGTCGAGTTGTGCGTCATTCATCGGGCAAGCTCCTTGCCGGCATGTGCCGTGCCCCGCTGATCATTATCGGCCGCGATTGAAAACGTTATGGCAACCAAGGTTAAAGTGGTTTTTGCTATTATTAAACTTTATTTTATGAATAAGCATCATTCACATCTTGAATCTACGCAACCTCGATCTCAATCTGCTGAAAATTTTCGAGGCGGTGTGGGCGGAACGCAATCTGACACGTGCCGCCGCGAAACTCGGCATGACCCAGCCGGCCGTCAGCAATGCGCTGGCCCGCCTGCGCGACGCGGTGGGAGATCCGCTGTTCGTCAAGACGGCCCAGGGCATGGCGCCGACGCCGCGCGCCCGCG
The DNA here is from genome assembly GCA_035700525.1 of Burkholderiales bacterium. GTDB lineage: Bacteria > Pseudomonadota > Gammaproteobacteria > Burkholderiales > JBDZVW01 > JBDZVW01. Next base: position 10,864 of record DASSON010000174.1, read on the forward strand.
CGCTGACTGAACCGATTCATCAGGCGCTGGGACTGCTGCAGGCCGGTCTGGAAACGACCCGCGACTTTGATTTCCGGTCGGCCACGCGCTCATTCACGATCGCAATGGAGGATTATGGCGAAGCCGTGCTGCTGCCGCGGCTGATGAGCTGGATTTCGCAGATCGCGCCCGGCATCCGGCTCGAGGTGCTGTTTGATATCGGACCCGCGTTGTGGGACAAGGTATCGGATGGTTCGGTCGACATGGTGCTGACCTACTTCAGGAAACCGGGGCCGCATTTCGAAAGCCGGACGCTGCTCTCCGACACGCTCGTTTCTCTGGTGCGCCACGACCACCCGCTGATCGGCGATCAGCTGTCACTGGACGCTTATCTTCAACTGAAGCATGTCGTGCTGATGACGCGCACCAGCGCGCCGCCGCTGATCGATCGCGTACTGGCGCGCCACGGCGCCACGCGGCAGATCATCATGCGGCTTCCGCATTTTCTGCCGATGCCGCTGATCATTCACAAGACCGATTTCATCTGCACGCTGCCGAAGCGCATGGCGCAGGTCTACGCCGATGATTTCCGGCTGAAGCTGCTCAGGCTGCCGTTCGAAACCCCGCCGGTTCCGGTCTATCTCGTGTGGCACAAATCGTTGTCAACAGAGTCCGGCCACGTCTGGCTGCGCAATGCACTGTTTGAATTGTGCGGCAGGCTGTAGCTGTAATGGCAAGAGCCCGAACCGCAAAGGCGCAAAGGGAAGCTGAGAAAATCAATTATCGAATGAATCCGAATCAGCGGGCCGATCGGCGATCGATTCCGTGCCGGTTCGCGAAGATGTGTATTGTTTCGCGAGAACCGACGGCACTCAGCCGGATTTGCGCAGCGACGCTTTGAAACCGGCGGCAGCGAGCGCCGCAATGACGCGTGCGATGTGCCGGCGGTCGCGCGTCTGCAGCACCATCTCGACTTCGGCACTTTGCGGCGGCAGATCGGTGAAGGCACGCTGGTGGTGAATTTCCTCGATGTTGGCGCCGGCCGCCGCAACGCAGGCCGTCACCTGCGCCAGCGATCCCGGCAGGTCGCTCACATCCACGCACAGCCGCACCAGACGTCCGGAGCGCACCAGGCCGCGCTGGATGATGTCGGCGAGCAGCAGCGGATCGACGTTGCCGCCGGAAATCACCAGCCCGACCTTTTTGCCGGCGAAGCGCCGGCGGTGGCGCAATAGCGCGCCGAGCGCCGCCGCCCCGGCGCCTTCGGCAACGGTCTTCTCGATTTCGAGCAGCATCACAATCGCTTCCTCGATCACGCTTTCGTCGAGCAGGATGATGTCATCCACCAGCCGCCGCACGATCGGCAATGTCAGGCTGCCAGCCTGCTTCACCGCGATGCCGTCGGCGATGGTATGCGCACCGCATTTCGCCGGCCGCCCGCGCAGCGCCGCGTGCATCGACGGAAAGCGCGCGGTTTCAACGCCGATCACGCGAATGCGCGGCCGCAGTGCCTTGGCCGCGACGGCAATCCCTGAAATCAGTCCGCCGCCACCGACCGGCACCACCAGCATGTCGAGGTCCGGATACACCGCCAGCATTTCCAGTGCAATCGTTCCCTGTCCCGCAATGATCTTTTCGTCATCATACGGATGCACGAACTGCTGTTCGCGCTCGGCGGCAAGCTTCAACGCAAAAATTCTGGCAGCGTCGAAGTTGTCACCGTGCAGTATGACTTCGGCACCGAAGCCGCGCGTGCGCGTCACTTTCACCTGCGGCGTGAAGCGCGGCATTACGACCGTTGCCGGTACACCGAGACGCCGGGCATTGTAGGCGACGCCCTGCGCATGGTTGCCGGCCGATGCCGTGATCACACCGCGGCGGCGTTGCGCCGGCGTCAGCGACAGCAGCTTCGTCAGCGCGCCGCGCTCCTTGAACGACGCAGTGAACTGCAGGTTTTCGAACTTCAGATAAACGTCGGCGCCGGTCACTTCGGACAGCGTGCTTGAATGCAGACACGGCGTATGAACGATCTGCCCGTCGATCGCGCGTGCCGCGGCCCGAACGTCGTTCAGCGTGATGGCCATACCAGAAGTGAACGCTAGTCCAGCACCATCAGCCAGTCGACCGCGGCCGCGCCGGCGGCATCGACGATGACCGGATTGACGTCGAGCTCGCGCAGGCGCCCGCCGGCGGCGGTGCCGAAACGCGACACCGCGGCTATGAGACGCGCCAGTGCGGCACGATCGGCCGGCGGCTTGCCGCGCACGCCGTCGAGTATGGCCCTGCCGCTCAGTTCATCGAGCATCGCCAGCGCCTCGGCATCGGTAACCGGCGCGCGGCGGAATGCGACGTCTTTCAGCACTTCGATGAAAATGCCACCGAGTCCCGCCATCACCACGGGGCCGAATACCGGATCGTGCTTGAGCCCGATCACGCATTCGATGCCACGGTTCGCCATTTTCTGCACGATCACGCCATCGATTCGCGCATCGGCGTTGAAGCGCCGGGCCGCGGCGACGATTGCGGCGAATGCACGTTCGACCGCTGCAGCATCCTGCAGATCAAGCGCCACGCCGTGCGCGTCCGTCTTGTGAGCAATGTCGGGCGATTCTATCTTCAGTGCCACCGGATAGCCGAGTTGTTCAGCGGTCCGTTGGGCCTCTGCTGTCGTCGTCGCCAGCGCGCACTCGGCGGTGGTAACACCGCACGCACGCAGCAGCCGCGCCGCTGCCAGCGTCGGCACAATGCCCGACGCTTGCGGCAAATTGACTGTCGGCAATTCGATTTGCTCGCGCGCCGCGCGAGCAGCGAGCCATTGCCGGCGCGCCGCGCCGTATTGCACCAGCGCCCTCACCGCATCAACCGCCGGCTCGGCGCCGCGCAGCACCGCGATGCCGCGTTCATGCAGCAGCTTCACCGCCCGGTCCGACGCGGCGACCCAGCACACCACGAACGGCTTGGACGCCTGCGCCTTGATCTCCTCGAAAATCCTCACCAGTACGTCGACGTGCGCGTCCATCAGCTGTAGCCACACGATGCCGGCGTGAACCTGCGGATCGTCGAGTACGATGCGCACGCTGTCGCGCAGCAGTTCGGGCTGCGCGACGAACTGTCCGGTAACGTCGACCGGATTGGCGGTGACACCGAATCCGGGAATCACCTTCGCCAGTGCAGCGCGGGTAGCGGCGCCCAGAACCGGTGTCTCCAGTCCCAGTTCATCGGCACGATCCGCCATCAGCACGCCGGCGCCGCCCGACTGAGTGATGATGCCGATGCCGTTGCCTTCCGGTATGCCACAACAGGCGAACACTTCGACGATGTCGAGCATGTGTTCTTCATTGCGCGCGCGAATGATGCCGAACTGGCGTACAACGCCGTCGAACACCCGGTCCTCGCCCGCCAGCGATCCGGTATGGGAAGCCGCGGCGCGCGCGCCGGCGTCGCTTCTACCGACCTTGGTCAGCACCAGCGGCTTGCCGGCAGCCATCGCGCGTTGCGCCAGCACGGCCAGCCCGGCGCCGTCCTTCAGTCCTTCGATGTAACCGGCGCCGATGCGGATGCGCTCATCGTCCAGCACGTCCGTCATCACATGCACGAAATTCACGTCGGCTTCATTGCCGGTGTTGACGAAATAGCCGAGCCCAAGATCGCGGCGGCGCGCCAGTGCCGCGATCGCGGTGCCGAAGGCGCCGGATTGCGTGACGAAACCGACCGGACCGGGCGGCGTATCGCCGTCGGCGAACTGCGCGAACGTCGCAATCACGCGATCGAACGCATTGATCAGGCCGAGGCAGTTGGGGCCGCACAGCCGCACGCCGGCATCACGCGCGGCCGCCGCTACTTCCCGTTCCATCCGCCGACCGTCCTCGCCCATTTCCGAAAAACCGGAGCTGAACACCACGGCCGAGCGGACACCATGCGCGCCGAGATCGCGGACCGCCTGCGTCACGAACTGTGCCGGCAACGCAACGATTGCGAGGTCGGCCGGCTCCGGCGTTTCGAGAATACTGCCGTAGCAACGCAACTTTCCCAGCGTCTGGTACTTCGGGTTGATCGGATAAATGCGGCCGCGATAGCCTTTTTCCAGCAGAAAGCGCAACGGCCGGCCGTTGACCTTGGAGAAATCGGACGACGCACCGAGAATTGCGATCGATTCCGGGCGAAGCAGCGGATGCAGCGAGTTCGATGCAGTCATGTCGATGAATGCGATCCGATGGCCGGCATATGAAAACGCCGGTCAACGTACGACCAGCACCGGGATCGTCGAATGCGTCAGCACCTTGGCGGTTTCACTGCCCAGCAGCAGGCTCGACAACCCCTTGCGGCCATGTGATGCCATCACGATCAGATCGCATTTTTTCTTTTTCGCCACGGTGATGATTTCCTCGTAGACGCGGTCACTGCAGACCGCCACGCGGCTGCACGGCACACCGGCTGTTTCGGCCAGCTTCGCCGCCGCGGCCAGAATTTTTTCGGTATGCTTGCGCGCCTCTTCCTCGTAGCGCACACGGATTTCTTCGGTGGCCGGCAACAGATAGCCTTCGTCTGCAATCTGCCGGAATGCCGGATACGCATGGAATACCGTTACCGACGCATTCAGCGATCGCGCCAGTGCAATGCCGGCCTTGATGGCCCTGGTCGACAGCCTTGAACCGTCGGTCGGCAGAAAAATGCGCTTGTACATGATGTTCTCCGGATGAATGACTCATGGCTCATGCGCCGTGGCCATGAGCATAGCATTATTCCGGATTTGTGATTCTGCGTGTTGAGTCTCGTGGCCGGTTCGTGCAACAACACTATCACACTATCCGGTCTTCGAAGACATCGCCATACGGTGACAACAACAGTGTCAGCACCGCCATCGGTAACGGATTTCAGCGGAAGAAATAGTTAAACGGGAAATGCGATGGCACGGCAACTGACGGGCGCGCTACTTCTGCGGACGCGCAGTATGTCTACGTCATTTCTGCTGATGCACGGGCCGGCCGATCAGCGGCGAATCATGGATGGGCTGCAACAGGAGTTCGGATTACTCGGGATCACAACAGAATTGCGGTTCGTCAATGCGGCTTTTCGAGTCTTTCGCGCGGAATCGGCAATGCGACGACATCAATACCTTCATCCTTGAGCTCGACCACTTCGTCCGAAGACGCGGTACCGCGAATCTTGCGTTCCGGCACTTCACGATAATGAATTTTGCGCGCCTCTTCCGCGAACGCGGCGCCAACGTCCTCGGTATTGCGCACCACATAATCGACCAGATGGTTCAGAAGCTCGCCAGCGATGTTCGAATACTGCATTTCCTGGTCAGCAACCCGCACTGCGGTACGATCGGGCGATTTTTTGATGTGGGGTGCGTTGGGTACCCTGATCACATCGGCATTGCCGCACAGCGGACAGGCGATACCGCCTTCCTGGTTTTGCCGCTCAAAATCCTCACTCGACGCAAACCAGCCTTCAAAGCGATGACTGTTGTCGCACTCGAGATCAAAAACAATCACTGAACCTCCCTTCGTGTCTTTGGTGGCCCTCTGCATTATTCATGAGAACTCCAGACGCATTATCAGTCGATCGTACGCCTTCCAATCGAGCATAAATCATGCCACAACATGGCCACTTTCACCAAGGATCGCGGGAGAGCTTTGTTCGCCGAAAACCATTCGTTGTTGGGCCGATCGTGTGCCGCAGCTCACTATCATCGGTAAGCCGCTTTCACAAACAAAACGGCCACGCGGCATAACACCGCGTGGCCGTTCGGAAAAAGAGGAATTCGGAGTATCAGTATTACGAAAACACTGCGCCGCCATGCCCCGCAGCGGCATGATCGGAATGCCGGGCAAAGTGCGCGATCGCATGACGCATGCGGTCCATGAATGTCACAGTTCCGCGCGCAGCACGATGGGGTGCTGTCACTTGAATCTTCGCATTTCGATAACCTTCGACCAGCACATTGCCGTGGCCCCGAATGACGAATGATCCCGTCGGTCCCAACACATGGTCCTGCAGCATGCCTTCCTGTGTTATCCATACTTCGCCGCTGTGACAAGTGACCGTATATCCGGCACCGTTGCTGATTGCCAGCGTCTCGTGATTGTCGAGTCCGATATCGGCACGGTTCAATTTCATTTCCGCGCGATCCATTTTGATCTTCATTGCAGTTGCTCCACTAACAGATTAAGTCCGTGCCAGAACCATTTGCCGGCCCATACGGATACGGTATTATTATTGCGGCGCAACAACATAAACTCAAACTAATATTTTGAATAAACAAGATTAGTTTTTATAACTTTACAGTTTTGTTATACTAATATTTAATGCATTCATATTATGCATTTATGCAATCAATGCAATCCATTTTTTTATGTTTGTTTAACGCAATTTATATAACTCTCAGGCGTCGAATCGGCATAACCGAAACGGCGGTTCCGCCCCGTCATCGCCGTTTCGCGATATCCGCGACACAAGGGGCGTTCACACATGCGGCTGTTTTTTGTTCATGCCACCGTCGATGCACTGGACCCTCATGTCAATAGCGTGGATCCAAGCATTTCAACGGCTTGTTCAAGCATCGTCTACAGCGAAGTTCCGGCAACATTGGACACCATCGATTTCGCGCGAAACGCGCTGTCGCCATAGCAGCAAAGACAAAACAGCATCGTTCGCAAACGCGAACGGCATATCGTCACGGTCACCGGCATTTGCCTTGACAAGAGAGCGTACGGCCCTATAATTCGAAGTCCGATTTGCGGGAATAGCTCAGTGGTAGAGCACAACCTTGCCAAGGTTGGGGTCGCGAGTTCGAGCCTCGTTTCCCGCTCCAGATTTTCCATCGGAAAACGCTAAATAAAGAAATTCGTTTTCCGCTTTCAATTTTCCTCGATCCAGCATTCGGCGGGGTGGCAGAGTGGTTATGCAGCGGCCTGCAAAGCCGTGTACGCCGGTTCGATTCCGACCCCCGCCTCCATTTGCCTCCGGCGGTAACGCGTCACTGCGTTGCATCGTGACTTCCCATGCATGAGCCGATGACATCGACATATCCGTACGGCAATACGATGGGGGCTTGAACGAATGCGCCGCATAGCCATCACCTTACTGGCCTTGCGCGAGGAAATATTAAATTGAACGAGCTCGGCAGAATGGCATGTGGAGGAGAAGCCGATCGGCAACTTC
>DASSON010000175.1:0-22275 GCA_035700525.1 Burkholderiales bacterium
GATCGGCGTCCGGCTGCCACAATTCGGCGAGCGGGTGCTGCGCATCCTGCTGCGAGTCGAAAATTTCGCGGAAATGCCGGGTCACGCGATCGCGATGGTGTTCGAGCTCAGTCATGAATGCGTCGTACGATGCGAACTGCATCGCCTCCGCGATGCAGTCACGATCGGCGGCAGTGTCGGGCAGTGATTGCGTCTGGCAATCATCCTGGTACTGCAGGCGGTGCTCGAGGTTGCGCAGGAAGCGATAGGCGTCACGCAGTTCGGCCACCGCACCCTCCGCCAGTACGCCGTGTGCGGCGAGCCGCTCGAGCGCAATGCGCGTCGATGTCGTGCGCAGTGCCGGATCGTGGCCACCGCGGATCAGCTGGAACAGCTGCACGATGAATTCTATTTCGCGGATGCCGCCGCGGCCGAGCTTGATGTTGTCGCTTATGTCGCGGCGCTCGACCTCGGCGCGGATTTGCCCATGCAGCTCGCGCAGCGAGTTGATTGCGCTGAAGTCGAGATGGCGGCGATAAACGAAAGGCCGCACCAGCTGCGTGATTTCAGGCTCGCGGTCGCCGCATGCCACGCGCGCCTTGATCCACGCATAACGCTCCCATTCCCGGCCCTGCGCGACGAAATACTGTTCGAGCATGTCGAAGCTCGACACCAGCGGCCCGGAGTCGCCGTACGGCCGCAGCCGCATGTCGACACGAAACACGTGACCGTCCGCGGTCATTTCGGACAGGGCGCCGATCACCCTGCGTCCGAGCCGCGTGAAGTATTCGTGATTGCTGAGCGGCCGGCTGCCGTCGGTGTCGCCGTCTTCCGGGTAAGCGAACACGAGATCGATGTCGGACGACACGTTGAGCTCGCTGCCACCGAGCTTGCCCATCGCGATCACGTGCAGCTGCTGAGGGCGGCCGCTTTCGGCGCCATGCGGCGTGCCGTCCTGTGCCGACTGCCAGGCATCGAGATGATGCACCGCGCAGCGCAGCGTAACGTCGGCAAGCGTCGACACGCTGTCCAGAACTTCATCGAGTGTCGTGAATCCGGCCAGATCGCGCACCATTACCCGCAGCATCACGTGACGGCGCAGATCGCGCAGTGCGTGCTTGAGGCCGTCTTCGTCGCGAATTTCGGCCGCGTCCAGCATGCGTTCCATCTCGGCGTGGCTGAACGGTCTGGCGAGAGTGCCGTCGTTGATCGCATCCGGCGCCCACGCCAGCAGCCGCGCCGCGAAGCGGCTGAGACGGGCGGCACGTGCGACGGCGCAGGCGGCGTCCGGCCGCGGGGAATTCGCTGGCTCCATGACGGGATTCAGGTTAGATTAGCTTCGATGAACGGTTTTTGCATTTTATTCTCTGCCGGATAGATTGTGGCGGAATCAAGACATTGGCTGATCGGCTGCAGCATATGGATTTACCGCATCCTCACCGTGATCGTGCTGGTGGCGGGCTTCGGCTTTGCCGCGACGGTGCTTGCGCTGCGCTACTGGATCCTGCCCGACATCGGCAGTTATCGCGAACAACTGGAGCACCAGGCTGGCCGGCTGGTTGACCGGCAGGTCGCGATCGGCGGCATTACCGCCGACTGGCGCGGACTGCGCCCGCACCTGACGCTGACGCGCGTCGTGCTGTTCGACGCGCAGGGACGCCGCTCGCTGGCGCTGCCGCGCATCGACGCCACCCTGTCGTGGCTGTCGCTGCTCGACCTGGCGCCACGCTTCTATTCGATCGCCGTGGACGACCCGCACCTGAGCGTGCGGCGCGCGGCCGACGGTACCATTGCGGTGGCCGGTATCGAGATGAACGAGGGCGGGGAGGGCGACGGCCGCGTTGGCCACTGGCTGCTGCGTCAGCACCAGGTATCGATCCGCAACGCCACAGTGAGCTGGCACGACCAGACCCGCAACACGCCGCCGCTGATTCTGAACCACGTCGATTTCCGGCTGGTGAACGGCACGTGGCGGCATCGCTTCGCCTTGCGCGCGCAGACGGCAAGCCGCCTCGCCGGCACGCTCGACGTGCGCGGCGATTTTCGCGGCGGCCCGCTGCAGGCGCCCACCGCATGGCGCGGACGCCTCTACGTAAAACTGCCGTACGCCGATCTCAATGCGTGGCGCAACTGGATCCACTATCCGATCGACGTCGAAAGCGGCATCGGCGGCCTGACGCTGTGGCTCGATTTCGAGCGCGGGCGGATGCGCCAGGTCACCGCCGACGTGCGGCTGGCCAACGTCAGTACGCAGCTTGCGCCCGGATTGCAGGCCATGAATTTCACCGCCCTGCGCGGGCGGCTCGACTGGCAGGCATTGCCGCATGGCTTCGAGGTTTCCACATCACATCTGCGATTCACCGCCACCGACGGTGTGACTTCGTCGCCGATGAACGCCGACTTTCGCCGCACCGAAGCTCACGATGGTGTTCCTGCCGCCACCAGCCTTCGTATCAATACGCTCGACCTGAAGTCGATTACCACGGTGGCCGACCGGCTACCGCTGGATGCCCGGGTGCGCCAGACGCTGGCGACACTGGCGCCGGCCGGGACGCTCACCAACGTGTCGGCCCAGTGGAGCGGTCCGCTCGCTCATCCGCTGCGCTACAACGTCAGCGCGCGTTTTTCGGATCTCGCTCTGAATCGCAGCGGCGATGCACCCGGATTCAGCGGCGTCAGCGGCACGCTGCTCGCGGACCAGCAGCGTGGCGCGGTCAGCGTCGCGGCGCGCGACGCGACGTTCGACATGCCGCAGTTGTTTCGTGATCCGCTGGCGTTCGACCGCTTCGACGCACGGCTGTCGTGGACCGTGCACGACGGCGGCGCGGCGGTGCAGCTCGCCAGTGCCGATTTTGCGAATGCCGATTTCGCCGGCACCGCGTCCGGCACCTATCAACTGAGATTCGGCAGCAAGGGCACGATCGATCTCACGGCGCAACTGGCGCGCGCCCGCGCGATTGGCGTGCCGCGCTATCTGCCGCTCAGCATCAACGGGCGCGCGCGCGCGTGGCTGGATACGGCGTTCAAGGGCGGGCAGTCGAACGACGTGCGCGTGCGTCTGAGGGGTAATCTCGATCACTGGCCGTTCAGGGATGGTGACGGGGGTGGTGATCTGTTCGAGGTAACTGCGGATGTCACCGGCGGCGTACTCGACTTCGCCAACCGCTGGCCGCAGATCAGCGACATCTCGGGTCATCTCACTTTTCGCAACCAGCGCATGGACGTGACAGTGCCGAGTGCGAAAGTGCTGGGCATGCAGATCGTCGATGTCAGTGCGCAGATTCCGGACCTGCTTTCCAACGATGAAATGCTGCACGTCGACGGCCACGTGAAAGGCGCGACTGCGGGATTCCTGAAATTCATCCAGCAAAGTCCGGTGCGCGACATGATCGATCGCTTTGCCGACAATGCACACGCCACCGGCAATGGCACGCTGGCGCTGAAAATGGATCTGCCGTTGCGTCGGCTGAAGGACGTGCAGCTCGACGGCACGTATCAGTTCGTCAACAATCAGCTCACATTCGGCACCGTCGCGCCGCCGCTCACGAAATTCAACGGCCGGCTTCAGTTCACGCGCGATCGCGTGAAAATGAGCAATGCCACCGGCACGCTGCTCGGCGGCCCGGTGAAAATCGACGCCGCGACCCAGGCGGACGGCACCGTGCATATCGCGCTTGGCGGACATGCCGACATTGACGCCGTGAAATGGGCGGCGGCACAGCCGTTGCTGCAAAAGCTGCACGGCGCCACCGACTGGCGTGCCACCGTCGGTGTGCACAAACGGCTGGCCGACGTCGTGGTGGAAACCGATCTCGCCGGCATCGAGTCGGATCTGCCGGCGCCGCTCGCCAAGGACGCCGCCAGCGCGATTCCGCTGCGCTTCGAGCGCACGGCCGTTGCCGCGGACCAGGATCGGATCAGCGTGTCGTACGGCAATGTTGTCGCGGCACGCATCGAGCGCGCCGGCAAGGCGCTCGCGATCACGCGCGGCACGGTCAGTTTCGGGACGCCGGCGCCGCAGCCACAGCGCGACGGACTGTGGGTCAGCGGCACGCTGCCGGAATTCGATCTCGACCGCTGGTTCGATATCCTCGATCAGTTTCCGGGTTCGTCGGAACCCGCGATCGCCGGCATTGACATCAAGATCGGCGCGCTCGACGCGGTTCAGCACCGTTTCACGAACCTTTCGCTCCAGGCCACGCAACAGGGCGGCGATTGGCGGGCGCAGTTGGCGGGGCCGGAGCTGGTTGGCAGCGTCAACTGGCGTTCGGCCAGCGGCGGCAAGCTCACTGCGCGGATGCAGAAACTCACAGTTCCGCCGGCCAATCCGAAACCCGCGGCCGCCGCTGCCTCAGACAATGCGAAACGCAGCAACTACCCGGCGATCGATTTGATTGCGGACGATTTCATGGTCAAGCGCAGGCACCTCGGCCGTCTGCAGCTCGAGGCGGTGCCACAGGGAAGCGACTGGCGCATCGACAAGCTGCTGCTCGATAATCCGGACGGCACATTGACCATCAATGGCGTGTGGCACGGCAACCCGGCGCATCCGCACACCGATGTCAACGTCAATCTGAATGTCAGCGACATCGGCAAATTTCTGACCCGGCTCGGCTATCCCGGTGGTGTCAGCCACGGTACCGCGAAACTGTCGGGGCCGCTGTCGTGGAACGGTTTCGTCGAAGATCTCGACTACCCCAGCCTGTCGGGACAACTGACGTTGCACGCCGCCAACGGCCAGTTCGTCAAAATGAAACCCGGCATCGGCAAGCTGCTCGGCATTCTCAGTCTGCAGGCGCTGCCGCGCCGCCTGAATCTCGATTTTCATGACATTTTCAGCGAAGGCCTGGCGTTCGAGACGATCGACGGCAAGATGCATATCGATCACGGCGTGCTGTCCACCGACGATTTCAGGATGGTCAGTTCAGCGGCGCAGATCGCGATGACGGGCAAGGTGAATCTTGCGGCCGAAACGCAGGATCTCAACGTTGCCGTGTATCCGAGCCTCAGCGACAGCGTGACCATCGCCGGGGCGCTGCTGGGCGGGCCGATCGCGGGCGTGGCCAGTTTTCTGTTGCAGAAGGCGCTGCGCAATCCACTCGGCAAGCTGATAGCGTACCACTACCAGATCACCGGCACGTGGGCGCAACCGGAGGTATCGAAAGTCGGCCGTGAATCCTACCCGCTGCAGGAGCAATCGCAATAGCGCATGTTAAGATTGGCGCCATAGCGTCAATATGGCGGCCGCGACCACTCAGCGCGCAGGCCGTATGGAAAGAACGTCTCGAAAATGGGTACCAGGCTGCGTCCCGCTTTCGGCGCCTCGCACGGAAGCGCAACATCGGACCCGAGTGCATCGGGCATGACGCGCATTGCGGGCGTGCAGATGGCATCGGGCCCCAACGTCGGGGCCAATCTCAACGAGGCCGGGCGGCTGATCGCGATGGCGGCGGAGCAGGGCGCGCAACTGGTCGCGCTGCCCGAAAATTTCGCGATCATGGGCCTGCGCGACAGCGACAAGATCAAGGCCTGCGAGACACCGGGCAAGGGGCCGATCCAGGCATTCCTGGCGCAGGCCGCGCGCAGCCACGGCATATGGGTGGTCGGCGGTTCGGTGCCGATGAAGGCGAAGGCGCCCGGCAAGGTGCGCAACAGTTGCCTGGTCTACGCCGACGACGGCAGCCTGGCCGGCCGTTACGACAAGATTCACCTGTTCGGCTTCGAGATGGGTGCCGAGCATTATTCGGAAGAACGCACGATCGAGCCCGGCAAGGACATCGTGGTGATCGATTCGCCGTTCGGGCGCATCGGTCTGTCGGTGTGCTACGATTTACGGTTTCCGGAACTGTACCGGAGGATGCGCGATGTCGATCTGATCCTGGTGCCGTCGGCGTTCACCGAAACCACCGGCAAGGCGCACTGGGAAACGCTGATCCGGGCGCGCGCGATTGAAAATCTTGCGTATGTGCTGGCGCCGGCACAGGGCGGCTATCACGTCAGCGGCCGCGAAACGCACGGCGACAGCATGATCGTCGATCCGTGGGGCGTGGTACTGGACCGCCTGCCGCGCGGATCCGGCGTCGTCAGCGCCGGCATCAGTGCGGCCTACCTCAAGCGCCTGCGGCAAAGCCTGCCGGCATTGAACCATCGCACGATTGCGCGGGTTTAGAAACAAATTTTCACCGCCGAGACGCAGAGACACGGGGCTATTGAAAATAAGGTCGTTCGGCATCATCTGGTTTGATGGCTGGCGTACGGTTTCGGTGAATTTTCTCTGCGTCTCCGTGTCTCTGTGGTGAAGGCTTTTAAAGGATTGAACCATGGCTGAATTGCTTGAAACTGCCGCGCCCGTCGCCGGCGCCGACGCCACGTTCGCCACCGCGCAGAGCACGCTGCTGCTGCCCTATGCATTGAGCGCCGGTGAGCTGTCGCAGGTGTTTGGCGAGATCATGGCGCATCGCGTGGATTACGCGGATCTCTACTTCCAGTACAGCCGCAGCGAAAGCTGGAGCCTGGAAGAAGGCATCGTCAAGTCCGGCAGCTTCAACATCGATCAGGGCGTCGGCGTGCGTGCGGTGAGCGGCGAAAAAACCGCCTTTGCGTATTCGGATGACATCAGTCTGCCGGCGTTGCACGCGGCGGCGCAGGCGACACGCGCGATCGCGCGCGCCGGCGCAGGCGGCAGCACACGGGTGGCGCGGCACGGGTCTGGGCACAACCTCTATCGTCCGCTGGATCCGCTGGCGAGTCTCGCCGACCAGGACAAGGTTGCGCTGCTGGAGCGGCTCGAGCGCTGCGCGCGCTCGCTCGATCCACGCGTGTCGCAGGTGATGGCCTACCTCGGCGGCGAATATGAGGTGGTGCTGGTGGCGCGCGCCGACGGCGTGATGGCGGCCGACGTGCGTCCGCTGGTGCGATTGTCGCTGCAGGTGATCGTCGAGGCGGACGGACGGCGCGAGCAGGGCACGGCCGGTGGCGGCGGGCGTTTCGATTATGCCTATTTCACCGACGACATCCTGAAAGACTATGCGCGTGAGGCGGTCAACCAGGCGCTGGTCAACCTCGACGCGCGCCCGGCGCCGGCCGGCACGATGACAGTGGTGCTGGGTCCGGGCTGGCCGGGTGTGCTGCTGCACGAGGCGATCGGCCACGGACTGGAAGGCGATTTTAACCGCAAGGGCACGTCCGCATTCAGCGGCCGTATCGGCGAGCGCGTCGCGGCGCCCGGCGTCACGGTGATAGATGACGGCACGCTCGCCGACCGCCGCGGGTCGCTGAATATCGATGACGAAGGCACGCCAACCCAGCGCAACGTACTGATCGAAGACGGCGTGCTGCGCGGCTATCTGCAGGACACACTGAACGCGCGGCTGATGGGCATGCAATCGACCGGCAGCGGGCGGCGTGAGTCCTATGCCTGTATCCCGATGCCGCGCATGAACAATACCTTCATGCTCGGCGGTAATGCCACGCACGATGAAATCATCGCGTCGGTGAAGCGCGGGCTCTACGCGGCCAATTTCGGCGGCGGCCAGGTGGACATCACCAGCGGCAAATTCGTGTTCTCGGCGTCCGAGGCGTGGATGATAGAGGACGGCAAGCTCAGTTATCCGGTAAAGGGCGCGACGCTGATCGGCAACGGTCCCGACGTGCTGACGCGCGTGGCGATGATCGGCAACGATCTCGAGCTCGATTCCGGCATCGGCACCTGCGGCAAGGAAGGCCAGAGCGTGCCGGTCGGCGTCGGCGTGCCGACGCTGCGTGTCGACGGGCTTACCGTCGGCGGGACTCACGCCTGAAAAGCGTGAGGAGTGAGGAGTAAGGAGTTAGGTGACGAAGCATCCGGCGCGCGTAGCGCGCCGCATTATTTACTCCTCACACCTCACACCTCTCTCCTCACGTCTTCAGGATAAGTCACCGCAGTTCCCTCCACCCGCGCAAACGGCGTCAGCCGGTGCGGATCAGCACGTTTTTCGCTCATGATGTGACACACCGCAATGCCGCGCGCGGCCAGCGCGTCGGCGATCAGTGAGCGATGGCAGCGCCATGGTACGGCTTCGGCGCACATCAGCGCGATCCGCTGCTTGCCGGCGTGAGCGATCAGCTGCTCGATGTTGTCTGCGAATGCCGGTGTCTGCATGTAATCGGCATAGCCGCGAAATGACGCGTTATGCCAGCCGGTGTTGACCGAATCCGGCCGCGCATGGCGCAGTCCGCCGAGTCCGGCCATGTGCGTGTAGCCGATGCCGGCCGCCTGCAGTGCGTCCGGCAGCGTGTCGCGGTTGAACTGCGGATTCTTGCGCGAACGCGGCATGGTGCGCACGTCGATCAGCTTTTCGATGCCGTGTGCACGCAGCATGGCGATGAGCGTGGCGAGCTCGCGTGTCGAATGGCCGATCGTGAAGACAGCGGCGGGCTCTTTCATTCGACGACGCCGGCCGCCGCCAGTCCCGTCAGCAGCAGATGAAAGTAAACGAAACCGGCGTACGGATGCCAGCGCTTCACGGTACGCGCGACGCCTTCATAATCGAGCGGCTTTTGGCAGCCGAGCCAGCGGCTGAGACTGCCACGGGCGCCGGCGTCGTCACCCGGAAAAATGTGAATGCGGCCGAGGCCGCGCAGCAGCGCGTACTCGGCGCTCCAGCGGCCGATGCCGCGCAGCGCCAGCAGGCGTGACAATGCGGCCTGATCGTCAAGCTGCGCCAGCGCTTCCAGATCGAGCTCGCCGGCTGCCACCTGCTGCGCCAGCGTGACGATGGCGCGTGCCTTCTGGCCGCTGAAGCCGAACGGACGCAGTGTCTCCGGCGCAACGTCGGCCAGATCCTGCGGCCGCGGAAAGGCATGTGCGGCGGCGGCTGAGCGCCGCGCGCGGCGTCCGAAGCGCTGCACCAGGGAATTGAGCAGGCGAATCCCCAGCGTCAGCGTGATCTGCTGGCACGCGATCGCGTTGATCAGTACTTCGAATACGCTTGGAAAGCGCGGCGGCCGCACGCCGCGGAAACGGCCGGCCAGCGGTCCGAGCTGGCGGTCTGCCGCGGCCAGCTCGTAGAAGCCGTCGAGGTTGACGCTCAGGCCGAGCAGGCGCTCGAGCATGCCGGCGGCGGCATGCTGCGTTGTCTCATCGACACCGCTGCCGCTCGCCTCGACCAGCAGGATCGGTCGCTCGACCGTTCCATGCTGGGTGACCGCCAGGTCGATCGCGGCGCCATCGATCGCGAGCGTGCGGCGGTAGGTGCCGGCGTCGAAGCGATCGACCGCATTGTCGGTGCGCCGCTGCAGCACGCGCGCCGTCAAATCGAGCCGAAACGGCGGGCGCGGCGTCAGTTCAAACGAAATGCGTGGCATTGATCGGGGAAGGGAGCCGGCCGGCGGCGTTCATCGTTGCACCTGCTGTTCCATGCCGGCATGCTAAGTCTGCGGCGTACCGATAACCGTCGAAAACGCCGCTATCATGCAGCCCAATTGGCATATAATACGCCGATGGATCAGTTGTTACATCCTCCGTTGCGCTATCGTACCGACGACCTGCGGGTCAGGGAAATCATGGAACTCGCGCCGCCGGCACACGTGCTGCGCGAGTTTCCGCTGACGGAAGAAGCGGCCGAACTGGTGTTCAATACGCGCCAGGATATCCATCGCATTCTGCATGGTGCCGACGACCGGCTGCTGGTCATCATGGGCCCGTGTTCGATTCACGACGTGCGCGCCGCGGTCGATTACGCCGGCCGACTGAAGGAAGCGCGCGACGCGCTGGCCGATGACCTGTTGATCGTGATGCGGGTGTATTTCGAAAAGCCGCGCACCGTGGTCGGCTGGAAGGGGCTGATCAACGATCCTCATCTCGACGGCAGCTTCCGCATCAACGAAGGACTGCGCATCGCGCGCGAACTGCTGCTGGAACTGAATACGCTCGGCATGCCGGCAGGCTCCGAATTTCTGGACATGATCACGCCGCAGTACATCGCCGACCTGATCAGCTGGGGCGCGATCGGCGCACGCACCACCGAAAGCCAGATTCACCGTGAACTGGCGTCCGGCCTGTCGTGCGCGGTCGGCTTCAAGAACGGCACCGACGGCAACGTCAGGGTCGCGGTGGACGCGATGCGTGCCGCGCAGGCGCCGCATCATTTCCTGTCGGTGACCAAGGGCGGCCATTCGGCGATTGTGTCCACCACCGGTAACGAGGATTGCCACATCATTCTGCGCGGCGGGTCGCACGGACCGAACTATGATGCGGCGAGCGTCGAAGCGGCGGCGAAAGGGCTGGCCGACGCCGGGCTGGCACAGCGGCTGATGATCGATTTCAGTCATGCCAATAGTCAGAAAAACGCGCAGCGTCAGATCGACGTGGGACGCGAGGTGGCGGCGCAGCTGGCGGGTGGCGACAATCGCATCGCCGGCGTGATGGTCGAAAGCCACCTGAAGGCGGGGCGCCAGGATCTGCAGCCGGGCAAGGAACTGGTGTACGGCCAGAGCATCACCGACGCCTGTATCGGCTGGGAAGACAGCCGCGCACTGCTCGACGTGCTGGCCGGGGGCATCCGCGAACGCCGGCTCAAGCATAGCGAGCCGACGGACTGAGTGCGGCGTCCGGCGGTGCGCGATGCGCCGCCATGATCGAGCGGCTGTCTGCCATAACCATAACGTTCCGAGAAGTTGTTGCGGCTTTAAATCCCCCCTTGCCCCCCTTTTTCAAAGGGGGGAATACTGCCCGGCATTCAAAGGAAAAAACGATTTGTCGCCTTTTACCCCCCTTTGAAAAAGGGGGGCAGGGGGGATTTCCCGCCGTAGCGTTATGCGTGGCGCTCGCCATTTTCACATTCGCGTCGCCCGCCGCGCTTGCCGCGCCGATCTCGCTCACCGATGATGCCGGCGCGCGCCTGGTGCTGGCAAGGCCGGCCGGCCGCATCGTTGCGCTTTCCCCTGGCATCGCCGAACTGGTGTTCGCGGCCGGTGCCGGTGACAAGCTCGTCGGCACCAGCCGCTTCAGCGACTATCCTCCGGCTGCACGCCGTGTCCCGCGCATCGGTGATGCATCACGCATCGATGCCGAACGCGTGCTGGCGCTCCATCCTGACCTGGTGATCGCGTGGCAGACCGGAAACCAGGCGGGCGACATCGCGCGCCTGCGGCGCCTCGGACTGCACCTATTCGTTACCGAGGCGGCGCGGCTGAGCGACATTCCGCGGCTGCTGCGCGCGATCGGATTGCTGGCCGGTACCGCGGCTGCGGCCGAACATACTGCACACAAATTCGAAGCCGCGATCGATGCGCTGCGCAGGCGCTATGCCGGCAAGCCACCTGTCACGGTGTTCTATGAAATCTGGCGCCATCCGCTGATTACGGTGAGCAACCGGCAGATCATCGGCAACGTGATCAAGCTGTGCGGCGGCGTCAACGTGTTCGGTGCGCTGCCGGTGCTGGCTCCGTCGGTGTCGATCGAGAGCGTGCTGGCGAAGGCGCCGGACGCGATCATCGACGTTTCGTCGCCGGATGCCGGCGAAGCGGTCGCCGAATGGCGCCGTTATCCGGATATCCCGGCAGTGCGCGCCGGTCACGTGTTCACCGTGAATCCCGACCTGGTGCAGCGCGCGACACCGCGCCTGGCCGAGGGGGCGCGCATCATCTGCCGGGATCTCGATCAGGTACGTGCCGGGCATTGAACCGCCAAGGCGCCAAGAACGCCAAGAACGTCAAGAACGCCAAGAAAAACGCGTCAAAAACAACTGCAACCGCAGAGGAACGCAAAGGAAAACAAAAGCAAAATAAAACCAGAAATTCTGAAGTTCTTTGCGGCTTTTCTCTGCGTTTCCTCTGCGACCTCTGCGCCTCTGCGGTTAGCGCCTTTGTTCTTGCCTTTCCTTGGCGTCTTGGCGGTTCAACACATTTCAGCGGTTCTTGCCCTGCTGCCACAGCACGTCGCCATGTCCGGCACGCAGATTGAACGTGCGGGCGAGCACGAACAGCAGGTCGGAGAGGCGGTTCACGTATGGCAGCGCCTGCGGCGGCAGCGATTCGATGGCACCCAGTGTCGCCAGCGTGCGCTCGGCGCGGCGGCACACGGCGCGCGCGACGTGGGTCAGGGCGGCGGCGCGTGATCCGCCGGGCAGAATGAATTCCTTCAGCGGCGTCAGTTCGCTGTTCCAGGTGTCGAGCGTCTCTTCGAGACGCGTCACCTGGGCGGCGGTCATGATGGCGTGGCCGGGGATGCTGAGTTCGCCGCCGAGATCGAACAGGTCGTGCTGCACGCTGATGAGACAGTCGCGGACATCTTCGGGCATACCCGCTTCGGCGAGAATGACGCCGATGTGGCTGTTCAATTCGTCGACCGTGCCGATGGCATCGATGCGCGCGGAATCCTTTGCCACGCGCGAACCGTCACTGAGGCCGGTGGTGCCGGCGTCGCCGGTGCGGGTGTAGATTTTGCTGAGGCGATGTCCCATGATTCAGTCTCCGGAGCGGGGCGTGCCGTCGGGCAGATGCGAGCGGCATTCGCGGAAAATGCGCACGTGGCAGGTGCGGCAGATGTCATTATCAAGGTGCGGGTAGATGTGCGCGACCGGACGCGTCTTGACCGGAAAAATGTTTTCGGCGCCGATGTCGGCGATATGTCCGCCGCGCGCGAGCACGTCACGCACGCTGTCTTTCATCCGGTAGAAATACAATGCGCCGCCGATGCCGCGGCGGCGGCGCGCTTCCTGCGCCAGCATCTCGGCGCCGGCAACGTCGGTGAAATTGATGCCGCCGGCGACCAGCAGCAGATGCTTCTGTTGCGGATGGTCGGCGTCGATCTGTTCCAGGTGGCCCTGCACATGGTTCACCGCGCCGAAGAATAATGAGCCGTTGATGCGCAGCATTTTCAGTTGCGGGCAGTCGGGTAGTCCGCTGTCGTCGGCGAAGTGATAACTGTCGGCGGCCGGATCGGGCTTGACGTCGGTGAGCTGCGGCCGCGAGGTGCGCGCCAGATAGAGCAGCAGCGACATGATGACGCCGGTGTAGACAGCAAAATCCAGTTCGGAGAACAATACCATCAGAAAAGTGACCAGCATCACCGCACTTTCGGCGCGGCTGGTGCGCAATACCGAAGCGATGTGCCGAAAATCGATCAGGCCCCATGCCACCAGAAACAGCACCGCCCCCATCACCGCGACCGGCAAATGCGCCGCCAGCGGAGCCACCAGCAGCAGGATACCGACCAGTGCCACTGCCGCGATGATCGCCGCCAGCGGCGTTTTTGCACCGGCCTCGTAATTGAGTCCGCTGCGGTTGAACGAGCCGCTGCTGGCGTAGGCGGAGAAAAATGCACCGCACAGGTTGGAGAGCCCCTGACCGATGAATTCGCGATTGCCGTCGATGCGCTGTCCCGAACGCATGCCGATCGCACGCGCAATCGACACCGCCTCGGTCAGTGCCAGGATCGTCACTGCCAGCGCCATCGGCAGCAGGCCGCTCAGCGTTTCGTACGACAGATCCGGCATCGACAAGGGCGGCAGCGCCGACGGCAGCGCGCCGATCGTCGCCAGTTGCGTCACGTCGCGGCCGAATGCGGCGTCGAGCCCCATCGCCGCGAGGCTGCCGGCGAGCATCGCGGCGATCATGTATGGAAAGCGCGGATAGAATTTGCGGAATACGATGCCGACCGCCAGCGTCAGTGCGCCGACGGCGGTGGCGTGCGGATTGATTTCGCCGAAGCGGGTGAGCAACTGGAACAGCGTTTCGTGAAACGACAGGCCGCGTTCGATGTGGATGCCGAAAAAACTCTTCATCTGGCTGGCGACGATCAGGAACGCGGCGCCGGCGGTGAAACCGATGACGACGGTGTGGGAAATGAAATTGACCAGCGTGCCGAGACGCGCCAGTCCCATCGCGAGCTGAAACACGCCGGTCAGGAAAGTCAGCGTCAGTGCCAGCCGCACGTAATCGGCGCTGCCGGGTTCGGCGAGCGGCGTCAGGCTGGCGAACAGAAAGATCGAAATGGCGGTCGTCGGCCCCGAGATCAGGTGCCAGCTGGAACCGAACAGCGCCGCCACCACGGCCGGAACCATCGCGGCATAAAGCCCGTATTCCGGCGGCATGCCGGCGATGGTCGCGAATGCGACGCCCTGCGGCAGCACGATCACTGCGCCGACGATGCCGGCAAGCAGATCGGCGCGCAATGTTCGGCGATTGACCAGCGGCCACCAGCGCGGCAGCGGCAACAAGGCGTCCGGGCTCATCAGAAATTCGCGGGCAGCCGCCGCGTGGCTTCATGAAAAGTCAGATGATTATCTGGCAAGCGCTCGTGATCTGCAACGACATCGCGCGCGCACTCGAATTTTCGGTATAATCGAAGAATTTATATTTCCAAGAAAAGCAGAGAAAGAGACCACGATGAAGTACAGGGTATGGGGTTGGGGCGTTGCCTTGTCGATCTCGCTGGTGGCTTCACCGTTGCTTGCTGCGACGGTCGGCGACCCGGTGGCCGGGAAGGAAAAGACATCAATGTGCGAAGGATGCCACGGCATCAAGGATTACCGCACCGCTTATCCGTCGGTATACAACGTACCGAAGCTGGGCGGCCAGCACGCCACGTACATCATCGACGCCCTGAAGGAATACAAGAACGGCCAGCGGCATCATCCCTCGATGGACGCGATCGCGGCTTCGCTGTCGGAACAGGACATGGCGGATATCGCCGCCTACTATTCCGGCGAAAGCGCCAAACCGCAGTCGGGCGCCCAGAAGAAATGATCAAGAAAAGCGAGAGGGTTCAAGCGATGATGTCCAAATTGATGATTGCCGCGTGCTGCGGCGTGATGGCCTTGGCGAGCGGCGCGGCGCTGGCACATGGTGACTATGCGGCAGGCCAGAGCAAATCGAAGACTTGTGCGGCATGCCACGGCGCGGACGGCAACAGCACCGTGCCGAACTTCCCGAAACTGGCCGGCCAGCAGTATACGTACATCATTCACGCGCTGAAGGCCTACCGGTCGGGTGACCGCAAGAATCCGATCATGGGCGCGCAGGCCAAGAATCTGTCGGATCAGGATATCGAAGATCTGGCGATGTATTTCTCGCGTCAGCACGGTCTGGTCACGAAGTACTGACCGGCGGAGCGCGGTCGACGTGGCAGTTTGAAAGCGCCGCTGCCGCGCCGTCAGGCCGTTCCGTTGTTCGTTCCCGACGTCCGGCCGCGTGCCGGATGCGCGCTCTCTGCTTTTCCGCCGACGCATTCCAGATAAGCCGCCGCATCGGGCGCCGTTCCATTGCGCTGCGCCTGCCACACGGTTTCTCCCAGACACTCGACGATGATGTGGCGGGCATCATGCTCCGATGCCGTCTTTTCCAGCAATTGCCGGTAGCGTGCGCGCAGGCCCGGCGGCTGATCGATCGCGAGCTGTTCTTCCACCGCCAGATGAAGCGACAAATGCAGGAACGGATTCATCGTGCCGCTTTCCGGCGCGTAGTCGCGCTCGAGGTGGCGTTCCGGATGATCGAGCAGGGCGTGATATTCGGGATGCCAGCCGATCACTTTCAGCGCCAGCGCCTCAAGCTGTGACAGCGGTTCGCCGGCACCGTACTTGCGCCAGGTTTCGAAGAAAAAACGCCGCGCTTCGTCGCGTGAGGGAGTGAACATTGCGTGAGGAGTGAGGTGTGAGGGGTGAGGAGTAAAAACGGCCACGCGATTTATTTTAACGCCGGAGTATTGCCAGGCAAGCTGTGGAGAATCCGTACTTCGCGACCTGACGCTCCTCACCTCACTCCTCACCCCTCACGGGGTTTTAAACCGGTACTCGCACAAATCATTGATCAGGCATTCCGGACATTTCGGCTTGCGCGCGACGCAGACGTAGCGGCCGTGCAGGATCAGCCAGTGATGGGCGCCGTGCTTGAATTCCGGCGGCGTGAACCGCTCCAGCTTGTCTTCGACTTCACGCACGGTTTTGCCGGGCGCCAGCGCGGTGCGGTTGGCGACGCGAAAAATGTGGGTGTCGACCGCAATCGTCGCATGGCCGAACGCGGTATTGAGGATCACGTTCGCGGTCTTGCGGCCGACACCGGGCAGCGCTTCCAGCGCTTCGCGTGTCTGCGGCACCGTGCCGTCGTGATGTTCGAGCAGCATGCCGCTGGCGGCAATCACGTTCTTTGCCTTGGTGCGGTAAAGCCCGATGCGCCGGATGTAGTGTTCGAGTCCGGCGGTCCCGAGCTTCACCATCTGTTCCGGCGTTGCTGCCTTCTTGAATAATTCGGCGGTCGCCAGGTTGACGCTCTTGTCGGTTGCCTGTGCCGACAGCATCACCGCGATCAGCAGTTCGTATGGCGTATCAAACACCAGTTCCGTCGTCGGCGCCGGATTGGCGGCACGCAGGCGCTCGAATATCTGGCGGCGTTTTTTTTCGTTCATCGTTGTCGTCCAATCGGACGGGGATCGTGCAGTCGGCACCGGTCCGGCCCGGCGTTCGCCAGCGGGTGCGGTGCGGTTCGGTCGATTCAGGAAAACTGGACGGCGATATCGAGATTTCTGAATTGTTTTTTCATGCCGCGGTTCGCGAGCAGGTCGGCGAGCGTGAATTCGTTCATGGCCGCCACGAAGGCGCGGGCGCCGCGGTCGAGCGCCGCCTTCAGCGAGCAGTCAGGCAGCAGCACGCAGGCCATCGCATGGCAGTCGACGATACTCACGTCTTCTTCCATCGCGACGATCACGTCGCCGATGTGTATCGTCGCCGGGTTGCCCGCCAGCACGATGCCGCCGCCCTTGCCGCGCGAGGTGTTGAGATAGCCGAGCTTCGCCATCTTGTGAACCACCTTGCGCAGGTGTTCGAGCGATATCTCGTAGTACGCGGCGATTTCGGACATGGTACAGGTGCGCTCGCGATGCCTGCCGACAAAAAGCAACACGCGCAGCGCATAATCGGTAAAACGTGTAAGTCGCATTGCGAAAACAGGTAGTGGATCTGTTTTGCAGAGTAACGGTCCACAGCATGAAAATCAACCTCTGCTGCGGTGATGCGCGGCGCCGGGCGGTGTGCGGCATGGCTGCCGTGGTTCCGCCATGCTGTTGAAGCGGCCCCATAGAAGCTTCCATGTGATCCACAGAAAAAGCGCAGAACCGATCGCCAGCATGCATTCCCCCAGCCGCTGCTGGTCGCCCAACAGGTAGTTGCTGCACAATCGTTGCGGGGAGACGAGGTACAGCCAGCCCACCCGGAACGCCGTCGCGATCACTTCGGCCAGGAACACGCCGCGTACCACGAACCCGCTGTACGGCCAGCTGATCGCCAGCGGCAAGCCGATCAGCAGCGGCACGGCGGCAAATTTCGCCGTCTCGACCCATGGCACTTCGAGCGTCGTATCCATCGTGCGCGGCAGCATCCAGATCATCGCCGTCAGCGAGATCAGCAACAGCCCGCTGACGCCGCCGCGGTTCCAGGCGGTCAGCGAATCGCTCACCCGTTGCGGCAGCAATGGCCGCAGCCAGTACCCGGCAAGCGCGAGCAGCGGGATCTGCACCAGCATTTGCAATGTCATCGTGGCTTCCAGTGCATGGCGCACCGGCGGCAACGCCAGTACCAGCCACAGTACCGGACCCAGCCACGCTCTAGCGTGAGGCGACCTGATTGTCGTGGCGGCGAAGGACATACCGTAGCGCTGCTTTGGGTGAATTCCAGTTCATGATTGCGACCAGCCGCCCGCGCGGATCGACCATGTTGATCGCCGAGTTGTGCAGATAGCCTCCGAGCCCGTCGGAAACCGCGGTGACGCCGAACACCCGCATCAACGCGTCCAATCCCGCAGGGTTCACCGGGCGGGCCGCGATCCACCCCGCGCCATGAATGCCCGAGCGCTGCTGGTATGCCGCAAGCTGCGCGGGTCCGTCATGTGCAGGATCGAAACTGATGCTGACCAGAAGCACCTTGCCGTTCGCGATCGGCCCGGCCAGCTGCTGCTGCAGGCGCGCAAACTGGCTTCCCTGCACCGAGCAGTAGGTCATGCAGCGGGTATAGATGAAGTCCACCAGCAGCCAGTGCCCGCGCAAGCCGGCGAAGCCGACGGTTTTCCCGGCTGCCGTCTGCAATAACACCGGCGGCACCGCGCGCGGATGCTCGCGTACGCTGATCCGGAGTGCAGCCTCGGAAGTGAACGCGCGGAACCTGTCGGTAACCGCGGAGAGCGCGAAGACGCCTGCCGCCAGTACCAGCAGACTAGCCAGTAGCGTCCGTAGTATCGACATTCGCGCCCGCCGGCATCGTCAGCAAACCGTCCGTAGCGATACTCGTGCCGGCCGGCATCTTCAGCAAGCCGGCCGTGATCCGGATCGCGAAGTACAGCATGGCCAGCACCACCAGTATCGCGCCGATCGATCCGACCTGGTCGGTGAACAGCCATGCCTGCAGATGAGTGGCCATGCGCCGCGGCACACTGTCGCGTCCGGCGTCGAGAAAGGCGAATACAAAAATCAGTCCGCCGACGACGTACACCGGAAACATTGTGCGATCATAGACGGCATCCGGTTGCCCGTCGCGGGGTTTGCCGATCACGTGATACATCAGTGCCAGGACCATCGCCAGCACGCCGAGCAGCAGGTAGAAGTGGAAGTGCCCCGGCACCCACTGCGTGTTGTGCATCACCAGGTTGAACCGCATGGTGCTGTCGAGCACCGCGCAGAAGCCGCCGGCGACCCACCCGAACAGCGACAGGATCAACAGCCGCGCCGGCATCTTCCAGCGCATGTTGGCCTGGTAGATGTTGCTGAGCCCGCCCCAGACGGTCACGATCACCACCGGGAAGCCGGACGTCCATGAAGTGATCTGCCCGAGGACCAGGAACCAGTGCGGCTCGGCGTAATCCATCATCAGGTGGTGCGGGAACACCACGATCACGAACGTCGTGGTGGCCGCCCATCCCCACAGGAACGGGCGCGTGAGCGGATACGGCTTGCCGGTGTAGCGCGGCAGCAGCTCGTAGATCGCGATGACGCCCATGTAGATCGCGGCGTTGATGTACATGTGGCCGAACCAGTAGATCAGGGTTTTGGTGAACAGTGCGTCGAGCGCGACGCCGAAAAAGATGTGCACCAGACACATGACCAGCACGATTGCACCGGCGAGGATGCCCAGCGTATTCGCAATGATCATGCTGGTGCTTGCCACCACGGCCTTCGGGTGATCCGGATCGATGGTGCCGCCGAACAGCCAGGGCAGGCCGAGCGCGCGTCCGAGGTTGCCGTACACCTTGATGATGCCGGCGGCCGCGTCGAGATAGAAAATCAGCTCGCCGACGCCGATCAGCAGATAGCCGAGCATGAACAGTGCCGCGGCATGCGGGTTCCACATGCCCATGCCATGTGAAGCCAGCGGATACAGAAACGTCCACAGTCCGCCGTAGCCGCCGAGGAAGACCGCGATGATGATGCACACCGCGCCCAGCAGGAACAGCACGAAGTTGGTGACGAAGGCCCACAGGTGCAATCGCACGTACTTGCGCAGGAAGAACCACATGATCGCCGTCGTGGCCATGACCATGGTGCCGACCATGCCGGCGCCGTGCATGGTCAGGAGCCGGTAGAACCAGTCGGGCGGAACGCCCAGCCAGGTCGCCTGCGTCATGCGCATGGTCAACCCGATCAGCATCATCAACAGGAACAAGGCCACGGAACTGATCAGGTAGACATTGAACGCCAGGCGCGCGCCGCCCGTCAGCTGTTCGTCGTCGGGATACATCGTGAGCGATGCCATGGTCATTCTCCCTTCGCTGCGACTACATTGACTGCGGTGGTCGTGGGTGCGTGTCGGTGCCGACGACAGTCGGCGCGCTGCGCCGCGTCCGTTTCAACGCAAATAAGCATGTTCACGCGCATGATGGCGCTCTCCGCTATTTGCCGGCGCCGCGCGCGGCGGCAACCTGTGCCGCCGTGACCGGCTTGCCATGGTTGCCCCAGGAACCGCGCTCGTGATTGATCACCGCGGCGATCTGGTCGTCGCTGAGGACGTCCTTGAAGGGCGGCATCGCCGCCGCGTACTGCTTGCCGTCCACGACTTCGCCCTGCAGCCCATGCAGCACGACATGAATCTGCTTGGCAGGATCGGCGTCATTCACCACGCTGTTGCCCTTGAGCGACGGAAATACGCCCGGCATGCCCTGACCGTTCGCCTGATGGCAGGCCGCGCAGTTGGCCGAGAATATCTGTGCGCCGTTGACAGGACCATGGCCGGCCGCGCTCGCGGTCTGTGCCGGCGTTCCACTTGCCGGCGCCTGCCCGGTCGCGGTCGCACTGTTGGCGGCGACCACGGTGAGTTTGGCGCGCATCGGTGCGTGCCCGAGCCCGCAGTACTCGAGGCATTGCACCGTGTAGGTGCCGGGCTGATCAAAGGTGTACAGCAATTTGTTGGTGTACCCCGGCATCGCCTGGGTCTGCGTCACGATGCGGCCGTCGGGCGCGTAGATGGCGAACCCGTGATTGACGTCGGCACTGGTGACGCGGAACTCAACGGCGCTGCCGGCTTGCAGCGTGGCGGGCTTGATCTGCCAGAACCACTGGTGCCCGACCACGTCCACTACCTGCTTGGCATTGAGCGCCTGGTGCTGCGGTGGGATCGGAAGTTTATGCAGTGTCGCCCAACTGCCTGCGACGAATACCACCAGCAGCACCCCGAACGCCCAGGCTTGCAGCACGTGGGAGGTGTGAGCGGACTGGCGCCTCGCTGCGTCGTCGGCTGGTGTCTTGGCCTGGGCGATAACAAGAATGAACCCCAGCCCGAGCAGCGCTATCCCCACCAGCGCGATCAGCCAGATCCCGTTCTGCAAAGTCATGGCCTCCTCCTTTCCGGTTTTTATAATATGTATTTTTAATACATAATATAGAGGCCTCCAGTCGCGGCTGTCAATGTGGTATTGGAGGAACACTGTTGCATGATTTCCACGCCGCAATGGCGGCATGGAACGGTTCGGAGCGGGACGTGCAGAACGTCCGTCAGCGGACGTTTTTGCTCAAATGCTGACGGGCGCGTTCCAGCGCGCGTGCAATCGTGGCGCGCTTCTTTTGTTCTGCAGTTGCCTGAAGGCCGGCCCCGGTTTGTGCGCTGCGGCGTGACTTGCTTTCGCCGGTGCGGCGTGCGTCACGCGCCAGGCGCGCGCGATGGCGGTCGCGCGCGTGATGCGCGAATGCGCGGCGTGCCGCCGCATCGGCGGGTGGTGCGGCCGGCTGCAGGCTGATGCAGTCGACCGGGCACGGTGCCACGCACAACTCGCAGCCGGTGCACTCGGCGGTGATGACGGTATGCATCAGCTTGGCGGCGCCGATGATCGCGTCGACCGGACACGCGCGAATGCAGAGCATGCAGCCGATGCAGCGGGATTCGTCGATGACGGCGACCTGCGGCGGCGTGGCGACGCCGCACGCCGGATCGAGCGTCTGGTACGCGAGGCCGGTCACCGCCGCCAGTTCGCGAATGCCGGTGTCACCTCCGGGCGGACAGCGGTTGATGCCGGCGGTGCCGACGGCGATCGCTTCCGCGTACGGCCGGCAGCCGGCGTAGCCGCACTGTCGGCACTGGGTCTGCGGCAGCAGATCGTCAATGATGTCGGCCAGTGCGGTATTCATCGCGTCAACTGGTGACGATCGAATCGGGACGCGCGGCGGTTACGGCGTCGATACATTCGCGCACCAGTCGCGGCCCGCGGTAGACGAGGCCGGTGTAGAGCTGTATCAGGCTTGCGCCGGCGGCGATTTTTTCGACGGCGTCCGCGCCGCTCGCAATGCCGCCGACACCGATGATCGGGATTTGACCGGCGAGCGCGTCGCCGAGCTGGCGCACGACTGCGGTTGCCGCGCCGCGCAGCGGCGCACCCGACAGCCCGCCCGTTTCATCGCCGTGCGGCAGGCCGGTGACGCCGTCGCGCGTTACCGTCGTGTTGGTCGCAATCACGCCGTCGATTCCGTGCCGTATCAGCATACGTGCAATGGCGGCGATCTGCGCCGCGTCGAGATCGGGTGCGATCTTGACCGCCAGCGGCACGTATCGGCCGTGGCGTTGCGCCAGCTCGCGCTGTGCGGTCTTCAGCACGGCGAGCAGCCCGTCGAGCCGGTCGGCGTCCTGCAACTGCCGCAGATCGCGGGTATTCGGCGAAGAAATGTTGACGGTCACATAGCCGGCGTACGGATAGACGCGCCGCAGGCACAGCAGATAGTCGTCGGCCGCGCGCTCGAGCGGCGTGTCGAAATTCTTGCCGATGTTGATGCCGAGCACGCCGCGATAACGCGCATGGGCAACGTTCGCGACCAGCCGTTCGACGCCGTCGTTGTTGAAACCCATGCGG
>DASSON010000176.1:0-12016 GCA_035700525.1 Burkholderiales bacterium
TTTGCGCTGCTGGTGGCGTCGGTGTGGTTCGCCAGGAAGCCGTTCGGCACGACAGCGGCCGGACATTAGTGACACCGCGGGGTGCGCAGGCGCACCGCAACCACTCTTGCGATTCGCGGCTGCCGCAGCCAACTGCCTGTATCATATCTTTATTGCACAAGGCACTGTACTGGCTGCCTTTGCCATAAGGAGAGAACAAAAAATGACCGGACGCTACCTGGAAGATTTCGCCGTGGGCGAGGTCTTCAGCTCGGCGCGGATGCGCATCGACAAGGAACGCATTAAAAGCTTTGCGGCCGAGTTTGACCCGCAGGTGTTCCACCTCGACGAAACCGGCGCGCGCCACACGCTGTTTGGTGGCCTGGCGGCAAGCGGCTGGCATACCGCCGCGCATACGATGCGGCTGCTGGTTGACAGCGAGTTTCTGCCGGAAGGCGGCATCATCGGTGCCGGCTTCGACGAATTCCGCTGGCCGCAGCCGGTGCGTCCCGGCGACGAACTGCGTGTCGAGAGCGAGATCCTGCAGGTGCGGCCATCGAAATCGCGCTCGGACCAGGGCTGGATCAAGGTGCGTGTGACGACGCTGAACCAGAATGACGAGCCGGTGCAAGTCTACGTCGCCAACATGCTGGTGCCGCGACGGCCGGCGCATTTGGAATAATACGCATACGGAATAGATCATCCCGGTATCCGCCGGCGTAACGGAGGACACGGACGGGACGGGCGTGGCGTCATCAAGGGACGGGCGTGTATCCGATCGAAATAGTTCTGACAATGCTGCTGGCGGTGCTGGCGAGCAGCTACCTGGTGCGCGTGCTGCCGTTTTCGCTGCCGCTGCCGCTGGTGCAGATCGCGCTGGGCGCGGTGATCGCGGGCGGCTTCAACCACGGCGTGGCGCTGGACCCGGCGATCTTTTTTCTGCTGTTTCTGCCACCGCTGCTGTTCCTGGATGGCTGGCGCATTCCGAAGGACGGGCTGTTTCACGACAAGATCACGATTCTGGAACTGGCGCTGGGGCTGGTGGTATTCACCGTGGTCGGCGCCGGCTTCCTGATCCACTGGCTGATCCCGGCGATGCCGCTGGCGGTGGCGTTTGCGCTGGCGGCAATCATTTCTCCGACCGATCCGGTTGCGGTGTCGGCAATCACCGCACGGGCGCCGATTCCACGACGGCTGATGCACATCCTGGAAGGCGAGTCGCTGCTCAACGATGCATCGGGCCTGGTGTGCTTTCGCTTTGCGGTGGCGGCGGTGCTGACCGGAAGCTTTTCGCTGGCCGATGCATCGGTGACCTTCCTGTGGCTGGCGCTGGCCGGAGTGGCAATCGGCGTCGGCTTCACGAGGGGGGTGAGCTTTGCGCAGGTGTGGCTGTCGCGGCACTTCGGCGAGGACATCGGCGCACCGATCCTGATGAGCCTGCTGATTCCGTTCGGCGCCTATCTGATCGCCGAATACGTGGAGGCATCCGGCATCCTGGCCGCGGTGGCGGCGGGCATCACGATGAGCTACGTCGAGCTTACCGGCCGCGCGCAGGTGAGCACCCGCATGCAGCGGGCGGCGGTATGGGACATGCTGCAGTTTACGCTGAACGGCATCATGTTCGTGCTGCTCGGCGAACAACTGCCGGGCATTCTGCAGCGCGCGGTGATGGCAGTGGAGCAGAGTGGCCATCTCAGCCCGTGGTGGCTGGTCGTGTATACGCTGGTGATCACGATCGTGCTGGCGGGGTTGCGTTATGCGTGGGTGTGGACGTCGCTGCGCCTGACCCTGCTGCGTGCGCGCTACCGCGGTGAACAGCGGGCCGAACCGAACCGGCGGCTCATCATCGCCACCTCGCTGGCCGGCGTGCGCGGCGCGATCACGCTCGCCGGCGTGCTGACGCTGCCGCTGCTGCTGCCGGACGGCACGCCGTTCCCGGCGCGTGACCTGGTCGTGTTTCTCGCGGCGGCCGTGATCCTGCTGTCGCTGCTGGTCGCCAGCCTTGCACTGCCGCGGATATTGCAAGGACTGGAAGTGCCGGCCGAGCCGGCTCGGCAGCGCGAGGAAGATCGCGCGCGCCGCGAGGCGGCCGGAGCGGCGATCGCCGCCATCGAGAAGGCGCGGCACGACTTGCCCTACGAGGCTGATGATGCGGACGTCTATGCCAGTGCCGCCGCCCGCATGATCGATCTGTATCAGCACCGCGTGGATGACGGCGCGCTCAGCGATGTCGAGGCCGAGGAGCTGCACAAGGCCGATCGGGCCGAACGTGCACTGCGTCTGGCAGGCCTGCGCGCGGAGCGCGAACGGATCTTCAACCTGGCGCGCGCGTCGCAGATATCGGACGAAACGTCGCGCAAGCTGGTACGCGAAATCGATCTGGCCGAGTCACGCTACCGGTAACCGGCGCCGCGTTTTATGGCGAGGGGAAATCAGCCGGGTGCCGTCGGCCCCGGTCGAGCCGCGGCGGTGGCTGATGTTTCGCCAATTGCGGCAAACGGCGCGTTGATGCCGATCGTGTCATTGACGGATGAGACGGCTGATGTCGACGCCTGCTGCAGCTTGCGCAGGACAACGGCGAAGTGATCCGGCGTAATGCCGCGGCCGACAGGAAGATTGTTGCGCCTGCGGCCCAGCCGCATCCATTTGTACAGCGTGGGGGAAACGGTAAACAACGCCATCAGCAACAGACGGAATACTTTCTGCAACGATGAATGGTCGGGACTGTACGTGAACTTGTGAACCGCAACGATCTCGACGCCCAGTTCCTTCGCGTTGCGCGTCACCCACGACGGAGACACGAAGCTGACGTGCTCCGGAATGCAGCAATACCAGAATCGGCCTTTGCTCAAACGCCAGCTCCATGCGTCGGCGTTTCCGGTGGAGACGATCACCAGGCCGCCGGGTGCCGTGATAGCCAGCAGCAGACGCACGAATTCGAACGGATTGGCAACGTGTTCGATGACGTCGCACGACACCACCGCGTCGAAATTGCGCGACAGCGCGACCAGCTCACTTAGGTCGTGGCAAACGATGTTGATTCCGCGCCGGGCGGCGAGTTGGGCCGCGCCGGGATTGATTTCAGTGCCGAACAGCGAATACTTTCCCGCCAGCGGCATCAGCAGCTTGCCGGTGCTGCAGCCGACGTCGAGGATCGATGTTCCGGTAAAGTGATTCTGCAACGCGGCCCGCACCAGCAGGTGGTCGCGGCGCCCGTCTTCGTCCCACGTGGTCGAGTTTCCGACTTGATACAGGAGGTCATATTCGGTTTTCGACAGTATCGGGTGACGGAAAACGAGGCGGCAGTCGGAGCAGCGATAGAGCTTTCCGCCGGGGAGAATGGACGGCAGCACGGTGCCGGCGAACGCCGCCGCGTCGGGAATAACTCCGATTTCGCGGACCTTGCCTCCGCCACACCCACGACATGCCAGGATCAGACCTGTTTGCATGCCTCTTCCACCATCGATCAACGAGATTGAGGTAGAGCGCGGCTGGAGTTTACTGCCTTCCGGACTGCTTTCATAGCGTTTTTTTTGTGGGGCGGGGCGGCTTCTTTATGCGGACAACAGCCTCTGTCGTACCGGGGTCAAGTCTGGTTATATCGTGTATTGATTTGCCGCCGGCTTCCTGTTTTCCTGCTCCCGTTTTGTCTTCGGTCGTCCGTGCGGAATTCAATGGCACGCAGTCCGCAGGTCGGATCAGTGAGTCAAATTGTGAAACGTTAACAAGTTACGTGCGGGCACGTACAGACAGCGAATGTCTGAAATGTTTTGATGTGCGAAAACCTGTCGCGGTCGTGCCATGGTGTGCCGCGGGGCGAATCAAGGCCGTCCGGGCCGAGCCGGGGCCGGCGCGATCGGACAGCATCCGAACCGCAGCGTCAACGCATGCTGAAGGTCAACTCATCACTCACGTAGATCGATGTGCGCCTGTGGAACATTCCATCAGACGCATGTTTCCCGGCGGACGTCGGACAGCGTCGGGCGGCTTGCCGGCGTTCCGCCGCATGCCGGCAGATGCGCCGGTTTGTTCCACGGCACGCCGCGATATTGCGCGGGTTTTGTGGCCGTCGAACCCGTGTTCCGCATTGCGCCGGCTCCATCCGATGCCCGAACCGTCTGCCGGCAGTATACTTGTCGTGTAATCAGACGGAGCAAAGTCATGACGAACTATCGCAAGGATCCGCAGGCCATCTCGAAGCTGTCTCCGGAGCAGTATCGCGTCACCCAGGAAAGCGACACGGAGCCGCCGGGAACCGGGGAATATCTGCATAACAAGGAGTCCGGCATCTATGTCGACATCGTGTCGGGCGAGCCGCTGTTCGCATCGTCGGACAAATTCGAGTCGGGATGCGGCTGGCCGAGCTTCACCAAGCCGATCGAGCCTGCCAACGTCAACGAATTGCAGGACACCAGCTACGGCATGATCCGCACCGAAGTGCGCTCGACGCATGGCGACAGCCATCTCGGGCACGTTTTTCCGGACGGGCCGGCCGATCGCGGCGGGCTGCGCTATTGCATCAATTCCGCGTCGCTGCGCTTCATTCATCGTGACGACATGGAAGCCGAAGGCTACGGGGCTTACCTGGACCAGGTGGAGGACATCCAATGACCGAACAACGTGCCGTTCTTGCCGGTGGCTGCTTCTGGGGCATGCAGGATCTTATTCGCCGCCATGAAGGGGTCATTTCAACGCGCGTCGGTTATACCGGCGGCGACGTGCCGAATGCGACTTATCGCAATCATGGCACGCATGCCGAAGCGATCGAAATCATTTTCGATCCGGCGAAAGTGAGCTACCGGCGCATTCTCGAATTCTTTTTCCAGATCCACGATCCGACGACGCGCAACCGCCAGGGCAACGATGTCGGCACCAGTTATCGCTCGGCGATCTTTTATACCGACGACGAGCAGAAGCGGATTGCCGGGGAAACGATTGCCGACGTCGACGCATCGGGGCTGTGGCCGGGCAAGGTCGTGACCGAAGTGGTGCCCGCAGGTCCGTTCTGGGAAGCAGAGCCCGAACATCAGGATTACCTGGAGCGTTATCCGAGCGGCTATACCTGTCATTACGTCCGGCCGGACTGGAAGCTGCCGGTTCGGGAAGACGCCATCGTGAAACAGGTGTGATAGAGGCCTTTTCCGGAACTTCTTCGCATTCACGGGCGAGGCGGTGGGCGACGTCTGAAAAACGACCACCCCTCCCGCTTCGCTCCTTCCCCTCCTTAAAGACAGGAGGGGAGAAGACCAGCATGGTGAGTCGATAGTGCCTTGGAGCGTTGACCGAAAGACTTCGCTCGGATCAGGCCGCTGCAGAGAATGCCGGCGATGGTGGTTCGAGGTACCTGTATCCCGCGTTGGTTTTCTCCCCGCCTTATCGAGGCGGGGAGCCCGCGAAGGCGGGCGGGGGCGGTGGGCGGCGTTTGGAAAAACGACCACCCCTCCCGCTTCGCTCCTTGCGACCGCGCAAGGCGGAGCTGGCGCCCGCGAAGCGGGTGCGACCCTGAAGCGGGATGTAGCGCCTCGTGGTGCGGTCGTTGCGCCTCTGCGCTGGCCGATCCCCTGCGGGGCCCCTCGGCCGACGCTGCGAGGCGCTCCCCTTAAAAACAGGAGGGGAAAAGTATGTGCCGTGTGCTGCTGATGCGCATTGAGGCGTCGGCTGCTCTCCAAAAAGAAAGTCGGTCAACGCATGGAATGCCAACGACCTCCGCTCCACATTCTCCCCGCCTTATCGAGGCGGGGAGCCCGCGAAGGCGGGCGGGGGCGGTGGGCGGCGTTTGGAAAATCGACTACCCCTCCCGCTTCGCTCCTTACGATCGCGCAAGGAAGAGAGTGGCCGCCGGTAAGGAAGAGGGATCCGGCGTAAGCCGGGATCTGACCCTGAAGGCGGCCGGGAGCGGCCGGCGGCCTTGCGTCCGGATTCGGGTTGCATCCCATCTAACGATGGGGCTCCTGCTCCGCCTCACCGGCCGCTGCCCGCGCAGCGGGTGCGACCCTGGAGCGGGATGCGGGCGCTTCGGATCGCGGTCGCCGGTATCTTCTCCGCTGGCTGATCCCCTTCGGGGTTCCTCGGCCGACGCTCCGAAGCGCCCTCCTTAAAAACCGGAGGGGAAATGCATCGCGCTGAAAACATAATGTCCGAAAACGGCGAGTTTTCGGATGTGAGGCGCGCTATAGTGCGCACATGTGGACCGATTCCGCTTCGTGCTATCAGGCACTTCTCGCGCGTGATGCGCGCTTTGACGGGCAATTTTTCGTCGGCGTCGCATCGACCGGCATCTATTGCCGTCCCGTCTGTCGCGTGCGCGTGCCGAAGCGCCAGAATTGCAGTTTCTATCCCAGCGCGGCGGCCGCCGAGGCGGCGGGCTTCCGCCCGTGTTTGCGCTGCCGGCCGGAACTGGCGCCCGGCTACGCCAGCGTCGATGCCAGCCGGCGTCTCGCGCATGCGGCGGCGAGTCTGATCGACGACGGCGCGCTCGGCGACGCCGGCCTCGATCAACTGGCTGCCCGTATCGGCACCGGTGAGCGCCATCTGCGGCGGGTGTTTGCGGCCGAGTTCGGTGTTACGCCGGTGGCGTATGCGCAAACGCAGCGCTTGCTGCTGGCGAAACGGCTGTTGACCGACACCCGGCTGCCGGTAACGGAAATCGCGCTGGCGGCGGGCTTTGGCAGTCTGCGCCGCTTCAACACGCTGTTTCGGGAACGCTACCGTCTGCAGCCGCGCGATTTGCGCAAAACACCGGAGGCGGCGGCACGTGGTGAACTGGTATTCGAGCTCGCATACCGGCCGCCATATGCGTGGGAACCGCAACTCGGCTTTCTCGCACTGCGCTGCGCCGGCGGCGTCGAATCGGTGAGTCGGGGGCGGTATCTGCGCACGGTCGCCATCGCGCGCGGAACGACCGTCCATTATGGCTGGATCGCCGTCGCGCATCGCGCGCGCCGCAACACGCTGCAGGTGACGCTTTCCGATTCGCTGGCGCGTGTGGTACCGGAAGTGCTCGCACGGGTGAAACATCTGTTCGATCTCGCCTGCCGGCCGGACGAGATCACCCATCAGCTGGGTGCACTCGCAGCCGACCGGCCGGGACTGCGTGTGCCAGGCGCCTTCGACGGTTTCGAAATGGCGGTGCGCGCGGTGCTGGGACAGCAGATCACGGTCCGCGCAGCGAGTGTGCTGGCCGGCCGCCTGGCCGCGGCTTTCGGCGAACCGGTAAAAACCCCGTTTGCCGGTGTGGAACATGCGTTTCCACTGCCGGCGAGCCTTGCCGGTGCGAGCGGAGACGCACTCGGCGGACTTGGCATCATCCGTTCGCGCCAGCGTGCGATTCAGGCGCTGGCAACGGCATGCGCGGCAGGCGAGCTCGTCCTTGCGCCCGGCGCGGACATCGAGCGCACGCTGGAGAAGCTGCGCGCGTTGCCCGGTATCGGCGAATGGACGGCGCAGTACATCGCAATGCGTGCGCTGGCATGGCCCGATGCCTTTCCGCACACCGATTATGGCGTCATGAAGGCGCTCGGTGAAACCGCGCCGCGGCGGGTGCTCGAAATTGCCGAGCAATGGCGGCCGTGGCGCGCTTACGCCGTCGTTCATTTATGGAACACGTTATCGTTCAAGGAGAAGACCCGATGAAGTACTGCACTGAATTTGCAAGTCCAGTCGGGAAGTTGCTGCTGATCGCGGACGAAACTGCACTGACCGGCATTTATTTCGATGGTGCGCGCGATTACCCGGCCGACACCCGTGATTGCGAAGAGCGGCCGGATCATCCGATTCTGAAAAAGACCCGGCAGCAACTCGAAGAGTACTTTGCCGGCCGGCGCAAGATCTTCGATCTGCCGCTGGCACCGGCCGGTACGCCGTTTCAGCGCAGCGTATGGAAAGCGCTCGAACGCATCGCGTACGGCGAGACACAATCCTATGGCCAGATCGCGCAGAGCATCGGAAAACCGCAGGCGGTGCGCGCCGTCGGCGCCGCCAACGGCGCCAATCCGATCCCCATCGTGATCCCGTGCCATCGCGTCATCGGCAGTGATGGCTCGCTCACCGGTTACGGCGGCGGACTCGCGCGCAAGCGCCAGCTGCTGGCGCTCGAACAGGACACGGCGCCGTTCGGTCTGTCGGGCTGAGGCGGAGCAAGGGGTGTAAATGGAGCTGCGGCTGTTCCGTGTATCGCGGTTATGTTGGTTGCATGGCTGATCCGCAGCCGTTCGCCAGGTCCCGACGACAAAACGGACCGCTTTCCACCTGTTGTGCGACGATTACATGCGTTGCAGCAAGCCATCGCTTTCCTTCCGTGCTTGTGTTCTGTGGCCCCCCGATATCTAATCGTCAAAAGATGGAAGCGCCGCAGGCAGCATGCGTAAATGATGGATGGTTCGATACGTCAAACTTGTGCGTCCTTCCGTCCCGGGATTGAGCCAGATACCGAAAATGCCAACTCGGTTTGCACCAAGCACATCGTTGTCGAAGCTGTCGCCGATCATGACAACTTGTGAGCTGTGCAGCCGGAGATCATCGAGGATGTAGCGAAAGAACTCGGGTGATGGCTTGGCATGGCCGGTGTTTCGGGTGCAGTAGATTTTGTCGATCAGAACATCCAATCCTGCGCGATGCAACGCATTGCGGATTTGTGATTCCGTGGAGTCGATGGCATTGGTCGCCAGCGCGATTTGCCAGCTGCCGCCGAGATATTTCAGCGTTTCCAAAGCCCCGTCCATCGCTTCGACTCGTGGCCAGTCGACCATCGGCCCCGAGAAGGCCGGAATGTCACGCATCAGTGTGTCACCCCAGTCGAACAGGAGGCATCGTGATTGTCTGACGGTCGGAATGGGGTTACTCCTCGGGGCGCCTGTTTATCCGATATTCCCGGTCGAACGTAGCAGTTCAGACGCGCGTTGTGGTTCGTCCGGCTTTGATATACGCGACGACGGCCCACACAGACAGCGCGAGCAGAACGAAATAAATGGGCAGCAGGTCGATTCGTATGTCGCATCGATCGGGCTGGCTGGAACACACTGTTTTCATCATGTGCTCGTAAGGAAAGTAGGCGAGCCACGCGAGGGCCGCGATCAGGATTGCCCACTTTCTGCGCCGGACGTAGAGCCAGCCGAACAGGGCGGCCGGTATCAGCGCCAGAAACGGCCGTTCGACGAATGCCCCCGCCAAGGTGCCGATATCCATGTCGATGTCTCCTCCAACGCGGCGTCTGAAATCTGCATGGCGGCGATGGCTTATTTGTACTTTGCGGCGGCCTCGCAATCGCCCGTCATCGCGTAGTCCGGACACAGATAATACCGCAGGCGGTTTATCCGATCGGACGTATGCTGGACGTAGCAGCCACTTACGATCGTCGGCTGTATCGACCCTCCGGCAAAAAACGAGGCCTCTATCTCGCAGTCAAGCTTGCGCGATTTGTCCCACGCCGCCTGGCTTTGTTCGAGGAGATTGCGGGCCTCCGGCATCAGAGACCGCTTCAATTCCGCCAGCAAGGCATCGAGCCTTTTCTGTTTTGCCGCCGCCGCCGCGGACATGCAGCGATCCAGGTCGGCCTGAGTCGTGGCCTGTGTGCAGGTCGTGTCCGCGGCGAACGCCGTGCCGGCCATCAACAACGCAAGCAGCGTGATGAACACTGTCATGCATGCCTCCAGGAAGTATCGGGGTCAAGTCTTGGTATATATGGCCGTTCAAAATGCTCCGGATGCCGCAGCGAACGCCGGCAGCGATGCACCGGGCGGCAAACCGCGCGCCTGTCAAAGATATCGGCGTACCCGGGTGCAATATTCTTCGTATTCCCGCCCATACTGTTTTCTCAGGAATGCTTCTTCGCGCGCGACCTGCCGATGGAGCAGCCAAATGCCGGCGGCGAGGTAGGCCAGCAGTATCCAGTCGGGGTTTACCAGAAACTGTCCCAACAGCACAAAGGCAAAGGCCACATAAACCGGATTGCGGCTGAAGGCGAATATGCCGGTCGTAACCAGCTTGTCGGGGCGGTCGACGTCGATGCCAACGCGGAAGCTGCTGCCAAACGCAACCAGACTGAGCAGCAGGAGAGTCACGCCTGCGAGGCACAGGAGTATGCCTGCCCATGACAATACTTCGAAGTGGAAAAAAGGTCGGGTGCTGATGTTCGGAAGATCGAATGCGGCGGCGACGACAGTATAGAAATAAAACAGCGCGAACGGCGGAATCAGGAAATCAGTCTTGTCGATTCTGCCGAAATGGATCACGCGTGTGCCGCGCCGTCTCAGCAGATAACTGCGGGTGAGTACCATTCCGGGGAGAAGCACGAGCGTCAATACGGCCAGGTATTCCTGCATGGAGCCCTCCGACCAGGTGCGTTCACGACGTGCCGGCACCGGTATGCCATCGGAAAGTTCCGGCGGTGCGGCTGCGTTCGAACTGCAAAAAGCTCCACATTCAGAAATTGACGCCCAGCCATGATCTGACCTGCTCGTGCAGATCGCCTTCGAAGTCTTCGCGCCGGCCGCTGGCGGTAATCTCGCCCAGCGACAGTACGTAAATGTTGTCGGCCATTTTGACGACGCGCCGCACGTTGTGATCGACCAGCAGGATCGCCATGCCGTCCGCCGCGAACATGCCGATCCAGCCGAAGACTTCCTGCGCCACGCGCGGCGCGAGCCCGATGCTCGGCTCGTCGATCAGGCACAATCTTGGCCGCACCAGGTAAGCCTTTGCGAATTCCAGTGATTTCTGCTGTCCGCCGGACAGATCGCCGGCCTGCGAACCGAGCTTTTCGCGCATTACCGGAAAGCGCTCCAGCATGTCCGTGAAGCGCGCATCGAGTGAATCGCGCAATGAGCCGCGCCGGCTTTCCAGCGGCAGTCGCAGGTTCTGCTCGACCGTCATGTACGGAAAAAGGCTGGACTCCTGCGGAATGTACCAGATCTGGTGCTCGATCAGCCGGTGCGGCGCGATGCCGGAAATGTCGTCTCCATCGTAGATGACACGCCCTGATTTCGGCTTCAGAAAACCGCAGATGGTTTTCATCAGCGTCGATTTGCCGGCGCCGTTGAGTCCGATGAGGCCGGTGATCGATCCCGGCGCAACGTTCAGCGACACGTTGCGCAGCACGTCGATGTCGCCGAGATAGCCGGCAGTGATCTGTTCCAGCGCGAGGATGGATTCACTCATGGGCATCGGCGCCGAGATAGGCTTCGATCACTTCGTTGTCGTTGAGCACGGCGCGCGTCGTGCCGTCGGCGATCACGCGCCCGGCGTTCATGCACACGGCGCGCGGGCACAGTTCTACGACGACCGGCATGTCGTGGCTGACGACGATGAACGTTTGTCCGGCCTGGTGCCGGCGGCGGATGAACTGCGCCATGATTTCCTTCATCGTCGGGTGCACCGCCGCGAACGGTTCGTCGAGCAGCGCGATGCGCGGCTGGGTCATGAAGCAGCTGCCGAATTCGAGCAGCTTCTGCTGGCCGCCGGAAAGCTGGCCGGCATCCAGCTGCATGACATGGCTCAGTCCGAGTTCGTCGAGCAACGCGGCGGCGCGTTCCCGTGCCGCGGCCGGCCCCAGGCCCAGCGCCCGTCCGCAGGCGAGCAGGTTGTCGAGCGCACTCATGCGCCGGAATACCCGCGTCAGCTGAAACATGCGCAGCACGCCGCGGCGCGCCAGCCGGTACGGCCCGAGGCCGTGGATTGCGGCAGTGTCGAGCCGGATTTCGCCGGCGTCGGGCATGAGATGGCCTGACAGCATGTTGAGCAGTGTGGTCTTGCCGGACCCGTTCGGTCCGATCAATCCCACCAGCTCGCCCGTATCCACGGCGACCGTGACGCCGTCGACTGCGGCCAGCCCGCCGAACGCCTTGCGCACGCCTTGTGTTTCGAGCAGCGGCATCATCCGCGTCCCGCAGCGCGCTTCAGCCGCGCCCGCGCGAGGCCCCACAGACCGTCACGGAAAAAGCGCGCAAAGACGATCACCAGCGCGGCGAACACGATCATCTGCACGTTGCCGACATTGCGCAGCCATTCCGAGCTGATGTAAACCAGCAGCGCGCCGATGATC
>DASSON010000177.1:0-10812 GCA_035700525.1 Burkholderiales bacterium
GGATTGACGCCTGCCGCGACGCAGATATCGTGCGCCAGCGGCCGGCCGATGCCGTAGATCGCGGTCAGCGCGATACCGGCATGCTGATGATTCGGAATGTTGACACCACCGATGCGGGCCATGAAGTGAATTACCCCACGAATGGAAAACTTTAAATTATATCGCTTTTCAACGCGTTGCTCAATCGGGCGCCGGCCGCGTCAGCCCTGGCGCTGCTTGTGCCGCGGATCCTTGCAGATCACGCGCACCACGCGGTTGCGCCGGATGATCTTGCAGTGGCGGCAGATTTTCTTTACTGAAGCCAGTACTTTCATTGTCTTTCCTTTCCCGCTTCGCCGTTATTTCGCGCGGAACACGATGCGTCCGCGTGAAAGATCGTACGGCGTCAATTCAACAGTTACCTTGTCTCCCGGGAGAATGCGGATGTAGTGCATGCGCATCTTCCCCGATATGTGTCCCAGTACCACGTGTCCGTTCTCGAGTTTGACCCGGAAAGTCGCGTTCGGCAGGGTTTCCAGAATCTCACCCTGCATTTGTATGGTGTCTTCTTTCGCCATCTACCTTGTCGGGAACATGCCGCCCTTGAAATTGGCTTTCTTGAGCAGGCTTTCGTACTGGTGGGACATGATGTAGGCCTGCACCTGCGCCATGAAGTCCATCGTTACCACGACAATGATCAGCAGACTGGTGCCGCCGAAATAGAACGGCACATTTTTCCATACGACCAGAAATTCCGGCAGCAGGCACACCAGCGTCACGTACACCGCGCCCGCCAGCGTGAGCCGCATCATGATCTTTTCAATGTAGCGCGCCGTCTGTTCGCCGGGTCGGATGCCGGGCACGAACGCGCCGCTCTTCTTCAGGTTGTCGGCGGTCTCTTTCGGATTGAACACCAGTGCCGTGTAGAAGAAGCAGAAAAAGACGATCGCTCCCGCATAAAGCAGCGTATAAATCGGCGATCCCGGATGCAGCGTTCCGGCAATCGTCTTCAGCCATCCCATATGCTCGCTGGTTCCGAACCAGCTTCCGAGCGTCGCCGGAAACAGGATGATCGACGACGCGAAAATCGGCGGGATCACGCCGGACATGTTCAGTTTCAGCGGCAGGTGCGACGACTGGCCGCCGTAGACCTTGCGTCCGACCTGGCGCTTCGCGTAATTGACCAGGATCTTGCGCTGCCCGCGTTCGACGAAGCACACCACTGCGGTGACGATCACGACGACCGCAAAGATGAACAGCACGAACGGCACCGAGAACGCGCCGGTGCGCGCCAGTTCCAGCGTGCCGCCCACCGCGTGCGGCAACCCGGCGACGATGCCGGCAAAAATGATCAGCGAGATGCCGTTGCCGATGCCGCGCTCGGTGATCTGTTCGCCCAGCCACATCAGGAACATGGTGCCGGTGACCAGTGTCACCATCGTCACCAGCCGGAACATCATGCCGGGTTCCAGCACCAGCCCGCGCTGCGCCTCGAGCGCCACCGCGATGCCCAGCCCCTGGAATATTGCCAGCGCCAGCGTGCCGTAGCGCGTGTACTGCGTGATCTTGCGCCGCCCCAGTTCGCCTTCCTTCTTCAGCGCTTCCAGCGACGGCGACACCACCGTCATCAGCTGCATGATGATCGACGACGAGATGTACGGCATGATGCCGAGCGCGAACACGGTGAAACGCGACAGCGCGCCGCCCGAGAACATGTTGAACATGCCGAGGATGCCGCCCTGCTGCGACTGGAACAGTTCCGCCAGCCGCACCGGATCGATGCCCGGCACCGGGATGTGCGCACCGATGCGATAGACGATCATCGCGCCCAGCAGAAACAACAGGCGCTGTTTCAGATCGCCCATCTTGCCGGAAAACAGCGATGAAGGACCCAGTGCCAACGGATCAACCCTCGATTTCGACGGCCCCGCCGGCGGCTTCGATCGCCGCGCGCGCGCCCTTGGTCGCCGGAATGCCTTTCAACTGCACCTTGCGGCTGATCTCACCGGACAGAATGACTTTCGCGCGCAATGCCAGCCGCGGAACGATGCCCGCTTCCTTGAGCACCGCCAGATCCACGCTGTCGACGCTCAGCCGCTGCAGGTCGGACAGACGCACTTCCGCAGTCGCGCCGGCGCTCGGCGACACGAAGCCGCGCTTCGGCAGGCGCCGCGCCAGCGGCATTTGTCCACCTTCGAAACCGACCTTGTGGAATCCGCCGGAGCGCGATTTCTGCCCCTTGTGACCGCGGCCGGCGG
The DNA here is from genome assembly GCA_035700525.1 of Burkholderiales bacterium. GTDB lineage: Bacteria > Pseudomonadota > Gammaproteobacteria > Burkholderiales > JBDZVW01 > JBDZVW01. The sequence goes on from DASSON010000177.1 coordinate 2,238, forward strand.
TCTTGCCGAGCCCGCTGCCGATGCCGCGTCCGACGCGCTTTCTGCCGGGCCGCGAGCCGCGTGCCGGTTTGATTTGGTTCAAGCGCATTTAACCCTCACACTTCACCAGGTACGATACTGTATTGATCATGCCGCGCGTTTCGGGCGTGTCGGGCACCTCGACGGTCTGGCTGAGACGGCGCAGGCCAAGGCCGCGGACACAGGCACGATGCGAAAATTTGGTGCCGATCAGGCTTCTGACCAGCGTCACCTTGAGTGTTTTTGCCGGTTGATCGCCCATCACACCTGCCCCGTAATTTCTTCCACCGACTTGCCGCGCTTTGCCGCAATCTCGGCTGGCGTATTCATCGCCTGCAATCCGTTGAGCGTCGCCCGCACGATGTTGTAGGGATTGGTCGATCCCAAGCACTTCGCCAGAATGTTGGTCATGCCCATCACTTCGAACACCGCCCGCATCGGACCGCCGGCGATGATGCCGGTGCCTTCCGAAGCCGGCTGCATGTAGACCCTGGCAGCGCCATGCCGGCCGATCACCGAATGCTGCAGCGTGCCGTCCTTGAGGCTGACCTTGACCATCTTGCGGCGTGCTTCGTCCATCGCCTTCTGCACCGCGACCGGCACTTCGCGCGCCTTGCCCTTGCCCATGCCGATGCTGCCGTCGCCGTCACCGACCACGGTGAGCGCCGCAAAACCGAGCACGCGGCCGCCTTTCACTACCTTGGTGACGCGATTGATCGCAACCATCTTTTCGCGCAGACCGTCGTTGCGTTCCGCGCCGCCCTGCATCCGTCTGCCCTGAATCTTCGCCATCTTCCGTCCGCTTAAAACGTGAGGCCGCTTTCGCGTGCCGCTTCCGCCAGCGCTTTCACCCGGCCGTGATACTTGTAGCCGGCGCGATCGAACGCCACCCGCTCGATGCCGAGCCCCTTCGCCTTCTCGGCAATGCGCTTGCCGATGATCGCGGCCGCATCAGCGTTGCCGCCGTTCTTGATCGTCTTGCGCAGTTCCGGTTCCAGCGTCGACGCCGACGCCAGCACCTTCGCTCCGGCGGCATCGATCAATTGCGCATAAATATGGCAATTGGAACGGTACACCGCGAGGCGTGCCGCGCCCAGTTCGGCAATCTTCGCCCGGGTTTTACGCGCCCGGCGCAACCGCGCCTGTTTTTTATCCAGCATGATCGCTATCCCGCCTACTTCTTCTTGGTTTCCTTGAGCACCACCTGTTCGTCAGCATAGCGCACGCCCTTTCCCTTGTACGGTTCGGGGCGGCGGTAGCTGCGCACATCGGCCGCCACCTGACCCACCAACTGCTTGTCGATGCCCTTGATCACGATCTCGGTCTGCGTCGGGGTTTCCACCTTGATGCCGGCGGGCATCTGGTGCACCACCGGGTGGGAAAAACCCAGCGTCAGGTTAAGCTTGTCGCCCTGCGCCTGCGCGCGGTAGCCGACGCCGACCAGCGTCAGTTTTTTCTCGTAGCCCTTGGTTACGCCGTGCACCATGTTGGCGACCAGCGCGCGCAGCGTGCCGGACAGCGCCCGGGCGCGGTTCGAGTTGTTGTTCACCTTGACCGCGAGACGGCGATCCGTCTGTTCGATCCTGATTTCCGACGGTGTTGCAATGTTCAATGCGCCCAGCGGGCCCTTCACCGATATCCCGGTGGCGCTGACCGCGGCCTCGACCTTGTCGGGCAGCACTACCGGATTTTTTGCGATTCGAGACATCCGTATACCCCGCTTTACGCCACGATGCACAACACTTCGCCGCCCACGCCCAGGCCACGCGCCTTGCGATCGGTCATCACACCCTTGGACGTCGATACGATCGCAACGCCCAGACCGTTCATGACCTGCGGAATGTCGCGGCTCGGCTTGTAGACGCGCAATCCCGGACGGCTCACGCGCTCGATCTTCTCGATCACCGGCGAGCCGGCATAATACTTGAGGCTGACTTCGAGTTCGGCCTTGGCCCCATTCTGGCGCACTACAAATCCGTCAATATAGCCTTCGTCCTTCAGCACCTGCGCAATGGCCGCCTTGACCTTGGACGACGGCATCAACACCGACACTTTTTCTCCCTGCTGCGCATTGCGAATGCGCGTCAGCATGTCGGAGATCGGGTCACTCATGCTCATTAACTCTCTCCTGCTGCCCGGTTACCAGCTTGCCTTGACGACGCCCGGAATCTCGCCGCGCATCGCAATTTCGCGCAACTTGCCGCGTGCCAGGCCGAACTTGCGAAACACGCCGCGCGGCCGTCCGGTCAGTGCACAGCGGTTGCGCAACCGCACCGGGCTGCTGTTGCGCGGCAGCCGCTGCAGCTTCAGACGCGCGTCATAGCGCTCTTCCGGGCTGAGCGCGGTATTGGCGATCGCGGCCCGCAGCTCGGTCCGTTTGGCGGCGAACTTCCTGACGGTATCGCGCCGTTTCTGTTCGCGGTTGATCAAAGCCAGTTTTGCCATATTCCGTTCCTCAGTTCCTGAAGGGAAACTTGAACGCCGCCAGCAGCGCACGCGCTTCCTCGTCGGTTTTTGCGGTCGTCGAAATCGTGATGTTCATGCCGCGCAGCGCATCGATCTTGTCGTAATCGATTTCCGGAAAAATGATCTGTTCCTTGACGCCGAGATTGTAGTTGCCGCGGCCGTCGAACGACTTGCCGGAAACGCCCCGGAAATCGCGAATACGCGGCATCGCGACCGAGATCAGGCGATCCAGAAACTCATACATCTGCGCGCGGCGCAGCGTCACCTTGCAGCCGATCGGATAGCCGGTGCGGATCTTGAAGGTCGCGATCGACTTGCGTGCCCGCGTCACCGCCGGCTTCTGGCCGGCGATTTTTTCCATGTCGCCGACGGCGTTGTCCATCACCTTCTTGTCGGCCACCGCTTCGCCGACGCCCATGTTGAGCACCACCTTGTCGATGCGCGGCACTTCCATCACCGACTTGTAGCCGAACTGCTGCTTCAGCTGCCCAACCACCGTTTCCCTGTAATATTGCTGTAACCGAGCCATTGCCTATCTGCCTGTCAGACGTCCAGCACTTCGCCGTTGGACTTGAAGTAACGCACCCGGCGGCCGTCGTTCAGCGTGCGAATGCCGATGCGGCCGCCCTTTTGCGTTGCCGCATTGAACAGCGCCACGTTCGACACATGCAACGGCATTTCCTTTTCGGAGATGCCGCCGGTGATGCCTTTCATCGGGTTCGGGCGCTCGTGCTTCTTCACCTTGTTCACGCCCTCGACCACGATGCGGTCGCTGTCCACCGCACGCAGCACGGTGCCGCGCTTGCCCTTGTCCTTGCCGGCGATGACGATCACCTCATCGCCTTTTCTGATCTTGCGCATGCTTGCAGTCTTCCTTACAGCACTTCCGGAGCCAACGATACGATCTTCATGAAACGCTCGGTGCGCAGTTCACGCGTCACCGGGCCGAAGATGCGCGTGCCAATCGGTTCGAGCTTGGAACTCAGCAGTACCGCGGCGTTGCGGTCGAACTTGACCAGCGAGCCGTCGTTGCGGCGCACGCCTTTCGCGGTCCGCACCACCACCGCGTCGTACACCTCGCCCTTCTTGACCCGCCCCCGCGGCGCGGCATCCTTGACGCTCACCTTGATGATGTCGCCGATTCCCGCATAGCGGCGCTTGGATCCGCCCAATACCTTGATGCACATCACCGCGCGCGCGCCGGTATTGTCCGCAACATCCAGAATGGACTGCATCTGAATCATTTTTGCGTCTCTCTTCTTTCAAGCTTCTCCAACTTGAACCGCCCTGCTGCCGGCCGATCAGTCTTGGAGCCCGTCGGGTCGAATCGCCGCGCGAGGATTTACTGCGCAGCGATGAAAACGAATGATTTTACTGTTATGGCCTTGCGTTGGCAAGCAGATTCAGACGATGCGCGCCTTTTCCACCAGCCGCGTCACCCGCCACGCCTTGGTGCTCGAGATCGGACGGCACTCCTCGATCACGACCACGTCACCGGGATGATATTCGTTGGCCTCATCGTGCGCATGGTATTTTTTCGAGCGCGTGATGATCTTGCCGATCAGCGCGTGCTTGACCCGGCGCTCCACCAGCACGGTCACGGTCTTGTCCATCCTGTCGCTGACGACACGTCCGGTCAGCGCCCGGGGTTTGGTGGCCTTTTCGCTCATGATTGTCCTGCTTTCTCTTTCAATACGGTGCGCACGCGCGCAATATCCCGCCGCACTTTTTTCAGCTGGCTGACATTGCCGAGCTGCTGCGTCGCGACCTGCATGCGCAGGCTGAATTGCGCCTTCAGCAGGTCGTGCAGTTCCTGCACCAGCCCGTCCTGATCCTTTGCTCTCAGTTCCGCCGCCTTCATCTTCAGCCTCCGATCTGGCGCACAACGAACGAAGTGCGGATCGGCAGCTTGGCCGCCGCCAGCCGCAGCGCTTCGCGCGCCACCGCTTCGTTGACGCCATCCATCTCGTAGAGCACCTTGCCCGGCTGGATCTCCGCGACCCAGTATTCCGGGTTGCCCTTGCCGTTGCCCATCCGCACTTCAGCCGGCTTCTGCGAAATCGGCTTGTCCGGGAAAATCCGGATCCACACCCGGCCGCCGCGCTTGACGTGACGCGTCATCGCGCGCCGCGCCGCTTCGATCTGACGTGCGGTCAGACGGCCGCGCCCGATCGCCTTCAGCCCGAATTCGCCGAAACTGACCTTGTTGCCGCGGGTGGCCTTGCCGGTATTGCGGCCCTTCTGTTCCTTGCGGTATTTCCGCCTAGCTGGCTGCAGCATGCTTCGCTCCCAACCTTCTCGGTTTGCGTTCGGGTTCCGGTGCCGCCGGCGCTGCCGATTGCTCGTTCTTGCCCAGGACTTCGCCCCGGAATACCCAGACCTTGATGCCGATCACGCCATAGGTGGTCTTGGCCTCGGCAAATCCGTAATCGATGTCCGCCCGCAGCGTGTGCAGCGGCACGCGCCCTTCGCGGTACCATTCACAGCGCGCGATTTCGGCGCCGTTCAGCCGGCCCGAGCTCATGATCTTGATGCCCTGCGCGCCGAGCCGCATCGCGTTGGTGATCGCGCGCTTCATCGCGCGCCGGAACATGATGCGCTTCTTCAGTTGCTGCGCGATGTTGTCGGCGATCAGTTGCGCGTCGACTTCCGGCTTGCGCACCTCTTCGATGTCGATCTTGACCTGCGGCACGCCCAGCATCTTCTGCAGCTCGTTGCGCAGCGCCTCGATGTCTTCGCCCTTCTTGCCGATCACCACCCCGGGACGTGCGCTGTAGATCGTGATGCGTGCGCTCTTCGCCGGGCGCTCAATCACCACGCGCGACACGGCCGCGTGACCCAGCTTGCGCTTGAGAAAATCCCGGACGTCGATGTCTTCCTTCAGCATCGCCGGAAAGTTGCGGCTGTTCGCGTACCAGCGCGACGCCCAGTTGCGCTGCACCGCGAGGCGGAATCCGGTCGGATGAATCTTCTGTCCCATCGCTATTTTCCTTCGTCCGCGACGGTCACGTAGATGTGGCACGTCGGCTTGATGATGCGGTTGCCGCGCCCTTTCGCGCGCGCCATGAAGCGCTTCAGGCTGGGTCCCTGCTCGACGTGGATCTTCGCAACCCTGAGCTCGTCGACGTCCGCACCCTCGTTGTGCTCGGCATTGGCGATCGCCGATTCCAGCACCTTGCGAATGATGACCGCGCCCTTCTTCGGGCTGAACGTCAGCAGATTGAGTGCCTTTTCAACCTGGAGGCCGCGAACCTGGTCGGCGACCAGACGGCCCTTCTGGGCCGACAGCCGGACACCGCGCAGCGTGGCAGTCGTTTGCATGATTTAAATCCTCACTTCCTGGCCCCGACCGCGGATTTCTTGTCGGCGCCGCCAGCCTTGGTGTGTCCCTTGAATGTCCGGGTATGCGAAAACTCGCCGAGCTTGTGGCCCACCATGTTCTCGGTGATATACACCGGGATGTGCTGCTTGCCGTTATGCACGGCAATGGTGAGCCCGACGAAATCCGGCAGGACGGTGGAGCGCCGCGACCAGGTCTTGATCGGGCGTTTGTCGTTGGCCGAGCGTGCCGCTTCCACCTTCTGCAGAAGATGATCGTCGACAAACGGGCCCTTCTTGATCGAACGTGCCATGAATTAGCCTCTATCCCTTGTTCTTCGCCTGGCGCCGGCGCACGATCATACCGCGGGTGCGCTTGTTGCGCCGGGTGCGATAACCCTTTGCCAGAACACCCCACGGACTCACCGGATCGCGCCCCGCCGCAGTCTTGCCTTCGCCGCCGCCATGCGGATGGTCGATCGGGTTCATCGCCACGCCGCGCACGGTGGGACGAATGCCGCGCCAGCGTTGGGCACCGGCCTTGCCGATCGATCTGAGCGAATTCTCTTCGTTGCCGACTTCGCCGATCGTCGCACGGCAATCGACGTGCACCTTGCGAATCTCGCCGGAGCGCAGCCGCAGCTGGGCGTAGCTGCCTTCACGTGCCAGCAGCTGCACCGACGTGCCCGCAGCCCGCGCCAGCTGCGCCCCCTTGCCCGGCAGCATTTCGATGCAATGGATCGTGGTGCCGACCGGGATGTTGCGCAACGGCAGCGCATTGCCGGGCTTGATCGGCGCCTCGACGCCGCTCATCAACTGTGTGCCGACAGTAACGCCCTTGGGCGCGATGATGTAGCGGCGCTCGCCGTCGACGTAGCACAGCAGCGCCACATGCGCACTGCGGTTCGGATCGTATTCGAGCCGTTCGACCCTGGCCGGGATGCCGTCCTTGCTGCGCTTGAAATCGACGATGCGATAGTGCTGCTTGTGACCGCCGCCCTGATGGCGCGTCGTGATCTGGCCGTAATTGTTGCGGCCAGCGCGCTTCGACTGCGATTCCACCAGGCCGGCGTAGGGCTTGCCCTTGTGCAGCTGCGGATTGACGACCTTGACCACCGAACGGCGACCGGGGGAGGTCGGTTTGACTTTGACCAGCATTACTTGATCTCCCCTTCAGCAAAATTGATTTCCTGGCCCGGCTTGAGGCTGACGAAGGCTTTCTTCCAGTGGGCGCGGCGTCCGTTGAACCGCGCGGAGCGCTTCACCTTGCCCTTGACGTTGGCCACCGTCACCGCCTCGACCTGCACCTTGAACAGCAATTCGACGGCCGCCTTGATTTCCGGCTTGGTCGCATCGCGCACCACCCGGAACACGGTCTGATTGCGCTTGTCCGCCACCAGCGTGCTCTTTTCGGACACCACCGGCGCCAGCACCACCTGCATCAGGCGTTCGACGTTTTTGACACTGACGGCTTCACTCATGACAGCATCTCCTCGAGCTTGGCGACCGCGCCGCGCGTGATCAACACCCGGTCGTAGCGGATCAGGCTCACCGGATCGGCGCTTCTGACCGCCACCACGCCGACGTGCGGCAGGTTGCGCGCCGACAGATACAGATTGTCATCGACCTCGTCGGTGACGATCAGCACGTTCTCCAGCCCCATCGCCTTGATCTTGCGCGCCAGCATTCCGGTTTTCGGCGCATCCACGGTAAAGGTCTCGACCACCGACAGCCGCGCTTCGCGCACCAGCTGCGACAGGATCGCGCTGATGCCGGCACGGTACATTTTGCGGTTCAGCTTGTGACTGAAATTCTCGTCCGGCGAATTCGGAAAGATCTTGCCGCCGCCGCGCCACAACGGGCTCGACGCCATGCCGGCGCGCGCGCGGCCGGTGCCCTTCTGGCGCCACGGCTTGCGCGTCGACTTGGCGACGTCGCTGCGTCCCTTCTGCGCACGGTTGCCGCTGCGTGCATTGGCGAGATAGGCGGTCACCACCTGGTGCACCAGCGATTCGTTGTAACGGCGTCCGAATGCCGCATCGGAGGCCGCCACCGATGTGGTCGCCTGCCCTTGTTCATCGATCATCTGCAGTTCCATCACGCACCTGCCTTTGCGGCCTTGCCGCTGCCGGCGGCGCCGGCCTTGATCGCCGGAAAGACCGTGACGTCGCCACCGCGCGATCCCGGCACCGCGCCGCGGATCAGCAGCAGCTGCCGTTCGGTATCCACGCGCACGATTTCCAGACTCTGGGTCGTACGCTTGACGTTGCCGAGCTGCCCCGCCATTTTCTTGCCCGGAAACACCCGGCCCGGATCCTGCGCCATGCCGATCGAACCCGGCTTGTTGTGCGATACCGAGTTGCCATGGCTGGCGCGGTTGGAAGAGAAATGATGGCGCTTGATCACGCCGGCGAAGCCCTTGCCCTGCGACGTGCCGGCCACATCGACCTTCTGGCCGGGTGCAAAGATGTCGACGCCGATGGTACCGCCGACCTTCAGTTCGGCGAGATCTTCCGGTGTCGTGCGAAATTCGCGTAGTACGGTCCCCGCTTCCACGCCGGCCTTCGCAAAATGGCCAGCCGCAGCCTTGTTCACGCGGCTCGCGCGGCGCCGGCCGAATGTCACCTGTACCGCGCAGTAACCATCGGTTTCCGGACGCTTGATCTGGGTGACGCGATTATTGGACACGTCGACCACGGTCACCGCGACGGAATCGCCGTCATCGGTGAACACACGGGTCATGCCAATCTTGCGACCGACAAGTCCTAGACTC
>DASSON010000178.1:0-11592 GCA_035700525.1 Burkholderiales bacterium
ACATGCATGCGGCACATGAGCGCATCGTTTACGAACGGATCAAGACCGCGCTCGACCAGCACACGCTTGCGACCCAGTCACTGCTGATTCCGGTGAGTTTTGCGGCCGACCGGCTCGACGTTGCCGCGGCCGCCGAGAACCGGCCCGTGCTGCACGAAATCGGCTTCGATATTGCCGCGCTGTCACCCACCACGCTGGCGGTGCGCGCGGTGCCGGCGGTGCTGGCCGATGCCGATGCCGCGCAGCTCGCGCGCGACGTGCTGCGCGACGTGCGCGAGTACGGCGCGGGACGCGTGCTGACCGAACGCCGCAACGAGTTGCTGTCGACGATGGCCTGCCATGCCGCGGTGCGCGCAAACCGCAAACTCGGCATTGCGGAAATGAACGCGCTGTTGCGCGAAATGGAAATAACGGAGCGCTCGGGCCAGTGCAATCACGGACGGCCAACCTGGTTTGAAGTGAGCATTGCGGATCTGGACAAGATGTTCATGCGGGGACGGTAGGCCGGCCGGCGGCCGGCCGGTGAGGCGTGAGGAGTGAGGTGTAACCCTCCGCCGAGGTTGGTTAGTTGCTCCGTACGCCGCCCACCGCCCCCGCCCGCCTTCGCGGGCTCCCCGCCTCAATAAGGCGGGGAAATTCGTGCACCGCATGCCGCCCGACGTATTTCCCCTCCTGTTTTTAAGGAGGGGTGTTCGCGAAGGCGAACGGGGTGGTAGGCGGCGTCTGCCGATCTGTACGATCTGATTTACGGCCCGCATTTCATCGTGCATATTCCGTACTCCAGTTTCCGCAACCTTCCGCAAACCGGCACAGCATGACTACGCCTCACTCCTCACACCTCACACCTCACCGGCATCCCCCCGCCATCTTCCTGATGGGCCCCACCGCCAGCGGCAAGACGGCGGCGGCGCTGGAACTGGTCCGGCATCTGCCGTGCGACATCATCAGCGTCGATTCGGCGCAGGTTTACCGCCACATGGACATCGGCACTGCGAAACCGGATGCCGCCACGTTGAATGAAGCGCCGCATCATCTGATCGACATCGTCGATCCGGTCGATCGTTACTCGGCGGCACGCTTTCGCGCCGATGCACTGGAAGCAATGACAAAGATTTCGGCACAAGGCCGGATTCCGCTGCTGGCGGGCGGCACCATGCTCTATTTCAAGGCGCTGTCGGAAGGACTCAGCACGCTGCCTGAAGCCGATGCCGCCACCCGCGCCGCGATCGATGCACGGGCGGCGCGTGAAGGTTGGCCGGCACTGCATGCGGAACTCGGCAGGCTCGATCCCGAGACTGCGGCGCGGCTCGATCCGAATGATGCGCAGCGCATCCAGCGCGCCCTGGAAGTGTGCTATGTCGAAGGCCGTCCATTATCCGAATTGCTGCGGCTGCCGAAAGGTACCGGGCTGCCGTACCGCGTGATCCGCGTCGCGCTGGCGCCGTCCGACCGCAGCGAACTGCACCGGCGCATCGCGGTGCGCTTCGATCGCATGCTTAACGCCGGGCTGGTGCAAGAACTGGAGGGGCTGCGCCGGCGCTTCGCGTTGAACCCGTCACTGCCGGCGATGCGCTGCGTCGGCTATCGCCAGGTGTGGGATCATCTCGACGGCATGCTCAGCCACACCGAACTGCGCGACAAAGGTATCGCCGCCACACGTCAGCTGGCGAAACGCCAGTTGACGTGGCTGCGATCGACCGCCGATGTAAGGGTTTTTGACTGCCTGGATGCCAATGCCGCAACGCAGGCGCTGGAGTTTGTGAAGCAGCAAATTGTGCAGGGATTAGTGATTGGGGATTAGTAGAAGCGCCAGTGCACAACCCACCTCACGCCCTGCCAACACAAATCCCTAATCCCCGCCTTTAATTAGTGTGACCGCAGCAGCGGCACCGCCATGCGAAAACGTGATGTCGATCGCATCGCCGGCGGCGAGCTGTCCGGCATCGCGCACAATGGTGCCGGCGTCCTGCCGTACGATGCTGTAGCCGCGATCGAGCACGTGCTGCGGACTGAGGTGGTGCAGATTCGCGGCGAGGCGCTGCAGTGTGCCGCGCATCGTTTCATCGCGGCGCGCGGCGGCAATCGCCAGGCGCCGCGCCAGCTCACGGCAGCGCGTGTCGATCTGCCTCACGTCCGGACGGGCGGCCACAAGCCGCCGGCGCAGCTCACGCTCGCCGCGTTCACTATCCCCCAATAATCGCGGCGGACAGGCACGCAAGCGGCCGGCCAGTTCGCGCAAGCGCGCGAGCTGGCGCATGATGCGTTCGTCGGGGTGGATCATGCGCCGCGACAGATAGTCCAGGCGCTGCATCCGGTTTTCGTGCGCCCGCCGCAGCGCATGCTGCAATTGCCGGCGTTCGTGCTCGACGCGCTGCGCGAGTTCGGCACGATTCGGGCTCGCCAGTTCGGCGGCGGCGGTGGGCGTCGGTGCCCGCACGTCAGCCACAAAATCGGCGATCGTGAAATCAGTCTCGTGGCCGACGCCGCTCACCAGCGGAATCGGACAAACATGAACCGCATGCGCAACGATTTCTTCGTTGAACGCCCACAAATCCTCAATGCTGCCGCCGCCGCGGGTGAGGATCAGCACGTCGCATTCAGCGCGTTCGCCTGCCGCACGGATCGCGTCGGCGATTTTTTGCGCGGCACCCGCACCCTGCACCGGCGCCGGATAGATCACCACCGGCAATCCCGGCATGCGCCGTCGCAGCGTGGCCAGCACGTCGCGCAGCGCCGCGGCCTGCGGCGACGTAACGATCCCGATCTGTCTTGGCAGGTACGGCAGCGGCTTTTTATGCGCGGCATCGAACAGCCCTTCCGCATCGAGTTTCGCCTTGAGCCGCGCAAATGCTTCATAAAGCGCACCCAGTCCGGAGCGCCGCATTGCGTCGACGTTCAACTGGAACTTGCCGCGCGCCTCGTAAATCGTCGGCAGCGCGCGCACTTCGACCTGCATACCTTCGGCCGGCATCCAGCCCAGCAGTTGCGCCCGGTTGCGGAACATCACGCAGTCGACCTGCGCCTCCGCATCCTTCAGACAGAAATAAAGATGGCCGGACGGATAGGGCCGGAAATTGGAAATTTCTCCGGCTACCCACGTCAGCGGCAGGTTGTGCTCGATCAGCGTCCGCGCCGAGCGATTCAGTTCCGCCACCGTGATAACGGCAAATGACTGATCGGATTCATTTAAATTCGGCATGCGGCAATTCTATCCGTTATTTTGATTCACCTGATAATCCAAAAAATTTTAACTGATTCAATGAAGCTGATTATGGTTCCTAAAGTGCTTTAACAAGCCCTGTCATCCACAAGCAAAGACGGTCGTTTGTCAAGCCTTCCGCAAACCCGCATGAATCCAAGGGTAAAAAAATAAGTATTTGTTTTATAATAAAAAATATAAAGTTCAATTTTTAATCTAAGCAATAAAATTCTATACGGGAGCCCTACTTAGCGATTCTGTTTACAAACTATCCACGAAGTTATCCACAGCAAATGTGGACAAATTTACACGGCGGATCGGGGCATTTTCCATGCCAGTGCGTGCAATCGGAGCGCGCTTGCTGAAACAGGCATCGCAAGCTAAAGTGCGGCCTTTAACCAGAATCAGCACCAAGGACAGCGGGTGTTCGCAATCATCGAAGCCGCCGGCTGGCCGATCTGGCTCCTCGTCATCGCCTCCATCATTGCGCTCGCGATCATTGTCGAGCGGCTGTGGTCGCTGCGGCAGGGTCTGGTTGCGCCGAAGCGGCTGCTGGAACAAGTCATCACGGAATGTCACAAGAATGGCGTCACGCCGCAACTGGTGGCGCGGCTCTCCGCCCATTCGCCGCTGGGGCAGATTTTTGCGGCCGGCCTGAAAAATCTCGGCAGTCCGCCCGAGGTGCTGAAAGACGCGATCGAGGACGTCGGGCGTAGCGCCGCACGCGAACTGGAGCGATTCCTGACGACGCTCGGGACGATCGCCACCATCAGTCCACTGCTGGGGCTGTTCGGTACGGTCGTCGGCATGATCGAAATCTTTGGCTCGCAGGGTCCGACCGGCAGCAACCCGATCATGCTGGCACACGGCATTTCGGTTGCGCTCTACAACACGGCGTTCGGCATCATCGTCGCCGTTCCGAGCATGATTTTCTACCGCCATTTTCGCGGCAAGGCGGAAGCGCTGCTGATCGAAATGGAAATGCAGGCGGCCAAGCTGGTCGAGATTCTGCAGGGCGAACGCCAGGATTAGTGCAGCGGGAGGCGGCGAATGAATTTCCGGCACGGCCCGCGCGAAGACCTGGAGATCAACCTGGTGCCGTTGATCGACGTGCTGCTGGTGATCCTGATTTTCCTGATGATCACCACCACCTATTCGCGCTATTCCGAACTCAAGATCAACCTGCCCACCGCAAAAGCCGAAAAATCCGTCGAGAAGCCCAATGAAATAAACGTCGGCATCGACGCCGCCGGCCATTACGCGATCGACAAGACGCCGATCGCGTTCGCCAGCCCGCAGGATTTTTCGGACGCATTGAAGCGCGCCGCGAAGGGCAACCCCACTCCGACGATCGTCATCAACGCCGACGCCAATGCCTCCCATCAGTCGGTGATCAACGTCATGGAAGCCGCGCGCATCGCCGGCTTCAGCCGCATCACGTTCACCACGCAAACGACACCGCAGTAATTCCGTCCGGAGCGAACGTGCGGAGCGACGCGTGACACGGCACTGGCAGCGCATCACGCCGCTCACCGTGGCACTGCTGCCGCTGAGCGCCCTTTTTTTTATCGTGTCGGCGTTGCGCCGGCTCGCCTACCGGCGCCGCTGGCTGTCCGTCGCGCGGCTGCCGGTTCCAGTCATTGTGGTCGGCAATATCACGGCCGGCGGTACCGGCAAGACACCACTGGTGCTGTGGCTTGCGCAATTCCTGCGCGAGCACGGCTTTCATCCCGGCATCGTGAGCCGGGGCTATCGCGGAACGGCGCGGGAGCCGCAGGCGGTCAATGCGAGCAGCGACGCGCGCATCTGCGGCGACGAACCGGTATTGCTGGCGCGGCGCAGCGGTTGTCCGCTGTGGATCGGCCGCGATCGCGCCGCCGCGGCACGCGCGCTGCTCGCGGTGCATCCACAATGCGACGTCATGCTCAGCGATGATGGCCTGCAACACTACCGGCTCGGGCGCGACGTCGAAATCGCGGTGATCGACGGGGCGCGCGGTTTCGGCAACGGTTTCCCGCTTCCGGCCGGGCCGCTGCGCGAGCCGTCGGCGCGGCTCGCCGCGGTGGACGCGGTGGTGGTTCACCGCCCGGATAAATCCGGCACCGCGAATTTCGGCGACAGCGCGTCATCCATCGCGATGACGCTGGCCGGCCGCACATTCCGCAATCTGCTGAATCCGGCGTGTACGGTCGATGCCGAGCATTTCATCGGGCAACGCCTGCACGCAGTGGCCGGGATCGGCGAGCCGCAACGTTTCTTCCGCCACCTGACCCGGCTGGGTTTGACGTTCGCCGCACACGCGTTCCCGGATCATCATGCGTACCAGCCCGCCGACCTGCGTTTTTCCGACTGCGACGCGATCGTCATGACCGAGAAAGATGCGGTAAAATGCGCCGAATTCTGCAGCGAACGCTGCTGGACGCTGCCGGTCGATGCCGAAGTCGATCCGCGGCTGGGTGATATTCTGCTGCACAAACTCCGAAAGCGAGCCTGAATGGATTCCAAGCTTCTCGACATCCTGGTCTGTCCGCTGTGCAAGGGCCCGCTGATCTACAGAAAGGCCGAGCAGGAACTGGTCTGCAAGCCCGATCGCCTGGCGTTCCCGATCCGTGACGACATCCCGATCATGCTCGAAGACGAGGCGCGCAAGCTGCCACCGGAAGAAGAGTCGTGAGGAGTGAGGGGGAAGGTGTGAGGAGTTAGAAATTTTCGGCGCGCCTCGCGCGCCGCCATAATTACACCTCACGCCTCACTCCTCACGCTTCCAAATGGAATTTACCGTAATCATCCCGGCGCGCCACGCATCGACCCGCCTGCCCGGCAAGATGCTTGCCGACGTCGCCGGCAAGCCGCTGGTGGTGCGTGTGGCCGAGCGCGCGCGGCAAGGCGGTGCGCAAACGGTGCTGGTCGCGACCGACAGCGACGACATAGCAGCGGCCGTGAGGCAGCATGGTTTCGACGCCGAAATGACGCGCGCCGATCATGCGTCCGGCACCGATCGTATTGCCGAAGTCGCGCAGCGCCGCGCTTTCGCCGACGATCACATCATCGTCAATCTGCAGGGCGACGAGCCGCTGGTCGAGCCGGAACTGATTGCCGAAGTCGCCACGGCGCTCGAGCAGCATGCGGACACCGCGATCGCGACCGCCGCGCATCCGATCACGGAGCTCGCGGAATTCACCAGTCCCAACGCCGTCAAGGTGGTGATCGATCACGCCGGCTACGCGCTGTATTTCAGCCGCGCCGAGATTCCGTTCGCGCGCGATGCGTTCGCCGGCGGAATCTCGGACCTGCCGCCCGGGCTGCCGGTGTTGCGGCATGTCGGCATTTACGCGTACCGCGCGGGTTTTCTGCGAACCTATCCCCGGCTCCGTCCCGCCGCGATCGAGCAATTCGAAGCGCTGGAGCAATTGCGCGCATTGTGGCACGGCTACCGCATCCGCGTTGCAGTGACCGGACGCGCACCGCAGCCGGGTGTCGATACAGTGGAAGATCTGGAACGTGTTCGCACGCTATTCCGTGACGCACGCGCCGCGCGGCAGACAAACGCCACAGCGACCGGCCGCAAACGTCGCCCGCAGAGCCGTTTCGCCGCGACGCGAAAGTCGCTATAATTTTTCGTTCATTGCCGCATTTCGCACGAGATTGCCCGCACCACCGGTCGCGGCTCGCTGCCGTCGAAGTGTGGCATCAAGAACAATTCAGGGACCTATTTCTTCATGCGCATCATCCTGCTGGGATTGCCGGGCGCCGGCAAGGGCACCCAGGCGCGATTTCTGATCAACAGGTATCACATCCCGCAGATTTCGACCGGCGACATGCTGCGCGCGGCAATCGCCGCGTGCACGCCGCTCGGGCGCGAAGCCGCCACCTACATGGACCGCGGCGACCTGGTACCGGATGACATTGTCACGCGCCTGGTCATCGAGCGCATCGGCCAGCCCGACTGTATCAACGGCTTCATCATCGACGGCTTTCCACGCACCATTGCGCAGGCGCAGGCATTGCGCGACGCCGGTATCGACGTCGATTTCGTCGTCGAAATCGACGTGCCAGACAAGGAAATCCTGCGGCGCATGAGCGGGCGCCGCGTGCATCCGGCGTCGGGCCGCACCTATCACGTTCTCTACAATCCGCCGCAAACGCCGGGCAAGGACGACATCACGGGTGAGCCACTGGTGCAGCGGCCGGATGACAACGAAGAAACGGTGAAGAAGCGCATCGAAACCTATCACGCCCAGACCAAGCCGCTGGTCGACTATTACATGCAATGGGCCGTCAGCGGCGATCCGCGTGCGCCGCGCTACGTCAACATCGACGGCGAGGGCGAGGTGGAGCGCATCCGGGACCGGCTGTACGTGGCATTGATGACGGAAAGCTGATCTCCCTCAATGAACACGATTGCCGATTTCACCGCCGCCGGCCACCGGATCGTCAAAACCGCGCTCAGGGAATGTTACGAAGAACCGGCCGGATTGCAGATCATGAAAAGGACCACAGCGGCGTGACCCGCGGCAAGACCGCGCCGACTTTGACCGAAACTGGCGGCCGGGATTTGCTAGAATAGAGGGCTGTCATCCGCCTGGCCATAACGACAACCGAGACATGACCCGGAAAAACGCCTTCTACGCCCAGTCCGGCGGCGTCACCGCCGTCATCAACGCCACCGCCTGTGGCGTCATCGAAACCGCACGCCGGCATCGGAACCTGATCGGAAAGGTATATGCCGGACGCGACGGCATCATCGGCGCGCTGACCGAGGATCTGATCGACACGTCACGCGAATCGCCGGCGTCGATCCGCGCCTTGCGCCACACGCCGTCCGGCGCTTTCGGCTCCTGCCGCTACAAGCTCAAATCGTTCGAGGAACATCGGCGGCACTACGAACGCCTGATCGACGTCTTCCGCGCGCATGACATCGGCTACTTCTTCTATAACGGCGGCAACGATTCCGCGGACACCGCGTACAAGGTGTCGCAGATCTCGGAAAAGCTCGGCTATCCGGTGGTCTGCGTCGGCGTCCCGAAGACGGTGGACAACGATCTCGTCAAGACCGATTGCTGTCCCGGCTTCGGCTCGGTCGCGAAATACGTCGCCACCAGCATCCGCGAGGCCGGATTCGACGTCGCGTCGATGGCCCGCACCTCGACCAAGGTGTTCGTGCTGGAAGTGATGGGGCGCCACGCCGGCTGGATCACCGCCGCCTGCGGACTCGCCGCCGAAAAGCAGGGCGACGCGCCGCAACTGCTGCTGTTTCCGGAAATCACGTTCAATCCGGAAAAATTTCTGAAAAAGGTCAATGCCAGCGTCAAGCGCCACGGCTACTGCGCGATCGCCGTGTCGGAAGGCCTGCGCGGCGCCGACGGCAAATTTCTATCCGAGTCGGGGTTGCGCGATTCGTTCGGCCACGCGCAACTGGGCGGCGTCGCACCAGTGATCGCCACTCTGGTGAAGGACAAGCTGGGTTACAAGTATCACTGGGCAGTGGCGGACTATCTGCAGCGCTCGGCACGCCACATCGCGTCGAAGACCGATGTCGAGCAGGCCTACGCGGTCGGCAAGGCGGCGGTCGAGCTGGCGCTGAAAGGCCGCAACGCGGTGATGCCGATCATCATCCGGAAATCCGACAAACCGTACCGCTGGGCCATCGGCGTTGCCGATCTGAAGGACGTCGCCAATCACGAGAGGATGATGCCGCGCAATTTCATCACCGCCGACGGCTTTCACATCACCGAGCGCGCGCGCCGCTACCTGCAGCCGCTGATCCGCGGCGAGGATTACCCGCCGTTCCGGGACGGCCTGCCGGTTTACGTGAAATTGAAGAATGTCGCAGTGCCGAAGAAGCTCAAAAGCGGATTCAAACTGTGAGGAGTGAGGCGTGAGAAGTGAGGAAATGAAAATTTCCGGCACGCGCTTCGCAGGCGGACTGGCGCTGGATCCAGAAGAATAACGGTTTCGTTTTTCATTTTTTCACCAAACAAAGAGGCAGTTCATGTCGTACGCTCTGATCCTTGCGTTAATCTGCGCAATTCTCGCCATTGTCTACGGCGCGGTGTCGATCAAATGGATACTCGCCCAGCCGGCCGGCAATGACGAGATGCGGCGCATCGCCGGCGCGATTCAGGAAGGCGCGCGCGCCTATCTGAACCGCCAGTACACGACGATCGCGCTGGTCGGCGTGGTGCTGTTCCTGCTGATCGGCTTCGTGCTCGGCTCGTGGCCGACCGCGATCGCGTTTGCAGTCGGCGCGATCCTGTCGGGCGCCGCCGGCTACATCGGCATGAACGTCTCGGTGCGCACCAACGTCCGCACCGCGGAGGCGGCGCGCAGCGGCCTCAGTCCGGCGCTGGCGATCGCGTTCCGCGGCGGTGCAATCACCGGCATGCTGGTGGTCGGCCTGGGGCTGCTCGGCATTACCGTATTCTTCATGATCCTGCTCGGCACCGCCGCCCATGGCGCAACGATCAAGCAGATCGCCGAGCCGCTGGTGGGACTGGCATTCGGCGGGTCGCTGATTTCGATCTTTGCGCGGCTCGGCGGCGGCATCTTCACCAAGGGCGCCGACGTCGGCGCGGACCTGGTGGGCAAGGTCGAGGCGGGCATTCCGGAAGACGATCCGCGCAATCCCGCGGTGATCGCCGACAACGTCGGCGACAACGTCGGCGACTGCGCCGGCATGGCGGCCGACCTGTTCGAAACCTACGCGGTGACGATGGTCGCAACGATGCTGCTCGGCGCACTGATGCTGTCCAAGCCGGGAGTCGCGTTCAACGCGGTCGCCTACCCGCTGGCGCTGGGCGGCGTGTCGATCATCGCATCGATCATCGGCTGCTTCTTCGTGAAAGCGCGTCCCGGCGGCAAGATCATGAGCGCGCTCTACCGCGGCCTGACCGTTGCCGCGGTGCTGGCGGCCATCTTCTACATCCCGGTCACCTTCTGGCTGATGGGCGACATTCACGCCCAGTATGACTGGCTCTCGGTCTGGCAGTTGTGGGGCTCGGGGATCGTCGGGCTGATTCTCACTGCGTTGCTGGTGGTGATCACCGAGTACTACACCGCCACTGAATTCAAACCGGTGCAACACGTCGCGGCCGCCTCCACCACCGGCCATGCCACCAACATCATCGCCGGACTTGGCGTATCGATGAAAGCCACCGCGTGGCCGGTGCTCGCGGTATGCGCGGCGATCTATTCGGCGTACGCGCTGGCAGGTCTTTACGGCATCGCAATCGCGGCGACCGCGATGCTGTCGATGACCGGCATCATCGTCGCGCTCGACGCCTACGGCCCGATCACCGACAACGCCGGCGGCATCGCCGAAATGGCGAAGATGCCGGACTCGGTGCGCGCGATCACCGACCCGCTCGACGCCGTCGGCAACACCACCAAGGCGGTGACCAAGGGCTACGCGATCGGCTCCGCGGGGCTGGCGGCGCTGGTGCTGTTCGCCGACTACACGCACGCGCTGGAAGCCAGCGGCAAGTCGATCACCTTCGAGCTGTCCAACCACATGGTCATCATCGGCCTGATCATCGGCGGCCTGGTGCCGTACCTGTTCGGCGCGATGGCGATGGAAGCGGTCGGCCGCGCCGCCGGCGCGGTGGTGATCGAAGTGCGGCGCCAGTTCAAGGAAATCGCCGGCATCATGGAAGGGACCGCCAAGCCCGACTACTCGCGCGCAGTCGACATGCTGACCCGCTCGGCGATCAAGGAAATGATCATCCCGTCGCTGCTGCCGGTCGTGATTCCGATCGTCGTCGGCATCGTGCTCGGCCCGCAGGCGCTGGGCGGCGTGCTGATGGGCTCGATCGTCACCGGCCTGTTCGTCGCGATCTCGATGACCACCGGCGGCGGCGCCTGGGACAATGCGAAGAAATATATCGAGGACGGCCATCACGGCGGCAAGGGCTCGGAAGCCCACAAGGCGGCGGTCACCGGCGACACCGTCGGCGATCCGTACAAGGACACCGCCGGTCCGGCGGTGAACCCGCTGATCAAGATCATCAACATCGTTGCGCTGCTGATCGTGCCGTTGTTGTGATGGGTGGTTTCGCAAGGGTAGTCGGTTCTTGCGGGCGCCGCTGACCACCCCGTCCGCTGCGCGTCCACCCCTCCTCATTCGAGGAGGGGAAGATCCGGAAGCGACTACCGTCGAGCGTTTTCCCCTCCTGTTTTTAAGGAGGGGAGGAGCGAAGCGGAGGGGTGGTCAGCTTTTTGAGAAAATCAGACAGCACAAAAGACATCGACGATCCCCGTTTTTCCCACGAATAACGCAACGCTCATGAAATTCTCCCTCGGCGACAGAAAAATCATCACGCACGGTGATCACTACATCGCCGGGAATGCGGTCGTGATCGGCTCGGTGGTGCTGGGTCATAACGCCAGCGTCTGGT
>DASSON010000179.1:0-13805 GCA_035700525.1 Burkholderiales bacterium
ATCTGCAGGCGGCGCTCTCCTCTCCTCCCGGTCATGGTGCGTCACGCCTCTTCAGTCAAGCGTTGCAAGTCGCTGCGGCAATTGCGCCAGACGTCCGACGACGACGTCGACGAACCCCGGCGCCTTGCCGCAGCGCGATACCCAGACGGTCTTCATGCCGAGCTTCTTTGCCGTCCTGAGGTTATCCAGTGAATCTTCTACCATGATACAACGCCGCGCCGGCACCTGGCGCCGCCGCAGAAAGCGGACAAATCCATGGGCGTCGGGCTTGGGCCGAAACCCGGTGTGCTCGACCGCCATCACGTCATCGAAAAGATCGGCGATCTTCAGCACGTCCAGCATCGCGTTCAAATAGTGCGCCGGCGCATTCGAGAACACCAGCTTGCGGCCCGGCAGCCGCACCAGCACGCGGCGCAGTTGCGGTTCATGCACCACCATCCGCGCCAGATCCGGAAACTGATGTGTCTGCCACAGGAAGTCGTGCGGGTCGATCGCGTGATGTCGCATCATTCCGAGCAGCGTCGCCCCGTAGCGCCGCCAGTATTCACGCCGCAGGCGGGTGGCCGCTTCCGTATCGATACCCAGCCGCTGCTCCATGTAGGCCGTCATCGCGCGGCCGATATGGGGCAGGATGTGCAGACGGGCGTCATGCAGCGTATTGTCGAGATCGAAGATCCATACGCGGCCTGGATGCATGCGTTCAGTGATTGCGGATCAGCGTGCCGACCCCTTCGTCGGTCAGAATTTCCAGCAGTACCGCGTGTTCAACGCGTCCGTCGATGATGTGGCAACTGGTGACACCGTTTTTCACGGCATCGAGTACCGAGCTGATCTTCGGAAGCATGCCGCCCGAGATGGTGCCGTCCGCGAACAGCTCGTCCACGCGCGCCGCGGTCAGGCCGGTCAGCAGATTGCCGTCGCGGTCGAGCACGCCCGGCGTATTGGTCAGAACGATCAGCTTTTCGGCGCGCAGCACTTCGGCGACCTTGCCGGCGACGAGATCGGCATTAATGTTGAACGCCTCGCCGTTGGCGCCCACGCCGAGCGGCGCAATGACCGGGATGAAGCCGCGCGTCTGCAGCACCGTGACGATCTCGGGATCGATGGCCTCGACCTCGCCCACCTGGCCGATGTCGACAAGATCATCCGGCCCGTTGGCGCCGCGCACTTTCAGCTTGCGGGCACGGATCAGGCCGCCGTCCTTGCCGGTCAGCCCCACCGCCCGGCCGCCCTGCTGATTGATGAGGCTGACGATGTCCTTGTTCACCTGCCCGCCCAGCACCATCTCGACCACGTCCATGGTTTCGGCGTCGGTGACCCGCATGCCCTGTATGAACTCGCCCTTCTTGCCGACGCGGCGCAGCAGATCGTTGATCTGCGGCCCGCCGCCATGGACGATCACCGGATTCATGCCGACCAGCTTGAGCAGCACCACGTCGCGCGCAAAACCACGCTTCAACCGCTCGTCAGTCATCGCATTGCCGCCATATTTGACGACAATGGTCTTGCCGTGGAAGCGCTGGATGTAAGGCAGCGCCTCCGCCAGGATCTGGGCTTTCGAAACGGCGGTAGAAACAGTAGCAGACATGGGGGCAACCCGAATGACAATGCGCTGTATTTTACCGAAAAGCGCCGAAGCGCGGAGCAGGGGCCCGCGCCGCGGGTGCGACCCGAATCCGGACGCAAGGCCGCCGGCCGCTCATGGCCGCTTCCAGGGTCAGATCCCGGCTCGCGCCGGGACCCTCTTCCGCCTTCCGGCAGCCACGCTCCACCTTTCGCGGTCGCAAGGAGCGCAGCGGGAGAGATGGTTACGCGGCGCGGTTCGAAGGAACGGCCATCGATTCTCAGGCACCGCCCGCCGCCCCCGCCCGCCTTCGCGGGTTCCCCGTCTCAATAAGGCGGGGAAACTCACGTACCGCATGCCGCACGACGTATTTTCCCCTCCTGTATTTAAGGAGGGGAGGAGCGAAGCGGAGGGGTGGTCGGCTTTTTCAGGCACTGCCCACCACCCCGTCAGCTACGCCGCCACCCCGCCTCAATAAGGCGGGGAAAATTCGGGCGTAACTCGCTCGCCATCGTTTCTCTGCTCCTCGAACGAAGAAGATGCCCCCGAGCGTTGGCTGAGACGCTCCGCAGGGGATCGGCCAACGTGGGGAATGCAGGCGCCGCACGGAAAGCGTACAAAAACTGCGGCGCCCCGCGGGGCGCCGCTCAATGCGTGCGATGCAGCTTCGCCAGCAGTTACTGAATCGTCAGACGCTTGGCGCTGGTCGCCACTTTCTTCGGCAGCGTCAGTTCAAGCACGCCGTCAGTGTACTTTGCGGCGGCGCCCGCTTCGTCAACGTCCTGGCCAAGCGAAAATGCGCGATGCACCTTGCCGTAGCGGCGTTCCGAGCGCAGCACGCGTTCGCCGTCCTTCACTTCCCGTTCGCTACGGGTTTCGGCACTGATCGCCACCTCGTTGCCGTTGATTGCAACGTTGATGTCTTCCTTTTTTACACCCGGCAGGTCGGCGCGTACGGTGTAGGCCTTGTCGTCCTCGACAATGTCCACCTGGAAGCGCGCCGGCGCCGAGCCGTTCGCGCCGACAGGACGTACCAGGAAGCCCTTGAACAGTTCGTCGAACGCGTCCTCGAACGGGCTGAATCGTGTAATGTTCGCCATCATCAATCTCCATTAGTCAAAAGAATTCGGCAGCATCTGCCTTTACCCGGCATATGGATGCTGTACGTCCGATTTCAAGATCCGTCCTGCGGTTCCAACCGTCCCGCGCTGGATTACGGCGCGCAATTGGCGTTACACTGCCGCGATGCCGAAAGCCAGTCGAGGAACCACGATCGAAGCGCCGGATGCGGCGATCCGGCGACGGTCGCATCGTGCCTGCCGGCCATGCTGACCTGCCGGAAAGGCGGGCAGCGGATTGGGCCCTCGACATTGCGTTCCGGTGAATTGTGAAACGCGAAGCTTCTTGACACGGCGTTGGAACAAACGCGCGGCGCCACTGTCCGCATTCTGGGCTCATCGGGGGATGGGCCGTTGCTCCAGCAGTTCGCCAGGAGCTCTGTCCAACACTCATTCACGCCAAGGACGTTTGTTATAATCCGCCCATGAAAATTCTGAAAATACCCTTCACTGCTCTTCTTTTCTGCATTGCCTTTCCGCTTTTCGCCGCAACCGCCACGCCGTCGACACCACCGGCGCCGCAACCGTCCGCCTCCGCCCCGCTGGCGCAACCTCCCGCACCGCCGCCACTGACCGCCAAATCCTGGCTGCTGCTCGATTACAACAGCGGGCATGTCATTGCGAGTCAGGAGCCCGATGAGCGCATCGAGCCGGCGTCGCTGACGAAACTGATGACGGTCTACATCGCATTCGACGCGCTCAAGCACAAGCGCATTACGCTCGACCAGAACGTGCAGGTGTCCACCAAGGCGTGGAAAACCGGCGGCTCGCGCATGTTCATCGAACCCAACAAGCCGGTGACCGTGGAGCAGCTGCTGCACGGCATCATCGTGCAGTCGGGCAATGACGCGGCGGTCGCGATGGCCGAGGCCGTCGCCGGCAATACTGATGTGTTCGTGCAGATGATGAACCGCGAAGCCAAGCGCCTGGGCATGGCGCATACGCATTTCGTCAACCCGGACGGTCTGCCGAATCCGCAGCATTACACGACCGCACGCGACCTTTCCACGCTGACGGCCGCATTGATACGTGATTTCCCGGAGTACTACCCGTATTTCGCCGTCAAGAAATTCACCTACAACAACATCACTCAGCCCAACCGCAATCGCCTGCTGTGGCTCGATCCGACGGTGGACGGCCTGAAAACGGGCCATACCGAGGAAGCGGGCTACTGCCTGATCGCTTCGGCGAAGCGCGGCGATCGTCGGCTGATCTCGGTGGTGCTCGGCACGCCGTCGGATTCGGCGCGCGTCAGCGACTCCCAGAAACTGCTCAACTATGGTTTCCAGTTTTTCGACGACGCGCGGCTCTATCAGGCGAATCAGCCGGCCGCGACGCTACCGGTTTACAAGGGCAAGGAAAGCTCGGTCAAGGCCGGCTTCACGCATGACGTCTATCTCACCGTCCCGAAGGGCGCGGCTAAGCACCTCAACGCGACATTGGACAGCCGGCAGCCGCTGATCGCACCGATTGCGGCCGGACAGCAGGTGGGTACGATGAAGATAACCTTCGACGGCAAATCACTCGCCGAATTGCCGGTCGTGGCACTGTCCGACGTCGCGCAGGCCGGATTCTTCAAGCGCGGCTGGGATGCGATACGGCTGTGGTTCAAATGATCAGCAGGAGATCGAGATGAGTGAAGTCGTCTATCTGAACGGACAGTTCATGCCGCTTGCCGATGCGCACGTTTCCGTGCTCGATCGCGGTTTCGTCTTCGGCGACGGCGTATATGAAGTGATTCCGGTGTACTCGGGCCATCCGTTCCGGCTTCCCGAGCATCTCAGGCGGCTGGCGAACAGCCTCGATGCGATCCGCCTTGCCAGCCCGCTTTCCGACGCGCAGTGGACGGGCTTGGTGCATGAAATGGTGACGCGCAACGCCGGCAACGATCAGTCGGTGTACCTGCAGATTACGCGCGGTGTAGCGAAACGCGATCATGCGTTTCCGCAAGGAGTGGTGCCGACCGTGTTCATGATGAGCAACCCGCTGGTAACGCCCGCCGCGGATCAGGTGGCGAACGGCGCGCGCTGCATCAGCGCCGTCGATTACCGCTGGCTGCGATGCGACGTGAAATCGATCTCGCTGCTCGCCAACTGCCTGATGCGCCAGCTTGCGGTCGATGCCGGCACCACCGAGATCATCATGTTCCGTGATGGCAAGTTGACCGAGGCTTCGGCGAGCAACGTCTTCGCGGTGCGCAACGGCGTGCTGCTGGCGCCACCCAAAGGCCGCCTGATACTGCCCGGCATCACTTACGATGTGGTGCTCGAGCTGGCGCGCGCAAACGGCATCGCATGCGACGTGCGCGACATTGCCGAGGACGAGGTACGGAACGCCGACGAGATCTGGCTGACGTCTTCGACCAAGGAAGTGCTGGCAACCGTCGAGCTTGACGGCAAACCGGTCGGCAGCGGCCGTCCGGGCAAGCTGTTCCGGCGCATGCATCAGCTCTATCAGGATTACAAGCGGACTGTGATGCGCCACGCGGCGTGAGCAGCTGCTTCCCGCAACCGGCGTGCCCGACCGCTCACAGCGGTTTCACTAGAGACCACTGAATGCCTCTGCCGTCGCAGGATTCGCTGATCGAATACCCGTGCGAGTTCCCGATCAAGATCATGGGGCACGCACGGGACGAATTCGCGCAGACCGTGCTTGAAATCGTGCTGCGTCACGCGCCCGATTTCGATGGCGCCGCAATGGAGTTGCGCGCCAGCCGGACCGGCAAGTACCTGAGCGTTACCTGCACCATCCGCGCCACTTCGCGCGAACAGCTCGACCAGCTCTATCGCGAGCTGTCGGGCCACCCGATGATCACGATGGTGCTGTAACGCCTGCCATTCTTCAACGCGTTGCGTCGCGACGCGTCGCCTGATGCCGCGGCCGTGCGGCGGCTACCATCAGCACCAGTTCGTGATGCCGAAGCCGATAGCGCAGCCGTTGCGGCCGGCTGGGACAGCACAGGCCGTCGCCGGGGCGGTAGGCGAGCGTCTCCAGCACCACCCGTCGCTCGAGCACCACCACGCGATTGACTTCGCGAATGCCGCGCCCGCCCACCAGGTGGTGCGCGACATAAGTGAGCCGGTTGCGGCGGCCGCGGTGAAATACCGCAATGAACTGCAATTGATCATCGGGCACGCGTACGCCGTCAACAGCGAACAGCACCGCGACGTCGGGCCGGCCGTCGCCATCGATGTCGCCGACCACGGTGCGCCGCAGTGCACGCTCTTCGTGCCCATGTATGCGATGCGAGAATGCCGCAATCCATTGATCGACGGCATGATCTGCCGCGACGGCCGGCAATGCCGGCAGCAGCATCAGGCATAGCACCAGCAGCGGCAAAATCCGGTGGCCCGGTCTAGTGTTCAAAGATCAGCACGCCGTAGGCAATGAACAGGATCAGATGCACCGCTCAGCACGTTGGTGCGCCCGCCAGCGAATGCCAGTAGCTGGTCACCAGTGTCAGCAGCAGCATCGTCATGTTGAGCGGGCCGAGTTCCAGCGTCGCCGGTTCACCGGTGAGCAACCCCATTGCCAGCACGCAGGAGGCGATACCAACGCCGAGCGGCAATTCGGCACGAGCCAGCCGCAGCAGTGATCCTGGCGCGGCGCGGCCGGCGGCTTGCGCATTCATTCAGCTTCTTTCGCCGCCACGCAACTGCCGCTGCAAAATCGTGGCGAACGGAATATCGAGAATCGCATATTGCGTCCAGTCCCGGTAATCGAAATGCCACCATTCGGTGCGATAGACTGAAAATCCTTCCGCTTCCATGACTCGCCGCAACAGATCGCGCGTCCGGCGCTCGTCGTCCGTGCCGCCACGATAATCGGGATAGGCGCGCTCGGTCATCTCGTCGTATTCACTCGGCATTGGCACGTTGCGGCCGGTAGCAAGCTGATACAGCGATACGTCGGCCGCACAACCGCGATTATGGCGCGAGCCCTCGCGCGGATCAGCGACAAACTGATGCTTGTCAGGCGGCGTCACGTCCCAGAACAATTTCGTCACCGACCATGGCCGGTAACCGTCGAACACCACGATGCCGTAACCGTGCTGCCGCAATCCGGCATTCACCCGCCGCAAAGCCTCCGCCGCCGGCCGCTGCAGAAAGGCACGCGCCTGCGGATACACCGGGCGGCCGACGAAGTTGTCGGAAGTCGCGTAGCGGATATCGAGCTTGACGGTGGCGTCGAACTTGTCCAGCTCCACCAGATCCGGTTCGCGAAAGCTGCCGATTTCATGCGGCGGTTCATCTTCAGCCGCGTCTTGCGGCGTTTCACGCGCCGCGCTACGCGGTAGCGCCAATGTCAGCAGCCTCACCGTCCACCGCCAGGTCACCATTTCGCTCCAACCGATCTCTAATTCAAAGCCGCCGCGATCAGCGCTTCGATTGCGGCGAGTGGTCGGATCACGTCAGCGGGAATCCGGTGACGCCGCGCCAGGTATTCGGCACTGTTGCAACTCAACCACACCGCGCCGCCGGCATCTTCCCACGCCAGCGCCTTGAACGGCAGATCGATCGCGATCGTAGGCGCGGCATTCATGACCGGTGTGCCGACCTTCGGGTTGCCGAAAATCAGAACCTGCGCCGGACGCATCGTGAGGCCGACACGCTCGGCGCCGGCGCGATGATCGATGCGCGCGAATATCGTCGCACCCTTCGCCCGCAGCACCGCCTCCAGCCGATCCAGCGTCTCGTCCACCGGATAAGGGCTCGGCAGGCTGACGAGTCCCTCTATGTCCACGGGCCGGTTTGCCGATTGTGACATGCGCTTTTATCTCCTCCAGTGTACGGTTCGCGTCAGGCCGCAACGCCGAAATAATCAAGAAAACATCCCGACTTCGGCATCGCTTCGAAGATCACCGCAACCATGGAACTCTCTCACGTCGTGTCGTATGCGCGCCACTATAAAACGCACCGCGTGCGGCGTCGAGCGCGCGATACCCGTACC
Organism: Burkholderiales bacterium; assembly: GCA_035700525.1. GTDB lineage: Bacteria > Pseudomonadota > Gammaproteobacteria > Burkholderiales > JBDZVW01 > JBDZVW01. Next base: position 7,633 of record DASSON010000179.1, read on the forward strand.
GGCCCACGGTTGAGGGCGCGACGGGTGACGCGCATAATCGAATGCATGCCCAATGATCGTCCGCAAATCCGTCCGGCGCCAGTGATCCGCTCGCCAGGCACTGTCGACTATCAACCGACGTGGGACGCGATGCGCGAGTTCACGCTGAAGCGCACGTCGGCGACAGCGGACGAATTCTGGCTGCTGCAGCACCCGCCGGTCTACACGGTGGGACTGGCCGGCAAGCCGGAGCATCTACCGCGTTCCGACAACGGCATCGCAGTCATTCACACCGACCGCGGCGGCCAGATCACCTACCACGGCCCCGGCCAGATCGTGGTCTACTGCCTGGTCGACCTGCGCCGTGTCGGACTCGGCGTGCGCGAGCTGGTTAGAAGGATGGAACGTGCCGTGGTACACTTGCTGCTGGAATACGGCGTCGACGCCGGGGGACGCGTGGATGCACCCGGTGTTTACGTGAACGATGCGAAAATCGCCGCCCTCGGGCTGCGCATCAGGAACGGCTGCAGCTATCACGGTATCGCGCTCAACGTCGACATGGATCTGACCCCGTTTCTGGCGATCAATCCGTGCGGCTATCCCGGCCTCGCCGTCACGCAGACCCGCGACCTCGGCGTTACCGACGGCGCCGCAATACTCGGCCCCAAACTCGTGCAGCATCTCATCGACCAGATTTCATGAATACCGTCACCGAAAAGCAGAAAGGCGAAGCGAAAACCGCGCGCATTCCGATCAAGATCGTGCCAGCCGCCGAGCGACTGGCGAAACCATCGTGGATCCGCGTGCGCTCCGGCAACGGCAAGCGTTTTTACGAGATCAAGGACATCCTGCGCGAACACCGGCTGCACACAGTGTGCGAGGAAGCCTCCTGTCCCAACATCGGCGAGTGCTTCGGCAAGGGCACCGCGACGTTCATGATTCTCGGCGACCTGTGCACGCGGCGCTGCCCGTTCTGCGACGTCGGGCACGGCCGGCCGCTGCCGCCGGATGCCGAGGAACCGGTCAATCTCGCGCGCACCATCGCCGCGCTGCGACTCAACTACGTGGTGATCACCAGCGTCGACCGTGACGATCTACGCGACGGCGGTGCGCAGCACTTCGCCGACTGCATCCGCGCCGTGCGCGAACTGTCGCCGCAGACGCGGATCGAAGTGTTGGTGCCGGATTTCCGCGGCCGGCTGGAGCCCGCGCTCGAGCGGCTGTCGACCTGTCCGCCGGACGTGATGAACCATAACCTCGAAACCGTGCCGCGGCTCTACAGGCAGGCGCGGCCGGGGGCGGACTACCACCATTCGCTGAAGCTGCTGCAGGATTTCAAGCAGCGCTTTCCGGACATTCCGACCAAGTCAGGACTGATGGTGGGGCTCGGCGAAACCGACGACGAAATCCTGGAAGTCATGCGTGACCTGCGCGCACACGACGTGGACATGCTGACCATCGGCCAGTACCTGCAGCCGTCGGCGCATCATCTGCCGGTGCTGCGCTACGTCGAGCCGGCAACTTTCGAGCTGTTCGCGCGCGAGGCGAAGAAAATGGGTTTCATGCACGCCGCCAGCGGGCCGCTGGTGCGTTCCAGCTATCACGCCGACCGCCAGGCGCACGACGCGGGCGTCGTCTGAAAGCAGGCAGGCGTCGTTTGAAAGCCGGCGGGCGTCGCCGGACATCGATCGGCACCGTCGCGACACAACCGTAACAACCGGAGAAAATGATGGCGACCGCAACGGATCGCATGCCGCCGATTGCGCCTGACGCAATGTCGTCCGAACAGCGCCGGCATGCGGAGGCAATCATGCGCGGACCGCGCGGCGCGCTTTACGGCCCATTCGTGCCGCTGCTGCGCAGCCCGCAATTGATGGACCGCGTGCAGCGCGTCGGCGAATATCTGCGCTACCACAGCGCGATCGGCAACACGCTGTCCGAACTGGTGATCCTGATCACCGCGCGACAGTGGAACCAGACGGTCGAATGGGCCATTCACGAACCGATCGCGCGCAAGGCGGGTATCTCGGCCGATCTCATTCGCGCGATTGCCGACGGACAGGAGCCGCACGAAGCCGGCAACGATGAGCGCATCGTTTATGATTTCTGCAGCGAGCTTCACCGCACCCGGAGCGTCAGCGACACAACCTACGGCCGCGCGCTCGCCCGCTTCGGCGAAGCCGGCGTGATCGACATCACCGGGCTCAGCGGTTATTACACGCTGCTGGCAATGGTGATGAACGTCGCACGCACACCGCAGCCGCCGGATACGGAGCCGGCGCAAATTCCGTTGCCGGAGTGATATTCAGGTATCGGCAGCCGGCGACGAGTCGCCCGCCCCGAGCGGCCGCTGCAGCAGCACGGTGTCCACCCAGCGTCCGAACTTGAATCCGACTGCCGGCATCACGCCGATGCGCCTGAAACCAAGCCGCTCGTGCAGGCCGATCGACGCGGCGTTGCCACTGTCGCCGACAACGGCGACCATCTGACGGTAACCGGCCCGTTCGGAGGCCGCGATCACTTCCGAAAGCAGGAGACCGCCGATGCCGTTGCGCGTGTGCGCCCGATCGACGTAAACGGAATCCTCCAGCGTATAGCGATAGGCCGCGCGTGCGCGATGCGGACTGGCGTACGCATAGCCGACGACGGCGCCATCGATTTCGGCCACCAGATGGGGCAGACCGCATTTGCGCACCATCGCCCGCCGGCGTGCGATCTCGGTCTCGTCCGGTGGAACGACTTCGAACGAAGCCGGGCTGTGAAGCACGTAATATGCATAAATATCGGCAATCCGCCCGACGTCGGTGTCACGGGACAGACGTACGACGGCTGCGTGATTCGATTCGATCATTTTTGCCCACCGTCTCCGAAACGGGTTTTCGATCATTTCACGAGGCGTCATGCGCCAGTCGCCAATCATTGGCAATGAAGACCACATCGGGCGAATCGCGTCGGGATCCGCACCTGTACTCCCTCGCTGTCCCCTTTTATCGCGCCAACCGTCGCCCTACGCTCGCGAACGATGAGATAATGCTGCGATGAACGACGAACCGCAACCAATTTCCCCCCGCGCGCGCCTGCAGCAGCTACAGGCCATCCCCGACCGGCAACGAACCGACGCTGAATGGGACGAACTCAACGAACTCGAAATTATGCTGGCTGCCGAAAATCGCGAGGGCGCGCCGACTCCCAATCCAGCGCGCCGGCGAAACACCACTGCCCCTACGAATCGCCCCAAGCCGAATGGCGGGCCGCGTGGCAAGAAGACAAGGAAGAAATTCCACCGGTGATGTCGCAGCCGGGCTCTCTCATCGCAGCCTGTCCATCAACCTTATCAAGGTTTGCGTTTCACGCTCGCGCTGGCGATTGGCGGCACGTTTTCGGAATCGCACGGCAGTGATGTGCGGGGGAATCGTTACGGACGCGAAAGATGGATGGGCAACCAAGCTGACGATCGAACCACTGGCCCGAGAATTCTCGGATGAATGCATTCAAAATTTGCTTCACGCCGTCTACACCATCACGACTTCGTCCGAATCGTGCCCGGTAACGTACCATTCTATTTTGCCCGTGCTCAAGTCGTACCTTCTGCGTCGCTGCGATCCCATGTCGCAGCCGTAGACGTGAATGCTTACCGAGGGCCGAGTTCCAGGATTTTCAACTTTATGAATGTCACGCGCGGGGGTTACGATGTGCGAGGTGTGCCCCTGTTCTGTGGAGAAAACGCCAATCTCCTCCAGCTCGGCATAGTCCGGATTCGTACCATCGTCGATACGCCGATAGCGCGTTTCCGTCTCACACCCGTCAATAAACCCCAACACTCCCCAACTCAGGTGGTCATGAACCGGCGTTCCTTTGCCAGGTCCCCAGCAAAACACGATCACTGAAGGCTCGTTTCCGCGACGATATAAACAGTACTGGCCATATCCCGACGCCACGCCCGCTTTGTCGAGGGGAGGATTCCGGTAAGCCGGCTTTAGCCAGCGCAGATCGCCCTGGATCAGTTCCCGCAACAGTGGCTCGATTTCCCCGACGATGCGCCGCTGGTCATTCTCCGCAGCAACGATTCTTTCAACGTCCGCGATGAAATTATTCAGCTCGGTTGAGTTGGCGCGTTCCGTTTTCAACGATTGCATTTCCATGCCTCTATCTGTCGTCACTCAATTCCCGCGCCAACGCACCGGAGTCCAGCAGCGGCAATTCCGGCACATTCCCGAAGGAATGTGCCGACGCGAAAGCAGTGTAGCACGCAGACATGATCCGGACCCGCGCCAGGCCTGGCAAGCTGGATCGGGTGTACTGCCGACCGATATTCAGGAAATAAGCGGATGGAAAACTTGTGCGACGGTGAAGCGATAGGCGCCGTTAAGCCAGCACAGCATATGGCTCATCGGGAGTAATTGACGAGCTGATCGACACGAACCTGGCGCACCCGCCAAACGGCGACCGGCAAGTACATGGTTACTGGGTGGCCAAGGGCGGAATCGAACCACCGACACAAGGATTTTCAGTCCTCTGCTCTACCAACTGAGCTACTTGGCCCCGGTACTACTATCAACCATCGGCAAGGATTTTGCCTCCGGCCGCTCGCTCGCGCGAGCTTAACATGCTACGCATGTTAGCCTGCGCCGCAACAAGCTTGCACGCGTTGTGTCTTCGGCCGCAGTGCTAACGCACTGCTTAACCTTCGGTTTCGCCGAAGTTAGCCTACAACGCAACTTGTCCTTCGGCCAAGTTGTCAGTCCTCTGCTCTACCAACTGAGCTACTTGGCCCCGGTACGGCTTTTTCTTTCACGCGAGATCGGCATGCTGCTACCTGACGCGTGTTGATTCAAATCGGGAGCGCACGATTATAACGAAAATCCGTGTCTGCTCCTACCGTCTGCCGTCGGATATTGCGTTTCTACTGTGATGCGACAAAAGAAAACCCCGCTCGCGCGGGGTTTTCTCTGACGTCCGGATGGAACGGACAATTACATGTCCATGCCGCCCATACCACCCATGCCACCCATGCCGCCGGGCATGCCACCGCCATGCGACTCTTCTTTCGGCAGTTCTGCAACCATCGCAGCCGTGGTCAGGATCAGGCCGGCGATCGACGCCGCGTTCTGCAACGCGCAGCGCGCGACCTTGGTCGGATCAATCACGCCCATCTCGACCAGGTTGCCATACTCGCCGGTCGCCGCGTTGTAGCCGAAGTTGTCCTTGCCTTCGAGTACCTTGTTCGCCACCACCGACGGTTCGTCACCGGCGTTTGCGGCGATCTGACGCAGCGGCTCTTCCAGTGCGCGCAGCACGATCTTGATGCCCGCTTCCTGGTCGGAATTGTCGGCTTTCAGCTTGCCGACGTGCGCACGCGCACGGATCAGCGCGACGCCACCGCCGGCGACGATGCCTTCTTCGACCGCGGCACGGGTTGCGTGCAGCGCGTCTTCGACACGCGCTTTCTTTTCCTTCATTTCGACTTCGGTCGCCGCGCCGACTTTCACCACTGCCACGCCGCCGGCGAGCTTCGCCACGCGTTCCTGCAGCTTTTCGCGGTCGTAGTCGCTGGTCGATTCCTCGATCTGCGCACGAATGTTTTTCACGCGGGCTTCGATCGCCTTGTTGTCGCCGTTGCCGTCGATGATCGTGGTTTCTTCCTTACCCACTTCGATGCGCTTGGCCTGGCCCAGGTCGTTCAGCGTCGCCTTCTCGAGCGTCAGGCCGACTTCCTCGGAGATCACTGTGCCGCCGGTGAGAATCGCGATATCTTCGAGCATTGCCTTGCGGCGGTCACCGAAGCCCGGCGCCTTCACGCCGCAAGTCTTCAGAATGCCGCGGATGTTGTTGACCACCAGCGTCGCCAACGCTTCGCCGTCGATGTCTTCGGCAACGATCAGCAGCGGCTTGCCGGCCTTTGCCACCTGCTCCAGCACCGGCAGCAGATCGCGGATGTTCGAGATCTTCTTGTCGTGCAGCAGGATGTACGGCGTTTCGAGAATGGCGATCTGCTTGTCGGCGTTGTTGATGAAGTACGGCGACAAATAGCCGCGATCGAACTGCATGCCCTCGACGACTTCGAGTTCGTTTTCCAGTCCCGAACCATCTTCGACCGTGATCACGCCTTCCTTGCCGACTTTTTCCATCGCGCCGGAGATGATCTCGCCGATATTCGAATCCGAGTTCGCCGAAATCGAACCGACCTGCGCGAT
>DASSON010000180.1:0-15538 GCA_035700525.1 Burkholderiales bacterium
TCGAGAGCTTCTTCTCCACCGTATACGAGGTGAACGACGCAATGATCGCGTGCGTGCCCGGCATCAGCCCCAGCGCTGCGCCGATCGCGGTGCCTCTGAGAATCGGCGCCCACGAGCGCTTGAAGTCTTCCTTCGTCGGCCACAGCCCCTTGACCTTGTTGGTAAAGAGTTCGCGCTTCTCCTTCAGCTCCAGATTGGCGATGATCTCCGCAATGCCGAACAGTCCCAGCGCCACGCCGACGATACTGATGCCGTCAGCGAGCTCCGGATAGCCCAGCGTGAAGCGCTCAAGGCCCGAGTTCACATCGGTGCCGACCAGCCCGAAGAGGATTCCGAGCAGCGTCATGCACACCGCCTTGAGCACCGAGCCGTGCGCCAGCACCACCGCCATCACCAGCCCCAGCACCATCAGCGAGAAGTTCTCCGCCGCCCCGAACTTCAATGCCACACTCGCCAAGGGCGGGCCGAACAGCACGATCATCAGCGTGCCCACCGTGCCGGCGAAGAACGAGCCGATCGCCGCGATCGCCAGCGCCGGGCCCGCGCGTCCCTGGCGTGCCATCTGGTAGCCGTCGAGACACGTCACCACCGCCGACGATTCTCCCGGCAGGTTCACCAGGATCGAGGTCGTCGAGCCCCCATACTGGGCGCCGTAGTAGATGCCGGCGAGCATGATCAGTGACGAGGTCGGGTCGAGGTTGAACGTGATCGGCAGCAGGATCGCGATCGTCGCCAGCGGCCCCAGGCCCGGCAGCACGCCGATCAGCGTGCCCAGCAGGCAGCCCACGAAGCAGTAGAGGATGTTCGCCGGCGAGAGCGCGATGCTGAAGCCGAGGATCAGGTTGTGAAACAGCCCCGGATCGCTCACAGCCGCGGCCCCAGATCAAGCGGCATGCCCAGTCCGTAGTAGAAGATGCCTACTGCCAGGATCACCAGCGCCACCGACAGAATCGAGACTTCCCACCACTTGAATTCGTGGCCGCCGGCGGAGCTCACGAATACCAGCGCCACGATCGCCGGCACCAAGCCGGTGTAATCGAGCAGGTAGCCGAACAGCACCAGCGCGCCCAGCACCAGGACCAGTGCCCGCAGTCCGATGTGGGAGACCGCCTCGCCCGCCGTGAACGCCGAGCGCGCGATCAGCACCACGCCGAGGATCGCCAGCAGGCCCCCAACCAGCGTCGGGAAATACGCCGGGCCCATGCGCAGCGCGCTGCCCAGCGGGTAGTTGCGCGCCACCGCTACGAACGCCACCCCGAAGCCTGCGAAGATCAGACCCGACCAGAAGTCCTTCGGGCCCTTGATGTGCACCGCCATGTTTCCTCCAAAAAATACTTATTATTTTTTGTTAACAAAATTTTAAACCGCGAGTTTACAAGATAACCCGCCACGCGCGCATCTTATCAAGATCAGGTGCGGCGCCCAAGCCCGGGTTTGGTGGTAGCGTCACTATCTTCTTAGGCTAAAACTCCAGTTTTTTTAGGGTCATCGCGTGCCGAGCCTCCCGGTTGAAAGCATCCACCACGAAAGAAGGATTTGTTCGAATGTTTTCAAGATCAGCGCGATCCAGCAGAACAACGCACAAGTTGGAATCAGTCATAACCTTATTTGCGTACTTTCTGGCCTCAGCACCAATGTCTCCGGTACTCACAACGACAATCGCGTTGCTTTTGATAAAATGCGTCAAGCCAACTTCCTTGGCGACGTCGTCAAGCGCCACACGGTCGGTATTCTTACATTGTATTTGCCATCTGTGAAAGACAAGCCGCGCAGAATCAAATACAAGATCGACTTCAGCACCGCCCGTCGCTTGAGCACGTAATCTAGTTGCAACGTAAGTCATGTCAAACAGCCGCATTAGCTTGAATGCTAAAGCTTCGAGTGCCAATCCCGCGGCGTAGCGATCCGTCGAGTCGAGTCCATTGAGAATGTCTGTCAACGGCTTCGCAAGCAGATCAAGAAGTTTCGGATCGACTTGTGTTTTCACCTGATCGAGCAGCGGCCTGATAACGTCTGCATTCAGTTTGGCTGTTGGTGTAACCGAGAATGGTTTCGCACCGCGCCCGGCAGTGGTCTTTGTAGCACTAATGTATCCTGCTTTCTGAAGCACATTCAGCACGACCTTCGGCAAACTCTTCTCTGGAAATCGCACGCCATATGTGGCAGTAGCCAATTTGACGATCTCATTTGCAGGTTGTGGACCAGTAACGCCGGTATTGGCCAGCGCGAGCAGAAATGCGCGTTGTTCCGGCGTAAACCTGGCCAATATGCCGAATTCGGCCGGATCAGTGCCAAGCACTCGTCGCAAGCGCAATTCATCAATTTGCCACCGTCGCCCGATAAACACTCCCGCTTTCTCAAGCCATAAGCGCATGATGCTTGGATGTTTGCCTCCTGACGGGTAGTGAACGCCTCGTGCGGCGAGACCATCGCGCAAGGTATTGAGACTGACATCTTCTCCGGCTGCAGTCATTTCCTTGATACATTGCAGGAGCGCCATTCCCCGAAGATTGAGAAGAATATGCCGGGCAAGAGCTTCGTATAGCTTTGACTCGTCATCCACGAGCGCATGGAGCGTCAAGCCAAAATCGGTGAACGTACCATCTCGATTAATAATTCCATAAGCGATCAGGCCGAGCTTGCAGTTATTGGCGAGTTTGTTTTTGTTGTATGCCACATTCGCCCCTGTAGCGTTTTTTGCATGCTTGGAAAAATAATTGGCAAGAATTGCGGCCTCCAAGGCCCTCCAGTTTCCATGATTTTCAACAATTAGGTTAAGCACCCCACGCAGATCAATTTGCGAAGGTGAAAATTCGCTTCCGAACGGAAGATCGCTACGGACGATCTTCTTTTTTGTTCCAGTTTTTGTTGTTTTGCCAGCCATTGTCCCTCCGGAAATTTTATTGCGAACCTGCAACGGCAGATTGTTTGATTCCAACTCGTCGTGAACGAATCTTCGCCGACTTCTGTCGGTGTGTTTGTTGCGTTGCAGTCATAATTGGTCTCGCTTTGCCACCATCCTGAGGTAGCGGTGTTTCTGCCCCATTGGACGGAATAGAGCATGGGGAATGAATCGAGTACTGCACCAAACGTTCAGGAAAAATTGCCGGCTTACCTTTAGCAAAACGGCCTACCGCACCCTTTAGATATGATTCCGAGAGTTCTATGCATACCCACTGGCGTCCCAAAGTTTCAGCAACCATCCCTGTCACGCAAGAACCTGCAAATGGATCAACAACAACGTCATTGGGATCGGTAAGCATACGCATGAAATATTCAGGCAGCTGTGCCGGAAACCTTGCCGGATGAATTTCCAGATTGTTTTTCCGGCAGTAGTCCTGATACATACCATTCGATTCCGTATTCGCAATAGCAAGGAGATTCGGCGGAACTGCGCCGCCATTGTCACGTTGAAATTTATCCGAAATGTCATGCCCTGACGGCCGCAATTTCGCTGTATAGCCATTCTTGAGTAAATGCAGCATTGATTCGCTGTAGGGTGCTAGTACGCGCCGATTACTGGCCTTCGGCCACGGAGTCAGTGAAAGCCACCAAATACAATTAACCGCATCTTTGACACGAACGCGTCTAACATTCACCCATTCCGCAGGTGTAGGCAGTTTTGAGGGATTCCACCAAAAATGTTCCTGACACAGATGAAATCCGTACTCCCGACAGAGCATCATGAGAAGCTCAAAATGATAAAGCGATCTTGTGGGCATACCGGGCTTCCAAGCGCCACCGATATCGATTACCAAGCTTCCGGAATCCTTAAGGACGCGCCTGAAACCCTCGGCAAAAGGTCGAAACCAGTTGCAATATTCATCAGCATCCTCGTTTCCGTAGCTTTTCTTGCGGACAAGCCCGAACGGGGGCGATGTCACAACCAAATCTACCGATTTTTCTTCGGCCTTGGAGTGAAGAAAATCGAGACTATCCCCTTCGTAAATCCGTCCGCTAGGAGTTTCCAAAAATGGTTTCAGTCGTTCACCGTTATACATCGCCTCGGGAACGGCCTCATAAAATGATCGATTCTGTTCAGTATTTATGGCGTGTAACTTATGCAGATGACGCAGGTATTCGCTGATTGACTTGAGTCCAAGCGCATGCGCGGCAGTTTCGATTTCGTCTCTCTCTTCTCCTGTCAAACGAACGTTTGCAAAAACGTCTCGTGGTGCAGCCGACTTAGGGCGTCCCATATCCGTTCCAATCCAGAGTGGTTTTCGTTACACGAAAATAATATTAACTGGAAAGTTTTTGTGTAACAAGAATTTTAATCTATGAGACGACCGCTTGCTGCACTGGATTTCGTTCATTGCCCGTCACGCCGCCCGCGCATTCCGCCTGAACAGCTGCACCAGCACCGGCGGCGTCAGCAGCGTAGTGAGAATCACCATGATGACGACCACCGAAAACATCGTTTCGTTCACCACGCCGAGCTGTTTGCCAACCATCGCGAAAATGAGCCCGACTTCGCCGCGCGGCGCCATCCCCCAGCCCACCAGCCAGCGATTGACGCCGCGTCCTGCAACCGCGCCGGCGATCAGCTTGCCGGCAAATGCGACGACCGTGATCGCGAGCGCAATGCCGAGCACCGCCGGATCGGCAAAGCTGCCGAGGTCCACCTGCATTCCGGTCACGACAAAAAACACCGGAACAAAGAAATATCCGAGATGCTCGACCAGATCTTCATGATGGTGTTCCGCATAGCGGTCGAGTGCCGCGTTGATGCTGGTAGATGCCGGACGCGGCACGTCGCGCAGCAACGGTCGCACGTCGTGCACGATCGGCGGCGGGTTGAAATCGTGCAGGAATACCGGTTCGAGGAACAGCCCGGCGGCAAACGCACCGACGATCGGCGCCAGTCCCACCGCGTGCGCCAGCCACGCCAGCAGCAGCCCGATGCTCACCAATACGGTCAGCTTCATCCCGATGCGGGCATCCACACCCGCAAAAAATTTCAGGATCCACGGCGCGGTGAATCTGCCGATGAGTATCGCGGCAGCGAGAAACACCACGGCCTCGACAATAATCCGCACAATCTCGAAACCGCTCACTGCGCCTTCGCGCACCAAACCCGTCACCACCGCAAGAATCACCAGCCCCATCACGTCGTCGATCACCGCGGCACCGAGCACGATCTGCGCCTCGCGCGACTGTAATTGTCCGAGATCGCGGAACACTCGCGCGGTAATGCCGACCGAAGTCGCAGTCAATGCGGCGCCGAGAAACAGATAGGCGCCGAATGTGTGTCCCGGCAGCAACCACGGTCCGACCACGTAGGTGCCCAGCACAAACGGCGCAATGACACCAACGGTCGCAACCAGCAGCGCGTGCGTGCCGACCTTCGCCATGTCGGAGAGCTTTGTCTCCAGCCCGATCTGGAACAGCAGCACCACCACGCCCAGCTCGGCGATGAAGCCGAGAATCGGATCGGCGGCGGCACGATCGAGTCCGTGAATGCCGACCAGCCCCAGGTTGCCGAGCACCACCCCGATGATCAGTTCGCCCAGCACGCCCGGCAGCCGGGCCCGTTCCGCCAGCGACGCGCAGACCTTCGCGGCAAGAAGGATGATCGCGAGCCACAGAAAAGTCCGTCCGACGCCATCGGAGCCCGCCGCATGCGCGGCCGGCATCAGCGCACAGGCAACGCCCGCGAAGGCCACCATACGCGCACTCCGCAACAGGCCACATCCTTGCCACAGCACCTTCATGTTTGCCGTTCCCGCAACAACTTCCAATCAATGTGAAACGACCGCCGCCGGATGATGCGTCGGCCCCGCGTTCATCGTTTCGTGCAGCGGCACCGGCCTCCAGCCGAGCACCAGCAACAGTACAAAAAATCCGATCACGTACGCAACCGTCACGTGCCAGCCCGACTTCAGCCAGTGGCCGACGGATTTCGCCTCCGGAAACAGATTGGAAAGCGCGACGCCGGCCGAAGAACCGAACCAGATCATCGAGCCGCCGAACCCGACCGCGAACGCCAGTATGCCCCAGTCGTATCCGCCCTGGGTCAGCGCCAGTGCCGTGAGCGGGATATTGTCGAACACCGACGACACGAAGCCCAGCGTGAGCGCAACATGCCACGATGCCGACGGCAGCGCCTTGACCGGCATCATCGACGCACACAACACCAGCGACAACAGGAAACTGCTGCCGCGGAACGCATCCGGCAGCAGTTTCCACTCCGGTCCGCGCAGCGGCGCGGCAATCAGTATCGCCACCCACACCGCCACGCCGATGAACGGAAACGAATCGGACACGTCCGCATATTTCACGTTGACGACGATGTTGGTCACGATTGCCGCCAGCAGGATCAACGCCACGATGCCGACGCGATGCCAATCCACCCTGATGCCCGCCGGCGCATCGGCGGTGATCGGCGAGTAACGCTGCTGCTGCATCGCGGCCGGAATGCCGCATAGTACCAGCGCCACCGCCGACGCCACGTACGCGTGCACCACGCTTCCCGGAGCCACGCCCTCGATCCACATCATCGTCGTCGTGGTGTCGCCGACGACGCTGCCCGCGCCGCCGGCGTTGGATGCCGCGACGATCGCGGCCAGGTAGCCGATGTGCACGCGCCCCTTGAACACCACCGCCGCAATCGTGCCGCCCACCAGCGCCGCGGCGATGTTGTCGAGAAAGCTCGACAGTACGCAGATCATGACCAGCAGCACGAAACCGCCTTTCCAGTCATCCGGCAGGAATCTCGGCAACACCGCCGGAATGCGGCTTTCCTCGAAATGCTTCGCCAGCAGCGCAAACCCCATCAGCAGCAGAAACAAATTGACCAGGATGACCCAATCATGATCCAGCTGACCGATGAAGCCGCCGATGCCGCTCCCGTACTCGAAGCCGGTGAACGCGATCTTGTAGATCACGATCACTGTGAGGCCGATCAACGCCACCTGCAGCGTATGATTGTGAAATACCGCGACGCCCACCAGGATCAGACCGAACAGAATGAAATCGACCGGAATCCCGAACAGTGCGATGACGTGGTAGCCGGACACCGGCGCCGCCGCGAACGCGGTGCCGGCAGTCCCCAGCAGCAGCAATGCCAGAACAACAATGGCGGCCGGATTCAGCGCCCGCTTGCGCATGATCAGCGCGCCATCCGGTGATGCCGGCGGCGGCACCGTCGCAATAACAGCATCCATCTTCCCTCCCCGGAAAAATCAGATGATTTTAGCATTCGTTCGACAGTCCGCCGCGTTCCGGGAACGTGCCCGACACCACCGGCGAAGATTGTTTGTGCGCCAGGCCGAAAGCGTCAGGCCGGCGCGGCGGTTTTGACGTAGAGCTTGCGCCGGACCCGGCGCGCTTCTTCGAGAAATTCGGCAAGCAGCGGCTGGCGATCGAGCAGTTCGCCATCGTCGGGATCGAGAAACTCCGGATGCCACTGCACGCCGAACACGTAGCTCGGCCCGTTCCAGCGCACTGCCTCGATCACGCCATCGAGTTCGGACAACGCTTCGACCGCCAATCCGTCGCCCAGATCCTTGATCGCCTGGTGATGAATGCTGTTCACCCGTGCACTGGATCGCGCGGCGTAGAGCTTCGCCAGTCCGGTGCCGGCGACGATGCTGACGTCGTGGAACAGGCGGTCGTACGCCTCCGGATCGTAGTGCCGGTGCGCGCCGGCGACCTGCGTGACGATGTCCTGATACAGCGTGCCGCCGAACGCGACGTTGATCAGCTGCACGCCGCGGCACACGCCCAGCACCGGCTTGCCATGCGCGACGAATTCCTGGAACAGGTCGATTTCGTAATGATCGCGCGCGCGATCACCATTCCATTCCGGCTTCAGCGGCGTCTCGCCGTAAGTGAGCGGACAGACGTCGGCGCCGCCCTGCAACACCAACCCGTCGAGTTCATCGACATAATCGGCGATGCGGATCGTGCCGCGCCGCATCGGGCTGTCGGAGCCGAGCGACGGCACCATGAACACCAGCGCGCCGGCGGTCATCAGCCAGTGCGCCATCGACTGTTCCAGATACTGCAGCGTCTTGCCGCGGAAGCCCTGCTCCAGCAGCGACGGGTGGCGAAAGCGCGGCGAGAGCCCGATCTTGAGCGGCTTGTTCATGCTCCGTTCCCGTTGATCGGCAACGCGCCTTCGTTGCGGCCCATCCACAGGTCGCTTTGCAGGCGCGCGACGTCATTCATCGTGCCATGCGCGGTGAACACCGTGCGCAGCCAGCCGGCGTCGGTGCGCTGCGCACGCACCAGATCCGTGAGTTCCTCCAGCGCCGCGGTCGAACCCAGCTCCTGCGCATGCGGCGCAAGCTGCGACAGCATCGTCACGATGTCCTGCTTCAGTTCCACCCGCTGCTGCGTATAGGCGTCCGCGATGATGCCGGACAGTCCGTAGCGGCATGCTTGAAAGCGGTTGTAGCTGTAGAACAGATACACATCGCGCAACGGCTCGCGCGGCCGCGTCGACAGAAAATAATGCGCCAGTGCCTGCGCATAGGCCGCCAGCAGCGCCGCGCGCTCGACGGTCAGCGGTGTATCGAGCACGCGGATTTCGACCGTGCCGTACTCGGGCTTGGGTCGGATGTCCCAGTAGAAATCCTTCATGCTGTCGACGATCTGCAGATCACGCATCTTGTAAAAGTATGCCGCAAAATCGCCCCACGCATGAATAAACGGCGCCTGGCCGCTGAGCGGAAATGCGCTCACCGTATTCAGCCGTGACGACTGGTAGGCGGTGTCCTCGCCCTGCTGGAACGGTGACGATGCCGACAGTGCAATGAAGTGCGGCACGTAGCGCGACAGCATGTGCAGCAGGTAGAGCGCATCATCGCCGCTCGGGCAGCCGAGATGAATGTGCTGGCCGAAGATCGTGAACTGCTTCGCCAGATAGCCGTAAAGATCGAGCAGATGCTTGAAGCGGTCGGTCGGATAAATGCGCCGCTCGGTCCACTTGTGAAACGGATGCGAGCCGCCGCCGGCCACCCGCAGGTTGAGCCGCTGCGCGGCACCGCTGACGGCGTCGCGGATGCCGCGCAGCTCGGCGAGCAGCGTTTCGTGACGCTCGTGGATCGAGCTGTTAACCTCGATCATGCTTTCGGTGATCTCGGGCTTCACTGCGCCGACGTGCTCGGTTTTCTCCACCAGATCGAGCAGATCGTCGGCATCACGCGCCAGGTTGAAATCGCGGGTATTGAGAATCTGCAGCTCGAGCTCCACGCCCATCGTGTTGCCGGCCGAGCCGCCGAATTCCATCTCATCGGCCATCAGGCAGCTCCACTCCGGATTCCCCCGCCCGCCGCAACGCGAACTGGATCATCAGCGGCCCGATCAGTTCCAGCACCACGACGGCGGCGAGCACGATGGAACCGAGCTTGCTGCCGAATTCGGGATGCTCGGCCATAGCGCTCTGCATCATCGTCACCGCGAAGCCGGACATCGGCACCAGCCCCATGCACAGCAGCGCAGCATGCCGGCGCCGCACGCCGCTGAACCAGGTCAGCGTCAGCACGCCGAGCGACTTGCCGACGAATCGCGCAATGATGAACGCCGCCGCCAGCACGCTGCCGGCGAGCAGATCGGAGACATGCAGATTGGCGCCGCCCACCACGAACAGCACCACGAAAAACATTTCCTCGACCTGACTCATGTCGACCGCCATCAGATCGTGGCGCTCGTCAAGATTGCGCACCATCACACCGAATGCGAGCAGCGCCAGCACCACCGACAGCTTGAACACGGTGGCACAGCCGACGGTGATGATGATCAAGCCCAATAGCAGCATGAAGTGATGCCGCTCGTGCTTGCGCAGCCAGCGCGCCAGCACTTTCGCGATATGGTTGGCGACAAAACCCAGTGCCACCGACCCCAGCAACAGGTACACCGGGTGCAGGAACACCGTGTACCAGTTGGCACGGTACTGGCTGTGAATCCACGACAGCATCATCGTCACCATCACGAACGAGATCACGCTGTTGATCGCGGTCAGCGCCAGCGTGCGTTCCGTGATCTGGCCTTCCGCACCCAGCTCGCGCGTCACCAGCAGCACGATCGCCGGCGACGTCGCCACACCGATCGCCGCCGCCGCAGCGGCATACACCGGATCGACGCCCAGATACACCAGCGCAAAGAACACGAAACCGAACGACAGCGCGCTTTCGACCAGTCCGGTGACCAGCAGCCACGGATCGTGACGCAGCCACTTGAAATCGAGGCGCCGGCCGAGCTCGAACAGCACCAGCCCCAGCGCGATGTCGACGAAGACATTGGCAATGCGCGTCAGTTCCGGCGTCAGCAGCTTCAGGCCGCTCGCACCCAGCAGCATCCCGACCAGCACGTAGCCGGTGATGCGCGGCAGTGACGTAATGCGATACACCAGCTCGCCGCCGATATGGCCCGCGATCAGCAGCACGCCAAACAGCACCAGCGGACTGGCGGGCAATGGCAGCGTGGGCAAAAAACTCAGTGGCACAATGGCTGTCCCGGTAAGGAGGGTTCGGCAGCCATCCCGGAACATGACGCAGGACGGTCGACGTGGCGCGACGGCCACGGTAATTTTTTGGGATGCGCTGCGAGTGGCGACATTCTACCGTTGTCGGCAGCAGCGCGGAAGCAATTACAGCGGAAGAAATTCGGAGACGGGAGCCGGCACGCTTTTTTCCGGCGCGGGAAACGCACTGAGATCCTTCGTGATCGCGGCGCGCAGAAACGAATCGACCCACCAGAACACGTCACGTTCGCGGATGATACGCCGCAATCTGCGCATTCTGATCCGCCGTTCGGCGGCGTGCATCGTCACCATGTTGTGAATGGCGTCGGCCACGCCTTCGATATCGTTGGGATTGACCAGCAGCGCACCGGAGCGCAATTCGGCGGCGGCGCCGGCGAATTCGGAAAGAATCAGCACACAATTCTCGTCCACGCTGCAAGCGCAGTACTCTTTCGCAACCAGATTCATGCCGTCTTTCAGCGGCGTCACCAGCGCCGCGTCGGCGGCACGGTAGTAAGCCAGCAGATCCGCGCGTTCGAGACTGCCGAACACGTACCACACCGGCACCCAGCCGCCGGGTTTCGCGAAACGGCCGTTGATGCGTCCGACGATCTGCTCGATTTCGGTCTTGAGATCGCCGTACTCCGGAATGCCGGCGCGACTCGGCACCACCACCTGGATCAGTGACATGCGCTCGCGCAGCTCGGGGTAGCGGTCGAGCGCATTTTCGAACGCGCGCAGGCGATGCGGAATGCCCTTGGTGTAGTCGAGACGATCGACTCCGAAAATCAGCTTGCGGTGCGGCAGATGAGCGCGCAGATCGCGCACCTTGGCGCTGACCTGCGGCGTGTCGGCACCGCTCGCGAAGCTGCGGTAATCGATGCTGATCGGAAAGCTGCCGATGCGCACTTCCCGGTCACCGACCTGCGCGGTGACCACCGGTCCCTTGCCCTGGACCGTCGCGCCGCGCACCAGTGTCCGCACGCAATGCACGAAGTTGCGCCGGTCGCGCGGCGTCTGGAACCCGAGCAGATCGTAGTCGAGCAGCGCGTGCAGTAACTGTTCGCGCCACGGCAGTTGCATGAAAATGTCGAGCGGCGGAAACGGAATGTGGAGAAAGAAGCCGACGCGCGACCTCACGCCACCGGTGCGCAGCTCGCTGGCGAGCGTCAGCAGATGATAGTCGTGGACCCAGATGAAATCATGTCCGCTGACGGCACTGCGGACGATCGCCGCAAACTTGCGATTGACCGCACCGTAGGCGCGCCAGTAGGCGGGATCGAAATTGCACAGCGGCGTCAGGTCGTGAAACAGCGGCCACACCACCTCGTTGGAAAAGCCGCGATAAAAATCGCGCACTTCCGCCTCCGTCAACATCACCGGTTCCAGCGCATACCCGGACCCGGCTGCGGCGGTCTTCACCGCCTGCGCCAGTCCGTTCGACTGCGCCGTTCCGGGCCAGCCGATCCAGGTTCCGCCACGGTCGCGCAGCACCGGTGTCAGTGCACTCACCAGCCCGCCCGAACCGCGTTCGGACTGCCACGCCCCGCGCCGGTCACGCTCGAAGCTGAACGGCAGGCGGTTTGATACGACGATCAGGCTCTCGCGGGCTTGGGCCATTCAGGCTGCTCCTTGCGCTCCTCCCCGTTTTCTCCCGTAAGCGATGACGTCTGCATTTGAATGACGCGTGCCGGACGCCCGAACTCGATGCCTTCGCGCTGGAACCAGTCGTAGATCGCGATATTGATTGCCTGTTGCGTATCCATGTAAAAGTTGTAATCCGGAATCAGCGTGTAATACACAACTTCGTAGACCACCGCGGTGTCGGTATATTCCTTCAGGTGCGCGCGGTCGAGGCGCACCCTGTCCTGCGCCCGTACGGTTTCGCGCAGCATCGTCGCGATGCGTTCCAGCTTGTCGGGCGGCGTTCCGTACGCCGCCTGTATCGTGAACACGTTGCGCCGCTCGTACATGCGTTTGTAATTGCGAATGCGGCTTTTGGTCAGATCGGTGTTGGCAAACACCAGCTGCTCGCCGGACAGGCTGCGCAGGCGGGTGGTCTTGAGACCGATATGCTCGACGCTGCCGAGATAATCGCCGACGATAATGAAATCACCAACGACGAACGGCTTGTCGATGACGATGGACGCTGATGCGAACAGGTCGCCCAGGATGTTCTGCGCCGCCAGCGCGATCGCGATGCCGCCAATCCCCATGCCGGCAAGCAGCGCACTGACGTTGAACCCCAGCGCGTTCAGTCCGAACAGCACGATCACGCTCCACAGCACCACCAGCGCGAAAAAGCCCAGCAGTGACATGACGGTGGCGCGCTCGGCGTTGTTCTCATAGCGCACGTTGATCTGGCGCTCGATCCAGCACGCAATGAAGCGGTGCCCCCACAATGCAACCTGCAGCAGGAACACCATCAGCGCCGCCAGCGCCAGCACCCGCGTCGCCGCGGGCGTCAGCACGAGCCGCAGGCTGCCGGCGTACAGCGCCAGCGGCAACAACAGCCAGACGCGGGTCGCCGCCACGACCTGGGCCGCAATCCCACGCCAGCTGCGCTGGTGATCGCCTTCGCGCAACCGCAGCCAGCGCCGCAGCACACTGCGAATCAGCGTCAGCACCAGCAGCGTCACCGCCGCGATCAGCGCCGCGTAGCCCCACGTCAGCGGAGTGTTACCCAGAATCTGATCACCGGAAAACATCGTCAGCTTTCGCGTGCGTGCTGCCAGCGCTCAAGGAAATCGATGATGCCTTCAGGCGGACGGATCCACGCGCTAGCGGCACTCGGACGCCGTTCGTCGCGCACCAGCACACCCAGTCCCTTGCCGGCGATCGCATGAAATGCGTCTTCATCGGTCAGATCATCGCCCAGATAGGCAGCCGCCGTTCCGGGCCCGCTTTCGGCAAGCGCCGTAGTGACGGCGTCCCCCTTGGTGCGTCCGCTCAGGCGCAGCTCGATGCCGCCGTCGAAATCGCAGATGCCGAACCACGGTTCGCGTTCCAGCGGCGCCCATGCCGCCGCCACCACCTGGCGCACCTGTTGTGCCACCGCCGGCGCCATGCCGCGCCAGTGTACCGCGACGGACGTCGTCTTGCGTTCGATGCGCGCGTGCTGGCCGTCGCTTTTCATGCCCGCGACCGCGGCCGCCGCCTGCGACACCGCGGCATACAGGCCGGCCCGCGCCGCTGCCGGAATCTGCGGCGACTCGCAACTGCCGTTCGGCAACAAGCGTTCCCAGCCGTGACATCCCCAGATCTCGACCGGCTCGCTCAACTGCAACAGCGGCGCCACTTCGTGCGCATGTCGGCCGCTCACCACCACCAGTCGCGTGCGTCCGGCAGCGCCGATCGCATTCAGGCATTCGCGCACGCCGGGATAAGGTATCGCCTGCTCCGGTCGAATGTGAAACGGCGCCAGCGTGCCGTCGTAGTCGCTCAGCAAAAGCGCATGCTTCGCGCCATGGAGCTGCTCGAAGAATGCATCAAGTTCCAGACCTTGATCGAGAATCTGCATATCCCCTGTTGCACCGACGTTCGCGATCGACGGAAAATCCGCCCTGCGTACCGTTGCCCGTATCGGCAAACAGCCGCGGCCGATACCTTCCCGCCCCGCTACCCACGGACGCGACCGGCGTCCTCCGATTGTTGTTGGCCCGTCACGTCGTGGCGGAGGCGGTTCGAGCCGCCTGTGGAATCACTCCAGAATTTGAAGCGAAATTTGAAATTCCATGCTGTACATGGACACTTTTATTATACTGCGACTTACCGGATGATGAAACCTCGCTTGCGGCATCGCCTCAGCGCAAACTCCATTCAACATCAGACCGCATCCGCGACCAGCACCAAGTGCACCCGGTACGGCCCGTGAGCGCCCAGCGTGACGGTCTGCTCGATGTCGGCGGTGCGCGACGGACCCGATATGAAGTTGACGGCGCGCGGCAGCGCTCCGCATTCGTCGCGCAACAACTGCCACGCGTCCTCCATCGTGCGCACGATGCGCGCGTTGCGCACGATCGCGATATGCGTCCCCGGCACCAGGCTCACTGCCGACGGCGTACGCGCACCGGAAAGCAGCATCAGCGTGCCGGTTTCGGCGATTGCGCAAAACGCGCCGGTAATGCCGACCGCATCGTCGCCGCGCACCGGACGCGCTTCAACCGTGATGTCACTCGCCGCCCACTCGAGTTTCAGAAATTCCGGCCAGCATACTGCAACCTGCGGCAGCGCGTTCGCCTGAAGATAAGCCGCTACTGCGCGCGGCACGTCCGCCGGCGTCGCGACTTCATCCAGTGTCGTCGCCAGGCTCAGCGCACGCTCGCGAAAGCAGGCCAGCGGCTCCCCGTCCATCGTCGCGATCGGTCCGCGCCGGCGAGCGCGGATCGCGTCGGCAACCGCCACACGTTCACCGGCCGTCGACGCTGCCGGCTTTCCTTGACGCGCGCGGATGCGGGCGAGGATGTTGTTTCGTGCGGACATTCTTGTAGTGAGGAGTGAGGAGAAAGGAGTGAGGTGTTAATTTTTCCGGCGCGCTATGCGCGCCGCATTATTTATTGACTCCTCACACCTCACACCTTACACCTCACTTAACCATGCGTCGGCATCACCGAATGGCTGCCGGCAGCAGCCTGCTCCTGCTCTTCGGGCCAGCGGCCGGTGATGGCCTTGGTGCGGGTGTAGAACTTGATGCCCTCGATGCCGTGCACGTGCAGATCGCCGAACAACGACGCCTTCCAGCCGCCGAACGAGAAGAACGCCATCGGCACCGGGATCGGCAGGTTGATGCCGACCATGCCGACCTCGATCTCGTGCTGGAAGCAGCGCGCGGCGCGGCCCGAGCGCGTGAAGATCGCGGTGCCGTTGCCGTACGGATTGGCGTTGATCACCTTGATCGCATCATCCAGCGTATCGCCGCGCAGCACGGAAAGCACCGGGCCGAAAATCTCGTCCTGGTAGATCTTCATCCCGGTCGTGACGTGGTCGAACAGCGTCGGGCCGATGAAAAACCCGTCCTCGAAGCCCGGCGCGCTGAAGCCGCGGCCGTCGCTGACCAGCGTCGCGCCTTCG
>DASSON010000181.1:0-5768 GCA_035700525.1 Burkholderiales bacterium
GGGCGGCGAGGAGGTGAAGTGGCACTACGACATTTCGTTCTGGCCGCATACCAACTATTCGCCGCTGACGATCGGCACTTATCTGTATGATTGCGACATGGATCAGGGGCCGGTCGGATTCGTCCCGGGCAGTCACCGGCGGCCGATGACGACGCAGTACAACAGCAAGGGCGAGTGGGTCGGCTGCATGTCCGACGCCGACGTTGCGAAGCTCGATCTGTCACAGGCAAAATACATGGTCGGCCCCGCCGGCTCGCTGACGCTCCACAACTGCCGCACCATCCACGGTTCGCCGGCCAACACGTCGGATCATGGCCGGCCGCTGCTGCTTTATACACTGACTGCGGCCGATGCTTTCCCGTATACGGCGAATCCGATCCGCTCGCAGAAATACGACGGTACGATCATCCGCGGCAAGGCACCGCGATACGCGTATATCGAGCCGGGCGAGTGTGAAGTGCCGCCCGATTGGTCGCACGGCTACACCTCGATCTTTGCGCTGCAGCAGGAAGAGCAGGCGGCTGCACCGGCCGCCATGTGACGCAACGGCGGGCAAAGCAGAATGAAACGGGCAGGCGGATGCGCCTGCCCGTTTTTGTTGTACCCGGAATCAGGCCCGGAACTCGGTTTTTTCGGTTCCCGAATAGAGCGCCTTAACCTGCCGGCCGACGGCGTCGGCATGCGCGGCCAGCGCCTGATCGTCGAGGTCATGCTGAGGCCGCTGCTCGGGATCGAAATGATGATGCTGGTCCGTGCCGCGCACCAGCATCGCCGAGTCGCGCACCTTGATCTGCCTGACGTGCGTCGGGATATAGCGGATCGCCATGCCGATGCGCCGGTCGCCCGACGGATTGGGGTCGGAGCCGTGCGCCAGCTTGATGTGATGCAGCGACATTTCGCCGGCCTTCAGAATGAAGTTGACGGCCTTCGACTGATCGACGTCGACCATGATTTCCTGGCCGCGCGACAGCAGGTTGTTCTTGTCGAAGGTATCGTGGTGCGGCAGTTGCGCCTGCTGGTGCGTGCCGGGGACGGCCCGCATGCAGCCGTTTGCCACGTTACTGTCGGTGAATGCGACCCAAGCCGTGATCACGTCATCGGGCTCGAGCCCCCAATAGGTCGAATCCTGGTGCCACGACACGAATGACGGATTGCGTGCTTCCTTGATGAAGAAGTTCACGGTCCAGCACAGGATGTCGGGACCGATCACGTCTTCCACCGCATCCAGAATTTTCGGATGGTGCACGATCTCGTCGGCCCACGTGAACAGCAGATGCGTCTTGTGCCGCCAGTTTCCCTGCAGCGGCTGCCCGGTGTGCGCTTCGTGCGCTTCCAGCGCGCTGCGGTAACGCGCGGCTTCCTCGGGGCTGAAAACCCGTACCGGAAAGTAATAACCGTCACGGTGATACTGCTCGACCGCGGCCGGCGACAGCATTTTAGTCATGATTGCCTCCTTGTCCGAAGATGCGGATTCGCTCAACGCTCTGCTCCGGCTTGCGTCACGCGCAAGGTTAATGATATGTTAGAACTATACAATTGATATATTATCGTATCGCCGCCGCTTACAAGCCGTCAACCGGTGATCGGCGCGGCGAAGATGACGGCGCAGTTTCGGATTCCAAACCAAGCGTTGTTAAGGAGGAGAGATGAAGATCACGGTCGGATTGCGGAAGGTGCTTTTTTGTGCGCTGGGAGCCGTCGCGTGCGCCGGCGTCGCGTCGGCGCAGAACGTCGTGAAAATCGGCGAGATCGAGGCGCAGACCGGTGCGCTCAATACCTACGGCTGGATGTCGTCGCAGGGCATGCGCATGGCGGTCGCTGAAATCAACAAGGCGGGCGGCTTCGAAGTCGGCGGCAAGAAATACACACTGCAGCTGATTAATCCCGATACCCAGGGCAATCCGCAGCAGGCGCTGATCGATCTCAAGAAAATGCTGGAGCAGGACAAGGTCAAATACGTGTTCGGCCCGTTCCTCACCAACGTCTTCAAGGGCATCGAAGGCTATGCGCGGCAGCATAATGGCCAGTTTCTGCTGATGGGTGGCGCGACGCAGATCCATTACGAACTGGGCAAGAAGGGCAATGATTATCTGATGCGCACCTGGAACTGGGACGCCGGCGCGAGCGGCTTCGGTACGCTGATGGTCGATTACCTGAAGCAGAAGGGCGTGAAAAAAGTAGCGATGCTGATGCAGAACGACGCATTCGGCCATGTCGCAGCGGATATCTACAGCAAGCTTTTCAAGCAGGCCGGCATCGAGTTTCAGGAAAACTGGTTTGCGCCGGGCACCAAGGATTACTCGGCGGTGCTGGCGAAAATCGCGGCCTGGCAGCCGGACTACCTGTTTCCGGGTTACAGTGACGCAGTGCTTTACGACATCGTGCAGCAGGCGACGCAGCTCGGCCTGACGAAATTCTGGCTGGTGCGCGGCTCGCTCGGGCCGGCACTGAAGAACAAGAATTACATCGACGATTACGTCGCCTATATCCCGAAGTACTTCGAGGACGCGCAGAAGACCGAGCCCAAGGTGAAGCAGTTCATCGCCGACTACAAGAAGTTCTACAAGACCGACAAATTTCCCTACGACCAGGCGCCGCTGTGCTCGTCGTCGTGCTACGACCATGTCTTCATGCTGGTGGAAGCATTCAAGCGTGCCGGAACGGTGGATGACGTGGCCAAGGTGAGGCAGGCGCTCGAGTCTTTCACTTATGACGGGTTGTGGAAAACCCGCTACGACAAGACCGGCGAAGAAGTCATCAACTTCGACATCGTTGACGTGAAGCGCGGCGGCAAGATCACCGTCACCCACGAATCGCCGAAGTAAGCGACGCATGCTGCAACTCGTCGTCGGCCAGCTCCTGAACGGGGTGATCGTCGGGACGCTCTATGCGATCATCGCACTCGGCGTCACCCTGACCTTCGGCATCACCGGCATCGTGAATTTCGCGCTCGGCGCGTTCATGATGTTGGGTGCCTACATCACCTGGTATCTGACCGACGGCATCGGCATTCCGTATCCGCTGGCGGTGCCGCTGGCGGTGTTGTGCGTGGCGCTGCTCGGACTGGCAGTGGACCAGGCGCTGTTCCGCTTCACCCGTAACAATCTGATCAATGGCCTGATCGTGTCGATCGGCCTGATCTCGGTGCTGGTGGCGATCGTGTTGATGATCTGGACCACGACGCCGCAGAGCATGCATTACGTGCTGCCCGGCATCTTCAGGATCGGCGGCGTAATCGTGCCGAAAATGAAGGCCGTGGTCTTCATCGTGCTGCTGCTGGTGATTCTGCTTACCTACGCGTCGCTGACGCGCACCTGGGCCGGACGAGCGGCGTATGCGTATGCGCAGAATCCGGAAGCGGCGGCGCTGATGGGCGTGCGCACCGGTGTGCTGCAGGCCGGCGTGGCGGCGTACTCGACGGCGCTGGCGGGACTGGGCGGCGCGCTCTATGCGAGCCTTTATTCGATCGCGCCCGAGATCGGCGCCAGTTACATTCTGAAGGGCGTCGAAGCAGCCATTCTGGCGGGCATTGGCAGTGTCGTCGGTTCGCTTGTCGGGGGCATCATCATCGGTGTCGCCGAGGGGGTCGGATCAATTTTCCTGCCGTCCGCATATAACGACGCCTACGGCCTGGTCTTTCTGGTGCTGATTCTGCTGTTCAAGCCGGCGGGGTTGTTCGGATCGAAATCATGAAATCGTATCTGCTGTGGCTGCCGCTGTTCCTGTTGCCGCTGGTGGTGCACGACAACGTGGTGCTGACGGTGCTGGTGTTCTCGTTCATCCTCGGTATCCTGGCGGTGAGCTTCAACCTGATTTTCGGTTTCGCGGGACAGCTTTCGTTGTTTCATGCGGCGGCCTTCGGGCTGTCCGCCTACGCGACTTATCTGTCGATGGTGCACTGGTCGATCCCGTTCTGGCTTGGCATGGTGGTGGGTGTGGTATTCGTGGCGCTGGTGTCGGTCGTGATTGGCGCGATCTGCTTCCGCTTCAAGCTCAAGGAATTCTATTTTGCGATCGTGACACTCGCGTTCTCCGAGATTGCGCGTCTCGTGATTTTGAACTGGAACAGTTTTACGAATGGCTCGCTCGGTATCAATTTCACGGTGACGCCGACGCTGTGGGTGCCGGGCCACGGCGTAATTCCGGTGCAGGGAACGGTGATGTGGTACTACCTGACTCTGGTCGCGGTGGTTCTGACCGTCATCGTTTGCTCGCGTATCGTTCATTCGTGGATGGGACGCTGCTTCGCATCGATCCGGCTCAATGACGAGCTGGCCGACACGCTCGGCATCAACGTCTTCCGCTACAAGCTGATTTCATTCGTCGTCGGCAATGCCGGTGCCGCCGTCGCCGGCAGCCTCTACGCGTTTTACATCAGTTTCATCGATCCGGACTATCTGTCGATCAACCAGTCGCTGGCGATCATCGCGATGGCGTTGCTCGGCGGCCGCAGCTCGGTCGCCGCGCCGGTCGTCGGCGCTTTCGTGCTGACCGCGCTGCCGCATGTGATCAACGTCAACGCCGAAGCACGGTTGCTGATTTATGGACTGATCCTGATTCTGACGATCCTGCTGATGCCGCGCGGCCTCGTCGGCAGTCTGATGAGATTGCGCCGTGCTGCTTGAAATCGCCGATCTGACGAAACGTTTCGGCGGGCTGACCGCGGTGTCCGGCATCTCGTTCGGCATCGACCACGGAGAAATCGTCGGCATATTCGGACCCAACGGTTCCGGCAAGACTACGCTGCTTAATCTGATCGCGGGCGTTTATCGGCCGACGGCGGGGCGGCTGCTATGGAAATCGGACGAACTTACCGGTGCACCACCACACGAGATCGCGGCTGCCGGCATCGTCAAGACGTTTCAGAATCCGCAACTGTTCCGTGAGCTGACGGTCTTCGACAACGTGATGATCGCCGCCCATCTGCGACTCAAGCGGCATCTCGGCGTACGGCGGATGGCGACACTATGGCCGTGGTATCGTCATCGCTCGGTCAACGGCGAACTCTCCGATCACATCGATCACGTGCTTACGCTGTGCCGCCTCGATCGTTTTCGCGACCAGGCGGCTGGCAGTCTGTCGTATGGCGGCGAGAAAATGCTGGGCGTGGCGATGGCATTGATGTGCGAACCGGAACTGCTGTTGCTCGACGAACCGGGCAGCGGACTTGGGCACGACGAAATCGCGAATCTCGATGAAGTGCTGCGCGATTTGCGCGATCACGGCACGACGCTGTGCGTCATCGATCATCGCGTCGGTTTCCTCGGCAACCTGGCTGACCGCGCGATGGTCGTACACCACGGTGCAAAAATCGCCGAAGGACGGCCCGACGAAGTGTTGCGCGACGAGCGTGTGATCGAAGCGTATCTCGGACGCAGCCATGCTTGAGCTCTCCGGCATCAACGTTCATTACGGCAAGAACCACGTGCTCAGGGGTATCGGCCTGAAGATCGATGCCGGCGAGGTGGTCTCGCTGGTGGGTGCGAATGCCGCCGGCAAGACCACCACGCTGCGCACCATCATGGGACTGAAGCATCCGACCTCCGGAAATATCGCGTTCAGCGGACGGCCGGTGAATGGCATGGCGACCGTCGAGCGCGTGCGCTCAGGTGTTGTGCTGGTGCCCGAAGGACGCCAGGTATTCCCGCGTTTTACGGTCGCCGAAAATCTGGTGATGGGTGCCTATGCGCGTTCCGATCGCGGCCGGATCGGCGACGACCTGGACCGTGTGTTCGGCATGTTTCCGCGGCTTGCCGAACGCCGCAGTC
>DASSON010000182.1:0-3193 GCA_035700525.1 Burkholderiales bacterium
CGCCAGTCGTTCGATGTCTGGCTGTCGGCCACGCTGCCGGCCGATCTCTACGTGCGTGCCGCACGCGGCGGCGATTCCGGATTTTTCAGCGCCGATGAACAATCGCGCATCAGCGGCATTCCGGGCATCGCGTCCGTGCGCTTCCGGCGCGAACGCAGCCTGTTGCTCGATCCGCAGCTTCCACCGGTAATTCTTCTTGCGCGGCCGATCGATGCACGAACCGCAAAACACAGGCTGCCGATGATCGGACCTGCCTGGGTCCCGCCGCCGGGGGCACCGCCACCGGTATGGATCTCGGAGGTGATGCGCGATCTTTATCATCTGCGCACCGGCCAGCGCATCGAATTGCCGCTCGCCGGCAAACGCGTGCCGTTCACGGTCGCCGGCGTGTGGCGCGACTATGCGCGGCAGAGCGGCGCGGTGGTGATCGAGCGTGCGCTTTATGCCCGTTTGACCGGCGATACGCGTGCCGATGATGCGGCGATCCGGCTTGCGCCTGGTACGTCCGCCGCAACCGTCGAACAGGCATTGCGCAACCGGTTTCCCGATTCCGGCATCGAAATCAGCGACAGCAGCAGTATCCGCGCGCGTTCACTGCGCATCTTCGACCGCACGTTCGCCGTAACCTACGCACTGGAAGCAGTCGCGATACTGATCGGTCTGTTCGGTGTCAGCGTCAGCTTCAGCGCGCAGGCGGCCGCGCGCCGCAGCGAATTCGGCATGCTGCGCCACGTCGGCATGACGCGCGGAGAAATTGCCGCAATGCTCGGCATGGAGGGCTTGCTGATGAGTGCGCTCGCAGCCGGCTTCGGGCTCATTCTCGGCTGGGTGATGAGCCTGGTTCTGATATTTGTCGTGAACCGCCAGTCGTTTCACTGGAGCATGGAACTGCACATGCCGTGGCTGCCGCTCGCCGTCATCGCCGCGGCACTGATCGTTCTCGCGGGATTGACCGCGGTGTTGAGCGGACGGCGGGCGATGGGCAGTGATGTGCTGCAGGCGGTGAAGGAGGATTGGTAGGTGCCACACTTCGGACGCCCCAAATCCCCCTTTCGCCCCTCTTTTCCGAAGAGAGGTTGGGGAAATTTCAGATGGTGGGTATTTTCAGCCTGCTGCCTCGCACTTTGCGCAAGCACGGCGTTCGCCGCGCCGCATTACCCTCCGGTCGTGCCCGGCTACACGATGCATTTCCCGCGGGACGAAGGCAGTCATCCACGGTTTCGCACCGAATGGTGGTACGTAACCGGCTGGCTGCACGATGCGAAGAACAAGCCACTCGGCTTCCAGATCACGTTCTTTCGCACCCGTCCCGACATCGCCGGCAACAGCGAAAATCCGAGTGCGTTCGCGCCGCACCAGATCCTGCTCGCACACGTCGCGCTTTCCGATCCCGCGGTCAGTCATCTGCTGCGCGATCAGCGCATCGGGCGCGCGAGCTTCGGCCTGGTCGGGGCAGCGACCGAACGTACCGACGTGCATATCGATAACTGGTCTCTGAAGCAGGAAGGCCAGCGTTATGTTGCCCGCATTCCGGCGCAAGACTTCACACTGAATCTCGTCATCGATACAACGCAGCCGCCGCTGCTGAACGGCGATCACGGCTACAGCAGAAAGGGGCCGGCAGCAGCTTCGGCAAGCTACTACTACAGCATCCCGCAACTCAGGGTCAGTGGAAGCGTCGTGCGCGACGGCCACACCAAACGCGTTACCGGCACCGCCTGGCTCGACCACGAATGGTCCAGCAGCTATGTTCCACAGGGCGCGGTGGGCTGGGACTGGATCGGCATCAACCTTGCCAATGGCGGCGCATTGATGGCATTCCGCATGCGCGGCCCGGGCGGAAAAAGCCTGTGGGCAGGTGGCACTTGGCGGAACGCCAACGGCAGCACGCACGTGCTACAGCCGGCTGACGTCGATTTCACGCCGCTGCGCAAGTGGCGTTCACCCCGCACCGGAACGGCCTATCCGGTCGCATGGCATGTCAGGGCCGGAACGCTTGAATTCACCATCGAGCCGCTGATGGACGATCAGGAAAACGATGCGCGCGCCACCGCCGGCACCGTCTACTGGGAAGGCGCGGTGCGCGCACTGAAAAACGGCAAACCCCTTGGTGAAGGATATCTGGAGCTGACAGGCTACTGGCGGCCGCTCAATCTATGAACCGCTGAACCATTAGAGCACCGAAAAAAGGAAATCGGAAAAGCGATAACCGCGAAGGCGCAGAGGCCGCAAAGGGACGCAAAGAAAAACCGAACCGAAACCGGGCTGGCAACTGCGGACCAACCCGGCTCACGGCTTTTCAGTCACGAGAACCGATTCCGGTCAAGCCGCGGCGGCATGCGCCGCAGCTCCTTTCTCGAACACGATTTCGCCTTTGCGTGCATCGACGCGGATCACATCCTTCGCGGCAAAGCGTCCTTCGAGGATCGCCATTGCCAGCGGATTCTCGATCCGCGCTTGGATCGCCCGCTTCAGCGGGCGCGCGCCGAACACCGGGTCGAAGCCCGCGGTCGCCACTTCCTTCAGCGCCGCATCCGACACTTCGAGCATCATGTCCATCGCAGCAACGCGTTTTTCGAGATAGCCGACCTGAATCCGCGCGATCGAGCGAATGTTCTTCTCGTCGAGCGCATGGAACACCACGATCTCGTCGATACGGTTGATGAACTCGGGCCGGAAATGCGTTTTCACTTCGCCCATTACCGCATCCTTGATCGCGCTGTAATCGTCACCCGCCATGCTCTGGATCATCTGCGAGCCGAGATTCGACGTCATCACGATCACCGTGTTCTTGAAATCGACCGTGCGCCCCTGGCCGTCCGTCATGCGGCCGTCATCGAGCACCTGCAGCAGCACGTTGAACACATCCGGATGCGCCTTCTCGACCTCGTCGAGCAGGATCACCGCGTACGGCTTGCGCCGCACCGCCTCGGTCAGATAGCCGCCTTCTTCGTAGCCGACGTATCCCGGCGGCGCGCCGATCAGCCGCGCCACCGAATGCTTCTCCATGAACTCGGACATGTCGATGCGGATCAGATGGTCTTCGGCGTCAAACAGGAATTCGGCCAGCGCCTTGCACAGCTCGGTCTTGCCGACACCGGTCGGCCCCAGGAACAGGAACGATCCGTACGGCCGGTTGGGATCGGCGAGCCCCGCGCGCGAACGCCGGATCGCATCCGACACCAGCCGCACC
>DASSON010000183.1:0-9253 GCA_035700525.1 Burkholderiales bacterium
ACGTTCTGCTCGCGGATCGCCTTCACCACGTCACCGACGGTAAGGCTGCGCTGGGCAAGCTTCTGCGGATCCAGCCAGACCCGCATCGAGTACTCGCCGGCACCGAAAATCTGCACGTCGCCGATGCCCTTCAACCGGCGCAGCACGTCCTGCACGTGCAGGCGCGCATAGTTCGACAGGTACAACATGTTGTAGCGATGGTCGGGCGAGATCAGGTGCACCACCATGGTGAGGTCAGGCGAACTCTTCTGGGTGGTCACGCCAAGCCGCTGTACTTCCTCCGGCAATCGCGGCAACGCCTGCGCCACGCGGTTCTGCACTTCGACCTGGGCTTCATCGAGGTCGGTGCCCAAGGCGAAGGTGACGGTGAGCGTCATCACGCCATCGCTGGTGGCCTGCGAGGACGAATACAACATGCCCTGCACGCCATTGATCGATTGTTCCAGCGGAGTGGCGACGGTCTGCGCGATCACTTGCGGGTTGGCGCCCGGATAATGCGCGCGCACCACCACGGTGGGTGGCACCACCTCCGGGTATTCGCTGATCGGCAACTGGAATACCGCGATGCCACCGGTGATCAGGAACAGCAGCGACAGCACCGCCGCCATGATCGGCCGATCGACGAAAAACTGGGCAATATTTTTCATGGGATTACCTTGTGGTCACGTCGTGCTGCTGTTTCCTTCTCCCGCCGGGAGAAGGTGCCCGCAGGGCGGATGAGGGTTCGGCGAAGCTTCGAGATGACGCACGGCCGCACCCTCACCCACCCGCGACAGGTGCCGAGCTGACGGCGCGATGATCGGTTTGCGCAGTGCGTTGATCGTCCGCGTGCTCCGCACCGCTGGATTCGACGACCGCCCGGTCTTGCTTATCCAGCCGGTTGCCCATCGCTACCAACTGCGGATTCACCTGGACGCCGGGGCGGACGCGTTGCAAGCCGTTGACCACGATCACGTTGCCCGGGTTCAGGCCGTTGTCGACAATGCGCAGCCCGTGAAACAGATCACCGGTAACGATCTTGCGGTACTGGACCTTGTGATCCTGGTTGACCACGTACACGAACTGGTTGCCGAGATCGGTACCCACCGCGCGGTCGTCGATCAGGATGCGAGGCTTTGGCTGCCCGACCTGCAGGCGCACGTGCGCATACAGGCCCGGCGTAAGCAGACCGTGAACGTTGTCGAACACCGCGCGCAAACGCATCGTCCCCGAATCGCTGTGCAACTGGTTGTCGACGAAATCGAGGTGCCCCGCATGCGGGTAACCCTTCTCGTCGGCCAACCCCATCGTGACGCCCGTGCGTGCCTTGCCGCCGTCGGCACGCGCCGCCGCGCGCAGGTGGTCCAGCTTCAACCAGGTGTGTTCGTCGGCGTCGAAGTACACGTACACCGGATTGACCGACACCAGACTGGTGAGCACGTCGGCGCTGGTAACGAGGTTGCCCGGCGTCACGCGGGCGTTGCTGACACGGCCGTCGATCGGCGCACGCACGTCGGTGAAATCGAGGTTCAGGCGTGCCGCCGCCAGCGCCGCATTGGCCGCCGCCAGGGCGGCCTTGGCGCTCTGCGCCGCAGTGATCTGGCGATCGGCATCTTGCTGCGCGATCGCGTGCTTGGTCAGCAGCAGTTTCGCGCGCCGCGCGTTCGCCTTGGCCAGATCCAGATGCGACTTGGCCTGCGCGCGTTGCGCGGTAAGCCGGTCCACTTGCGCCTGGAACGGGCGCGGGTCGATCTTGAACAACACGTCGCCCTTGTGCACCAGCGCGCCTTCCTTGAACTTCACCGCCTGAACGTAGCCACTCACGCGTGGCTGCACCTTGACGCTATCGACCGCCTGCACCCTGCCGATGAAGTCGGCGCTGTCGCTGACGGGACGCTCCAGCACTTTTGCAACCGTCACCGCGGGTGCATGCGGCGCCGCATGCGCGGATGCGGAGGCGGAGGCGCCGACGCCGGTGACGTAGCGGACACCGAGCAGTGCAGCTGCGATGGCCGTGAGGACAACGACCCAACGGATGGCTTTCATGGAATTCTCCGGCAAATGGGTACCGCGGATCGGGTCTTGCCACGGCGAAGCCGGTAACGTGGTTCTGCCCGGGAATTGAAAAATCCCGAAAGCAACGCATTTCTCTGCTCGCTGTCAGTCAACAACTCAGGTTGTTCTTCCTTGCTCATCTCGGGTCTCCAAGTAATTAATAGTTGACTAGTTAGTCAAATTATTGATAAAAAAAGAGAAATCTGTCTTCGACGTACTGATACCGAGTTACGTTTCCCGAACAGGATGTTTGACGCCGAGCAGGCGCAGCGATTGATCGTACAGATCGCGCAGCGGGTCAAGATCGCCTTGAGCCCGTGACCGGGCAAGCGCCCCTTCGAGCAAGGTCCATACGCCTTCAACCGCCTCGTCGACGCTGTCTATTTCCACTGCCCCTTCGGCCTGGGCATCGCGAATAGCTGCCTCGATGTATTTGCTCTTGCGGTTGAGGTAACGCCGCGAAGCCTCCCAGACTTCCGGATCCAGACCTCCGCTTTCCATGCTGAGACTGAAAAATGGACAACCCAAACAGCGTCCCTGTGTTTGGCTCATCTCGAGTTGCTTTTGATAAAGCACGTTGAAATACTGCTTCAGTCGCTCCAAGGGCGGATTGCTCGCGGAAAATATCCTGTCCAGCTCCGGCCGGCTCCGCGTCTGCCACGCATTGTCCATAGCGGCAATGGCGAGTTCGGCTTTCGACTTGAAGAAATAGTAGAAACTGCCTTTCTTGACGCCCGCGCGCTCGCAGATGGCGTCCACCGTCACGGCGTTGTAGCCCTGTTGCCAGGTCAACTCGCCGGCGGCCGCCATCAGACGTTCTTTGGCATCGCTTGTTCTAGCCATGGATAATATTATAGTTGACCATTTGGTCAATTGCAAGACCGGTCTTTGCCTCTCCTGTTTTTGCCATTCACCCGGGCCGGGAATGACGGCATTCACGGTCACACCTCTGGAAATCGCAAGCTGCGCGGTCTTGGTCATGCCCGATCATGTCTTTCGGGATGGCGAGCGCGGACTCGCTACCGATGAAGATCACGCATCCCCAGCCGCGTTTCACCATTCCCGGTGGATAGTGACGGGTCATCCTTATGCCGCTCATCACATTGATCTCGAACATATCCCGCCATCGACCTGGCGGCTGGCGGACCTTTCAACCAAGCATGCCTTGGCACATGGTGGAGTCCGACATCGCCGCGGGGAGCCTGGTGTCCCTCGATGTGCGCGAGGGCTTTACATCGACCATGTCTGCTTGTTACCGGGCGTCGGCGCCACCTGGGCCGGCAGGAAGATGGTTCATCGACTACTTGAAGGGTTTGTCCGGCGACGTTCCCGAAAACCATGAGTCCACCCGCCTTCCGGCTTCGCAAAAAAATGTCCGTGCGTCGAGACGTTCGCCCAATCGGGCGTGAAATCCCGGGCAGGTCATCATTTCTTGCCGGCAGCCAATGTACAGCTGTTTATATCAAAACTTTTTTTAACAACTTTGGCGGCGACTGCGAAGCGGTTGCCGCCAAATGCAACGTGACTTAAGCTTGCGCCTTTCTTCCGGACTCCCGAACGATGCACCAGTATCTCGACCTGATGCGCTACATCCTGCAGCATGGCACGCGCAAGGATGACCGCACCGGCACCGGCACGCTCAGCATTTTCGGCGCGCAACTGAGATGCGATCTCGGCGCCGGCTTTCCGCTGCTGACGACAAAGAAAGTGCATCTGAAGTCGGTGATCCACGAGCTGCTGTGGTTCCTCAACGGCGATACCAACGTGCGCTATCTGCACCAGCATGGCGTGACGATCTGGGACGAATGGGCGGACGCCGACGGCAACCTCGGTCCGGTCTACGGCCGCCAGTGGCGCTCGTGGCCGGCTGCCGACGGCCACCACATCGATCAGATCACCAACGTGATCGAGCAGATCAAGGCCAATCCCGACTCGCGCCGACTGGTGGTGTCGGCGTGGAACGTCGGCGAGCTCGATCAAATGGCGCTGCTGCCATGCCATGCGCTATTCCAGTTCTACGTCGCCGATGGCCGGCTGTCGTGCCAGCTCTATCAGCGCAGTGCCGACATCTTCCTTGGCGTACCGTTCAACATCGCATCGTACGCGCTGCTGACGCTGATGGTGGCGCAGGTGTGCGGGCTAAAGCCCGGCGAATTCGTGCACACCTTCGGTGACGCGCATCTTTACCTGAATCATCTCGAGCAGGCGCGCGAGCAGTTATCGCGCCCGCCGCGGCCGCTGCCGGTGATGAAACTCAATCCGGCGGTTACGAGCTTGTTCGATTTCCGCTACGAGGATTTCACGCTCGAAGGCTATGATCCGTACCCGGCGATCAAGGCGCCGGTCGCAGTTTGAGTGAGGAGTGAGGCGTGAGGAGTGAGGAGAAAAATCCCCGGCATGCCGCTGACGCCTCACCCCTCACGCCTCACCCTTCACGCATTTCAATCGTCGTCGCAATGGCGAAAAACCGGGTGATCGGGCGCGACAATGGCATTCCGTGGCACCTGCCGAACGAGTTGCAGCAGTTCAAGCGCATCACGATGGGGCACCACATCATCATGGGGCGCCGCACCTGGGAGTCGATCCACCGGCTGTTGCCCGGCCGCACCTCAGTGATCGTCACGCGCCAGCCCGGTTACGCGGTGCCGGGAGCAATCGTGGTTGCGTCGCTGGAAGCAGCGATCACCGCGTGCGGCGCCGATTCCGACATTTTCGTGATCGGCGGCGCGCAGCTCTATCAGGCCGCGCTGCCGCTCGCCGATCGCATCTATCTCACGACGGTGGATGCCGAGGTTGACGGCGACACGCGCATGCCGGAATTCGACATCAGCCGCTGGCGCGAAACCGAATCACAATCGTTCCCGGCCGACGAGCGGCACGCCTACGCCTATCGGCTGGCGCTGCTGGAACGCATCCGGTGACAGCACGCAACACAACGTGCAGCGCGTGGGCCATGCCCATCGCCTGCTTCGTGCTGGCGACGCTCGCGCTGCTCGTACCGCCGCCGATTGCGCACGCGCAGTCCGGCATCAATGCGCTGACACGGCGCGCCGAAAGCGGTGACTTGCAGGCGATGCGCGAGCTCGCCAATGCCTATTATCTCGGACGCGGCGTGCTGCAGGACTATCCGCAAGCCGCGCGCTGGTACCTGAAGCTGGCGCAACGCGGCGATGCGCGTGCACAGACCAGCATCGGCCTGATGTATGCGCGCGGACTGGGCGTGAAGCAGGACGTCGCCGAGGCGCGCAAGTGGTGGCAACTGGCGGCGGTGCAGAACGATCCTGGCGCGCAATTCGATCTCGGGCTGCTCTACGCGCAGGGACGCGGCGTGCCGCAAAACGACGCGCTGGCCGCGAAGTGGTTCCGCGAAGCGGCGCAACGCGGCCACGTCGACGCCCAGCACAATCTCGGCATGTTGTACTTCCAGGGACGTGGCGTTACGCGTGACCCGGTCGCCGCGTACATGTGGGTCGACATCGCCGCACAATCGGGAGACCGGCTGGCGCAGCAGTCGCTGGCCCGGATCGCGCAGCACCTGACGACCGGCGAAATCGCGCAGGGGCACTCGCGCGCGCAGCACTGGATCGACGATCACAATCACTGACCCGCCGCGCCGCCGCCGGGCGCATCCTGCGGCGGCACCTCCAGTTGCTGCGGTGGCAGGCCCGCACAATGGCGATCCCACATCAGTTGATAGGCCGCCTCCAGTTCCCGCACGCGAGTCCGCGTATCGAACAGTGGCATCGTCCGCCGGTCGCGAATCAGCCGTCCCCTGATCTCTCGCAGTGCATCGCGGTCAAGCGCAAAATGCAATGCGCGTTTTTCATAGTCGTCCACATCGGCCGCGACCAACTCCGGTAACACGGCCGCCTGCAGCAGACTGGCCGCGCTACGCGATGCGAACGACGCGCCGGCACAGGTCAGCAGCGGCAGCCCGGCCCACAGCGCATCGCAACCGGTAGTCACTGCATTGAACTGCAGCGTGTCGAGAAACAGATCGGCCACACGACAGCACAGGAGATGCGCCGCCAGCGGTTCGGGCCATGCAAAAACCAGGCGCTCTGCCGCAATGCCATGCCGCACCGCCTCGCGCCGCAGGTTGTCGGCGATGGCCGGATCGCGTGCCAGCAGCCACAGCACGCCGTCCGGCACGCGCGCCAGCAGCCGCATCCAGATCGCGAAGCCTGCCGGTTCGATCTTCGCCGCGGCGTTGAAACAGCAGAACACGAATCCCTGCTGCGGCAATCCGTAATCGGCACGGCTCACGGCGGTATCACCGGGCTCCAGCCGGTTGTCGTAAATGAAAAAGGTGTGCGGTAGAAAAACCGGCTGTTCGGTCCACCAGCGCAACTGATCCTGCGGTGTCGCGATGTGATCGGTGATGCGGTAATCGATGAAATCGGCGCCGGTCGAACCGGAAAATTCGAGGTAGCCGGCCTGCAGCGGCGCCGGGCGCAGCGCCAGTATTTCGGTGCGCGAGCCGCGGCAATAGCCGGACAGATCGATCAGGATATCGACGCCGTCGGCAGCAATGCGGCGCGCCGCCTGGGCATCATCCAGATGCGACAGATCGCGGAAACAGTCGGCGCTGCGGGCGATCGCCGCACGCAGCTCGCTGCCGTCCTCCGGCGTCAGCGCGTAGCAGCAAACTTCGAAACGGCTGCGATCGTGATACTCATAGATCGGACGCGTCAGCCGCGCGTTCAGATGGTCCGTAAAGTCCGGAGAAAGATAGCCGACGCGCAGCCGCTGCTTGCGCCGCGGCGCGGAAGCGGTCGTGAGTGGGGCGCCCGCACGGCGCGCAACATATTGCGACACGCTGCGCGCCAGCGCCAGTTGCCGTTGCGGTGCAAGCGGCAGAAACAGCGCCGGACGGACCAGCGACCGATCATGAAGCGGCGCAGCGGCGGATTCGGCAATCAGCCCGGCAAACTCCGCCACGAATGCGTCGCGGCCACGCCAGTCGCAGAGCTCGAGCCGGCGCAGGCCGGCATGCAGATACACCAGGCGCAGATCGAGCCCGCCGGCGAGCATCACGCCGTCGAGACTGGCGCCGCGCGCCATGCGTTGTTCGACGCGCGGCTCCAGTGTTCGCGCCTGCGCCAGCGCCGCGTCGGCTTCTGCCAGCCGGCCGAGTGCCGCCAATGCCAGCGCGCGTTCGAAATGCGCGCCCGCGTGCGCGGCATCGAGCGCCAGCGTGCGATCGCAGGCGTCCAGCGCTTCCGCGTGGCGCGTCAGCGCCAGCAGCACGTCGGCACAGTTGAAATGGGCGTCGGCCAAGCGCGGATGATGCTCGGCGAGTTGCCGATTGTTCGCCAGCGCCTCGCTCAGGCGCCCGTTGCGCGCAAGCAGCGCGCCGCGGTTGAGCAGCGCCGCCGCATGATCAGCATCGAGTGCCAGCGCGCGATCATAGTGCGTGAGTGCGGCTGCCGTGTCGTTCAACCGTTCCAGCACGATGCCGATGTTGACCAGCGTCTGCGGATCGGCCGGCACCGTCGCCAGCGCGGCCCGGAACGAGGCGAGCGCTTGCGGCAGTTGGCCGCCGGCGGCCAACACGCTGCCGCGCGCGTTGAGCGCCGGCGCGTAACCGGGCTCCCGCGCCAGAACGCGGTCGAACGCGGCAAGCGCGGCAATGGAATCCCCGGCCCGATCGCACGCCACACCGAGCAGAAACCAGCATCGACTGTCTGCGGGTTCGTCCCGGCAGCGGTCCTCGAGCAGCCGTCGCGCCGGTACCGCCTGCCCGTTCTTCAGCAGCGCCAGCGCTGCCGCGGCGGCACTCGAAAGCGGGGATGGCACACCGTCCGGTTCAGGCGCAGACAACGGGCCGCTGCTGCCGGTCGCATCAGTCATCGTCCGGCAGCTCGCAGACGAAATCCTCGAACTTGTGCCGCGGACTGGCGGCGATGTGCGTCATGCGCCGCACGCTGACGTGGAACGGATGGCGCAGCAGGCGCCGGAACGTCGCGGCAAGCTGCTGCTCCCGCGCCGCATCGAGCGGGCGATCGAGCACCAGCCGCAGTTCGATCTCCTCGCGGCCGATCTGCGCCACCTGAAACTGGCGCGCCCGTGCAACATGATTCCATTCCTGCGGCGGAAACGTCGGCCAGTGGCGGCTGCCGTCGGGCAGCCGCACCATATTGCGGCTGCGCCCCATGATACGGGTCAGCACCGGCAGCCCGCGGCCGCATGCGCACGCGCCGCCGACTTCGGCGTAATCGCCCAGCACGTAGCGGATCAGCGGCATCGTGAAATTGTGCAATGTCGTCACCACCACTCGTCCGATTTCGCCCGGCGCGCACGGTCGGCCGTCATCGTCCAGCACCTCCACCAGCAGGTTTTCCGACTGCACGTGATAGTGCGGGTGTTCCGGGCACTGCAGCGCGATGTAGCCGACCTCCTCGGCGCTGTAGATGTCCTTCAGTTCCACGCCCCATGCGTCATGCACCAGCGCCCGCAGCGGCGGCGGCAGCGCTTCGCCGAAGGTGATTGCCTGGCGCAGTGCCGGCAGCGGTGCGTGCTGCGCCAGACTTTCCGCCGCCAGCGCGCGCAGATTGGTCGGATGGGTCATCAGATAAGCGGGATCGATCTCGCGTATGCGCGCCAGTTGTTCCCGCACGTCGCGCCCGATGTCGACCAGAAAGCTCGGTCCGGATTCGTAAACCGTACTGATCGGCGGGCCCCAGTTCGTGCGGTGCGCCTCGGTTATGCCGGTACGGATCACCGCAAACGTCCCGGAAACATCACGCCGCTGCCACAAGTGATCGCGCAACTGCAGCGCGCCCCAGAAAAAATGCGTGAGTTCGTTGCCGAGCATCTTCACCGGCTCGCCGGTCGATCCGCCGGAATGGAATTCCGCTGCGCGGCCGTGATCCGCGGGCGGACTGCTGCTGATGATACGCGCACCGCCGTTTCGGACGTCGCCACGCGTGAGCAGCGGCAGCCGCGCAAATGAATCGGGCGTGGTCGCCGCCGGATCGAATCCGACCGTCGCGAAATGCTCGCGATAGAACGGCACCGTGTTGGCGGCGTGCTGCAGCAGTTGCCGCAACTGGCCGAACTGCAGCTCGCGCAGACGCTCGGGAGCGTACCACTGACTTTGTTCAAGCTGAAATTGCAGCGCCAGCAATGAACCCGCCGGTGCGGCGGGAATGGCGGGCCAGTACAACCCGCCAACAGCTGATCTGACCGGAACGGTCACGGCCGGGCCTGTCGCGTA
>DASSON010000184.1:0-7682 GCA_035700525.1 Burkholderiales bacterium
CGTGGAAACCCGGGGCAGGTAAACGCACGATGCTTCCACAGGCCATCGACCTGCTGGGTGCGCAGCAGAAATGCCGCGCCGCGCCGCAAGGCGCCGCTGTCCGCCGGTTCCCCGGCCGCCATCAGGCCGAGCATCGCCCACGCGGTCTGGAACGGCGTG
This sequence comes from Burkholderiales bacterium, assembly GCA_035700525.1. GTDB lineage: Bacteria > Pseudomonadota > Gammaproteobacteria > Burkholderiales > JBDZVW01 > JBDZVW01. Next base: position 160 of record DASSON010000184.1, read on the forward strand.
CTTTCTTCGCCGCCGCCGGCGTGCTCGGGATCGAAATAGGTGTCGTTGCTTTCACCCCAGCCGCCATCGACGTGCTGCATCTGCCGCAGCCACGCGGCGGCGTGCTGCACCGACGGCGTATCGGGTGCAATGCCGGCGGCGGACAACGCCGTCAGCACCGACCAGGTGCCATAAATGTAATTCGTGCCCCAGCGCCCGAACCAGCCGCCGTGCGCTTCCTGCTCGTGGCGCAGGAAGGCGAGCGCACGCCGCAACGTGCGCCGGTAGCGCGGTTGTCCCAGCAGCGACAGGAAGGTGATGCAGCGGGCGGTCACGTCGCTGGTGGGCGGATCGAGCAGTGCGCCGTGATCGGCGAACGGAATTTCGTTCAGGTAATAATGCGTATTGTCGGCGTCGAACGCGGCGAAGCCGCCATTCTTCGATTGCATGCCGCGCAGCCATTTTGCCGCCTGCGCAATGGCCGTCTCGTAGCGGGTGGCGTCGATCTGGTGCATCGCCCACGCCACCACTGCGGTGTCGTCGGTGTCCGGATAATAGTCGTTTGCGTACTGGAACGCCCAGCCGCCGCCCGCCAGCCGCGGAGTGTGCTGACGCCAGTCGCCGGGCGCATCGAGCAGCTGCCGCGCCGCCAGCCAGTCGAGTGCGCGGCGCAGCGGCGCGCTGCCGCTGCGGCCGTTCGCTTCGTGCAGTGCCAGGCAGGCGAGCGCGGTATCCCATACCGGAGACGTGCAGGGCTGGCAATAGGCGGACTCACCGTCGATCACCAGCAGTTTTTCGAGCGCGCGTTTGGCGGTTGCACGCCATTCGTGGTGCGGCGGATAGCCGAGCAGCGTCAGTGCTTCCAGCGCGTTGACCATCGCCGGAAAAATCGCGCCCAGCCCGTCCTCGCCATTGAGCCGCTCGACGATCCAGCGCTCGGCACACGCCATCGCCCACCGCCGCAGGCGGGTGTCCGGCCCCGGCTCGAGGAACTTTGCAAGGCGATCGCCGGCGGTCAGTGCGCGATTGAGCAGCGAGCGCGCCGGAAAACGATACGGTTCCGCCTCCGGCGCCACCGCGAACAGTTCGCGAATGTGGACGCGCTGTGGATTGCGCGCGCGCGCCTTCAGGCTGCACAGTACCGACAGCGGTACCATCACGGTGCGCGACCAGTATGAAACCTTGCTCAGATGGAACGGAAACCAGCGCGGCAGCAGCATGATCTCCACCGGCACCAGTGGCACGCCGTGCCACGGAATCTGGCCGAACAGCGCCAGCGTGATGCGCGTGAATACATTGCAGCGCGCCGCGCCGCCGTGCGCCAGGATCGCCGCCCGCGCGCGTGCCATGTGCGGTGCGTCGGAATCGTCGCCGCCGAGCTTGAGCGCGTAGTAGGCCTTGACCGAACAGCTCAGGTCGAAACCGCCGCCGGGATACAGCGGCCAGCCGCCGTGATCTTCCTGATGGGCGCGCAGATAGGTCGCGATGCGTTTTTGAATGCGATCGTCGATCTCGCCGAGGAAGTGCATCATCAGGATGTACTCGGACGGTATCGTGCAGTCCGCTTCCAGTTCGAAACACCAGTGGCCGGCCGGCTGTTGCACGGCCAGCAGCGCATTGCGCGCGCGGGCAACCGCGCGCAGCAGGCGCTCGTCGACGATGGGTTTCAGGCGTGTTGCGGAAGCATGCTGCGGCGGCGCGGGTGCGGTCTTGTCGCCCTTCAGAAACCGGTAATTGAAGCGTGCGCGCAGGTTCAGTGTCGAATCGCGCATGATCACCTGTCGGCAACAGACATTGGTTCGGCTGCAGGTTGATGCGGCTGCGCAGCGGATGATGTCGGGGTTACGATGCGTGGTGCCGGCAGCGGTGCGGTTGCCAGATCGAACAGCCGGCGGGCAAACCAGCGGCCCGACAGCGCCAGCTCGGTCGCCGCAATCACGGTCTTGACGCTGCGGCGCGAAATCTTCACCGCGCTGCCTGAATGATAGTCGAGATTGTGGTTGAGCTTGCGTAGCGTCAGCGCCGCCATGCCCAGCGCCCAGAAACAGAAGCGCCGGATGCCGCGCTCCTGCGGCGGGATCAGCAGCGTGTAGGCAAGTGCGTCGCGCAGATGGGCGTGCGCGATCGCGATCAGCGTGCGCATGCCGTCGCCGAAACGCTCGTCGTAATGATCCGCGCGCAGCTGCGACAGGTCGAAGCCGCAGTCGCGGAAGACATCCCGCGGCAGCCAGCAAGCGCCGCGTGCACGGTCTTCCCATACGTCCTTCAGCACATTGGTCATCTGCAGCGCCTGGCCGAATGATACCGACAGCGGCATCAGCGTATCGCGGTGACGGTCGATTTCAGTCGAATAGCCGCAGAACAGCTCGGTGAGCATTTCACCGACGCAGCCGGCGACGACGTAGCAGTAGCGGTCGAGGCCGGGCAGGTCCGGCAGTCCGTCGGTGCTCGCGGTGGCCTGGAACGCGGCCATGCCATCGGCCATGATTGCGACGCAGCGTGCCAGCGCGGCCTGCTGCGCTGGTGTGAAGCTGCGCAATTCGCGGATGACGCGCGGTGTTTCCTGCACCAGCTCGCGCTCGGCTGCCGTTGCGCCGGGGGCCAGCAGCGGCAGCAGCCGTGCGGCGAATGCCTGCGCGTCGGCGCGACCGGCGACCACCTCGGAAAACGCCAGCGACAGGCGCCGGTTGTCGTCGGCGGACAGCGCAGCCGCGTCTTCAATGGTATCGGCAATGCGGCACAGCAGGTAGGCGTTGCCGACGACCTTGCGCAGCGGTAGCGGCAGTTGCGGAATGGTGAGCGCGAAGGTGCGGGAAACGTCGCGCAGCAGCCGCGCCAGCACCGTTTCATCGGCACGCGCTGTGTCGGCGGTGGCCGTGTCCCAGACCGGAAGCGCTTTGCCCATCGTCAGATCCTCCACTCACGCATGCTGGCGCTCGTAATGCCGGCCCTTCCACTGGGCACGGCTGCCGCGCCAGTAGCGGCCGGCGGACAGCCAGGTCAACGCCAGATAAATGACGCCCGCCAGCGGCAGTGTCGGCACCCACATGCCGGACAGGCGATAGAACAGGATGGTCGGTACATAGCTGGCGAACATCGCCGCCAGCGCTACCACCGCCACTGCTTGCGCCGTTTCCGGCCCCAGCACCAGCGCCGCAATCGGTACACAGAACGTCAGTATCATGATGCCGGTCGTGAGCAGCAGCATGATCATCGAGTAGCCAAGCTGGGTATAGGCGGAGCGCGCGACCATGTTCGCGATGTCGCTGAAATCCCGGTAGCGCCGGATGCTGGTAACGGAATGCGTGAGGCCGATCCAGGTTTTGCATTTCAGCTGCTTGACGCGCGCCGCCAATGTGCAATCGTCGATCAGCGCGCCGCGCAGCGCGACGAAGCCGCCGATGCGGTCGAGCACGGCAGTCTCCAGCATGATGCAGCCGCCGGCGGCCGCGGCGATCTGCGGAACCATCGGATCGCTGGCGAGCCGGAACGGATACATCAGCTTGAAAAAATACACGAACGCCGGCAGCAGCAGCTTCTCCCAGAAGCCTGTCATCTCGAGCGCCGGCATCAGTGACAGGAACGCGATGTCATCGCGCTGCATCCTATGGCGCAGCGTTGCGACGATACCGGGCGCGAGCTCGATGTCGGCATCCATCAGCAGCGTGTACGGCGTGGCGACGGTCGAGCGTCCCTGTTCCAGCGCCCACACCTTGCCGGCCCAGCCACGTGGTGTCGGTGTGCCGGTGATCACGTGCGCCCCGGACATCGCCGCCTGTGCCACCGCAGCGGTGCCGTCCCGCGACTGGTCGTCGACCACGATCGCCATTACATTTGTGCCCTGCGTACGCACCGATTGCAGCGCGCGGCCGATGGTGTCCGCCTCGTCACGTGCCGGAATCAGCACTGTAACGTCGCCGAGATCGGAATCGGTGCGGTCGTCCGAGTCGAGGCATTCCGCGGTCGCGGTCGGGCGCCACGGCGCCGCCAGTAGTGCGAGCCACAGCAGCGCAGCGAGCAGAGAAAGTCCGATCCAGATCATGAGCGTCAGTTCGGCAGGCGGTGCGCGTCTCGCGCGTGCGCGCTGTCGTCGGGCTGGCTGCGCGCAGCATGCTGCAATGCCGGCTCCGGCGCCAGCGGTCCGCCGATGCGCGGGCCGCGCAGGCTGGTGCGGAGCGCCTTCAGCGGATGTGCGACGGCGTCATTGATCGCGGTCGGTTCGTAGCCGCAGTGAACCATGCAGTCCGCGCATTTCGGATTGTTGCCGGTGCCGTAGTGCTCCCATTCGGTGTCCTCCATCAGCGATTTGAACGTCGGCGCATAGCCTTCGTCGACCAGCAGGTAGCACGGCCGCTGCCAGCCGAACACGTTGCGTGTTGGCATGCCCCACGGGGTGCATGCGTACGGTTCGTTGCCGGCCAGGAAATCGAGGAACAGCGCCGAGTGGTTGAAGCGCCAGCGGCGTCCCTTGCCGAGCCGGAAAATGTCGCGGAACAGGCGTTTGGTCGCGGCGCGGCGCAGAAACACGTCCTGGCGCGGCGCGTGCTGGTAGCTGTAGCCGGGCGAAATGGTGACGCCTTCCACGCCGAGTTCCATCGCGAAATCCATCAGCGCCGCGACGTCTTCCGGACGTTCGCTCTGGAACAGCGTGCAGTTGATGGTGACACGGAAACCGGCGGCCACCGCGGCGCGGATCGCTTCCACCGCGGTGTCGAAAACGCCTTCACGGCACACCGATGCGTCGTGGCGCTCGCGCAGTCCGTCGAGATGCACGGAAAACGTGAAGTATGGCGAAGGCGTGAATTCGTGCAGGCGCTTTTTCAGCAGCAGCGCGTTGGTGCACAGATAGACGAATTTCTTGCGCCCGACGATGCCGGACACGATGGCCGGCATGTCCTTGTGGATCAGCGGCTCGCCGCCCGGGATCGACACCACCGGCGCGCCGCATTCGTCGACCGCGGCGAGACATTCGTCGACGCTCAGACGCCGCCGCAGGACGTCATCCTCGTAGTCGATCTTGCCGCAGCCGGCGCACGCGAGGTTGCACTGGAACAGCGGTTCGAGCATCAGCACCAGCGGATAACGTTTCACGCCGCGCAGTTTCTGCGTCAGGATGTAGCGGGCTACGCGATATTGCTGCAGCAGGGGAACACTCATCAGGCAGCTTCCTTGTTGATTGGGTCGTTGTTGCAGTTCGTCATTTGCGGCCGGCGGCAGCGCGTCTGGCCTCCAGCACCCGGGGCAGGCGGAAGGTCACCGTTTCCCGCACGCCGTCCAGCTCGCGTGCCGTCACCGCACCCAGGCTCATCAATTTTTCCCGTACCGCCTCCACCAGCACTTCCGGCGTCGAGGCGCCGGCGGTGATGCCGACCTTGTCCACTCCGTCGAACCACGCCGCGTTCAGTTCGCTGGCGTCTTCGATCAGGTACGCCGGCACGCCCTGGCTTTCGCCGACTTCGCGCAGGCGATTGGAATTGGAACTGTTGCGCGCACCGACCACCAGCAGCAGATCGACCTCGGCGGCAAGCTGGCGCACGGCGTTCTGGCGGTTCTGCGTGGCGTAGCAGATGTCTCTCAGGTTTGGCCCCTTCACAGACGGAAAGCGCTGTTCCAGTGCCCGGATCACGTCGCGCGTGTCATCGATGCTGAGTGTGGTCTGAGTCACATAGGCGAGCTTTTCGGGATCGGCCACTTCGAGCGCCGCGACGTCCTCGATATTGGAGACGACGTGCACCGGACCGCCGACCGAGCCCACGGTGCCTTCGACTTCCTCGTGCCCGGGATGGCCGATGATGATGGTTTCATAACCCTTGAGGCTGTACTGCTGCGCCTGCAGATGAACCTTGGTCACCAGCGGGCAGGTGGCGTCGATGACTTGCAGCTTCAGTTGCTGCGCCTGTTCGACCACGGCGTTCGATACACCGTGCGCGCTGAATACGGTTACCGAACCGCCGGGTACAGCGTCGAGTGTGCTGACGAAGATCGCGCCGCGTGCCCGCAGATCGGAGACGACATGGGGATTGTGGACAATTTCGTGGAAGACATAAACCGGCGGGCCATAGTTCTCAAGCGCGAGCTCAACGATTTCGACAGCCCGGACCACTCCGGCGCAGAAACCCCTCGGTTGAGCAAGAATTATTTCCATAACTCCTCTCATCTGATGACGCGAACGCAGACGCAGGCAATGCCGCTCGTGCTTCTGCCCCCGCTTCCGTCCCGTCGGTGTGGGTGGAAAGTGACAGTTTGATCCTGTTTCGGGCTGCGTGCATCATGAGGTTCCCCTTTGGCGGCCGAAACATTGTTCACTCGAAATGCGACCCTGCGAAACGTGATAAGTTCACGGTTTTGATATCTGTTTCAAGCAAATGGCATGATCCGCGTGCGGCTTTTGGCCGGCACGGAATATGCCAGAAAGATGACACGCCGGAATGCAGTAAAATTCGGTAAAACAAGACAGTTATCACAGTAACGATATTTTTACGAACGAAACCGCCGATGGCTCCCTCTAACTTGTTGAAGTGGACGGCGCATCATGGAGGAATCCGTTATTGAGTATTGATGTGACATTCCCGAAATACGAATTCGTGGCGGCCCGGATGGCGGTCTGTGGCTGCCGATGCCGGGCCGGGAATGCGTTGTGTTGTATCACCCGCTCAATATATCCTTATACAGCAATGTGTTACACCAGCGCCGCAAATTTGCGGGGCGTCTGCCGTCCGCTCGTGCCATTTCAACGCATGGAGTAAAAAATGTCACCTTCCGCCGGTTATTCCATTCTTGATACACTGGACGGTCCCGATGCGTTGCGCCGGCTGCCGGAGTCGGATCTGCCGCTATTGGCCGACGAAGTGCGGGCCTTCCTGGTGCGTTCCGTCGCGCGTTGCGGCGGCCACTTTGCGGCCGGTCTCGGCACTGTCGAACTGACGATCGCGCTCCATTACATTTTCGCGACGCCGGAGGACCGGCTGGTGTGGGACGTCGGCCACCAATGCTACCCGCATAAGATTCTGACCGGACGCCGCGACCGCCTGCACACGATTCGCCGCAAGGACGGGCTGTCGGCGTTTCTGCGGCGCAGTGAGAGCGCTTACGACGCGTTCGGCGCCGGGCATTCCAGCACGTCGATCAGCGCTGCGCTCGGCATGGCAATCGCTGCCGAGAAAACCGGCTCCGGGCGCAAGGTGGTGGCGATCATCGGCGATGGCGGCATGACCGCCGGTCTCGCGTACGAAGCGCTCAATCACGCCGGCGCGCAGGAGACCGACCTGCTGGTGGTGCTGAACGACAACAACATGTCGATTTCGCCGAATGTCGGCGCGTTGTCGAGTTATCTGACGCGGTTGCTGTCGGGGCGGTTCTACACCACGCTACGCAAGGGCGGCAAGAAGGTGCTGAAGCACGTGCCGCCGATGTGGAATCTGGCGGAACGCACCGAAAAATGCGTGAAGGGCATGGTGACGCCGGGCGGATTTTTCGAAGACATCGGCTTCAGCTATTTCGGCCCGATCGACGGCCACGATCTCGGCATGCTGGTGCACGTGCTG
>DASSON010000185.1:0-12046 GCA_035700525.1 Burkholderiales bacterium
GCGTCGACATCATCGTCCGCATCCGCTCCGAAGGCGTCTGATTTCAGCACGAATTTCCCTGATACGCCGTTGTAGCTCAGTTGGTAGAGCAACTGATTCGTAATCAGTAGGTCGGAGGTTCGACTCCTCTCAACGGCACCAATGTCAAAAGGCAGTCCCTGTGACTGCCTTTTTTGTTTGCACGAAAACGAACGTCATAGTTTCCCGAGGAAATCCCGTTTCCCGATTTCGATTCCGCAGTGTCGCAGGATGTCGTAGGCGGTCGTCACGTGAAAGAAGAAATTGGGCAGCACGAACTTCAGCAAATAGTCGAGACCGTCGAACGTGATCGTGCGGTCGCGCAACTGCAGCGTAACCGTCCTGCTCTCGGCCCCGTCGATCTGTTCGGCCTTGAACGACTCCAGGTACGCGGTGGTTTTTCGGATGCGGCCGGAGAGTTCATCGAATGACGATTCCGTATCCTCGTATTTCGGCGGCTCGGCGCCGGCCAGGCGGGCGGCGCAGCCTTTTGCGGTGTCGGACGCCACCTGCACCTGGCGCGCCAGCGCGAACATGTCCGGATACAGCCGGCTGCCGATGAGCACGGCCGGATCGATCTTCTTCGCGTCGGCATGCGCGGCAGCCTTCGCCAGAATTGCGTCGAGATTGTTCAGTGCGCGAACCAGCACCGGGATGGATATCTGATACATCGAGATGGTCATTTATTCTTCTCCGACAAAATGCGAATCCGACATCGGATTCGACACGCCTATATTGTAGGCCTGCAGATAATGGGCCGCGACAGTCACCGCGCCGAAACGCGGCTTTGCCGCATCCACATCCAGCGTTGCACTTACCCTTCCCGCCTGCAGGATAGTGGAAAAATTCCGGCATTCAGCGTAATGTATGTGCATATACACGTATATGCGATCCAGGCAAGATGTCTTCTTCCGTTGAAGCACCTGCTCGCGGTATCCCGAAGCACCGTTCCGGTTCAGCGGCGATTTCTGCAAATGGCGTGACAACTGACGCTGCTCCGTTGCCGTGCACCGGCGCCCGCGCCCGCCGCCTGACGCGCCGTATGACTTCGTTCTATGAACACCACCTGCGCAGCGTTGGCATCACGCTGCCGCAGTATTCGCTGCTGATGCGCCTGTCCGATTCGCCACAGCCGCTGACCCGGCTCGCGGAATGCCTGGAAATGGACCGCACCACGCTGACGCGCAACCTGCGGCCGTTGCTGGAGCAGGGGTGGGTGGCGGAAGTGTCCGGGCAGGATGCGCGCCGGCGTCTGCTGGTTGTGACGCGAGCCGGTGCGCGCTTCCGTGCCCGCGCTGCGAAGCGATGGGAGCGGGCGCAGCTGGCACTCGAAGATCAGCTTGGCCGCGATTTTGTGGCTGGATTGAATACCCGGCTCGAACAGGCGCTACGCCGTCTCAAGGCAACCGCGCCAAAGGACGGCTGACCATGCAGCCCACATCCACTGCCCGTTCATCTTGGGCGCTGACGCTCACCGCGGCGGCAGTGCTGATGGTGACAATGGGCGCGCGCCAGTCGCTCGGGTTGTTCGTGTCGCCGCTCAATACGTCGACCGGCCTCGGTATCGTCACCATCAGTCTGGCGATGGCGGTGGGCCAGTTCATCTGGGGCGCGGTTCAGCCGATCGCGGGCGCGGTAGCCGATCGCTACGGCCCGGGGCGCGTGTTGGCGGCGGGGCTGGTGCTGATGGCGCTCGGCAGCGCATTGACACCGTTCATGACGACGGCGTGGGGCCTGATTTTTTCGATCGGCGTGCTGTCGCAGGCAGGTGCCGGCGCAGGCGGCTTTTCGGTGCTGATCGGCTCCGCGTCGCAACGGCTTTCGGCCGAAAAGCGTGGCATGGCGTCCGGTGTGATCAATGCCGGCGGATCGTTCGGACAATTCGTCTTTGCGCCATTGCTGCAAAAGCTGATTGGAACCGTCGGCTGGGTGGAGGCGATGTGGTCACTGGCGGTGATCACGCTGGCCGCACTGCCGCTGGCGCGTCCGTTGCGCCGCCCGCCGGCGCCGACAATGGCTGCCGTCTCGGGGACGGCATCGCACAGACCCGCAACGAAAGCGGCGGCTGTCGAAGATTCCGGCATCAAGGCTGCGGTTCGCACTGCACTGGCCGATCGCAGCTACCTGCTGCTCAATGCCGGGTTTTTCACCTGTGGCTTTCATATCGCGTTTCTCGTGACTCATCTGCCGGGCGAGGTGCAACTGTGCGGCCTGCCGGCACACGTCGCGAGCTGGTCGCTGGCGATCATCGGTCTCGCGAACATCGCCGGCAGTCTGGTCATCGGCCGCTGCGTCCAGAGCTATCGCAGCAAGTATCTGCTGTTCTGGATGTACGCGTCGCGCGCGACGCTGATCCTGCTTTATCTGATGGCACCGCGAACGCCGCTGACCTTCTACCTGTTTGCGGCGGGCCTCGGTTTCACCTGGCTGGCGACGGTACCGCCGACCGCGGCAGTCGTCGGCAAGCTGTTCGGCACGCGCTATCTCGCGACCCTGTTCGGTCTCACGCTGCTGACGCATCAGATCGGCGGCTTTCTCGGCGCATGGCTGGGCGGCATCGCGCTGACCCGCCTCGGCAACTACAACGCGATGTGGTACGCCGATATCGCACTGGCGACGACCGCCGCACTGATCAATCTGCCGATTCGCGAAGCGCACATCATGCCGCGATTCAAACCCGCGTGAACCAATGCGGGAAATATTCTCAGTCGCTGCGAAGTTCGCGCAAAGAGATTATCGCAACCGCACTCGTCTCTATTGACGGCAAAAGCCGAATGTTTTCTGTGTAAAATTGCAATTCGTTGCGGCGGATGAATGACACTGCGACGTCCGGTTCGTAGTTGGCGGGAGCGATATCAATGACGAAAGGAACCAGAATATGAAAACAGGATACTTGTCCGTTGTGTTGTGTGCGGCGTTGCTGACGGGTTGCGCGCAGAATGGCGAATACAATCGTACGGCAATCGGTGCCGGCGCCGGTGCGGTCGGTGGCGCGGTGCTGGGCCACGTGATCGGCGGCAATGATCGCGGTACGATCGTCGGCGCGGTGGTCGGAGGTGTCGCCGGCGGATTGATCGGTCGCCAGATGCAGCAGCAGAAGCAGCAGCTCGAGCAGGCGACGCAGGGAACCGGGATCCAGGTGACGCAGCAGGCGGACCAGAGCGTCAAGCTCAACATCCCCGGCTCGATTTCGTTCGATACGAACAGCTCGGCGATCAAGCCGGCGTTCCGTCCGACGCTGGATCGCGTCGCGACGGTGCTCAACAGGAATCCATCCACTCACATCCGTATCGTCGGCTACACCGATAATACCGGCACGGTTGCGTACAATCAGCAATTGTCGCTGGCGCGCGCGAACAGCACGCGCAACTATCTCGCATCACGTGGCGTCGCGGCGAGCCGTGTGTCCACGGAAGGACACGGCGAATCCGAGCCGGTCGCGAGCAATGCCACCGCGGACGGCCGCGCGCAGAACCGGCGCGTCGAAATCATCGTGGTGCCGCCGGCGCAGAGCTGACGATCCGTTGCGGATACACGCCCGGTTTTTCGATTACATTTTGTTACCCGGAGAACGCATTTTCGTTACATCGAGGCTGTAGCCTGTAACCGATGCAGAAGGCCGCTTCTCCCGAGCGGCCGCATTGGAACGGAGGCCGAGATGAAAAAACGATTGGCAACTCTGGCGGCGTGCGCAACGTTGTCCGCTGCTCCGATGGCGGCGCACGCACACGGTGATGTCGGCGCGGCGGTGCTCGGCGGCGTCGTTATCGGTGCAGTCATCGGATCATCGATCGCTCATCCGCATCCGTATTATGCGTACGGTCCGCCGCCGCCGGTCGTAGTCGTGCGCCGGCCCTACTACGTGCCGTATTATCCGCCGCGCGTGCGCTATTACTATGACTATGGTCATCGCGGCTGGCATCATCACGGCTGGCATCGCGGCCACCGAGGACACTGGCGGCACTGACACGGCGCCGCCGATCCGGTGCGGCGCAATGCGGATGTTTCCGTCCGTGTAAAAGCTGCGCCGGAAAATTCATTCGGCATTCGCCCGAATGGTGAATGGGCGCGGCAGCATGTTTTGTGACAAGCTGCCGAACTTCCGCGGTTCGCGATGCGCAAAAAAAAGCCCCGGCTGACCGGGGCAAACAGGGGAGGAGGGCCCTGAAACATTGCGCTGTTCGTAATCTATTTCACACCCTTGCTGATCCGGTTCCCCGCAAGGCCGCCGAGAGCCGCACCACCGATTGTCGCGGCGGTATTGCCGCCCGTAAGGACGGCGCCGGCTACGCCGCCGATCACTGCGCCGGTGGCGGTTCCAACATCCTGGGTCGTGGGGCCGGTCGCGCACGCGCTGAGTCCTAAACACAGCACAATGGCGGTCAAACTCGGAATACTTCCCTTTATCATGTTCTTAACGTTATCGTTAACGGCGTGAAACATCCTCGCAATGGTCGTGCCAATACGGTTTTATTCGATGTAACAGCGGCTTATGTCATCTATGCGCGACACTGCGCGAATAAATCCGTCTCCATATGGCGACAGCTATTTGTAGTGGAGGGTTATCGTACTGAACCCACTCGATTTTTTTTGTCGTCATAGCACGACACACGGCCGTCCAGCGGCAGGTGTCGCCTGAGCGGCCGATACGCGGAGCCGGCAAATTCCCGTGTCGGGCCAATTGTGATTTCTGGATGGATGCCATTTCACTGTACCCTTGCGGCTGCACTTCACGACATCGGTTATTCCGCACATGAATTCGACATCGACCACCACTCCGCTTGCCGGCATACGCGTCATTGAACTCGGGACGCTGATCGCCGGACCGTTCGCCGCGCGGCTTCTGGCCGAATTCGGCGCCGACGTCATCAAGATTGAAGCACCGTCCGGCGGCGATCCGCTGCGCCGGTGGCGCAGGATGCATGGCGATACATCGCTGTGGTGGTATGCGCAGGCCCGCAACAAGAAATCGGTGACGCTCAATCTGAAGACCCCTGAAGCGCAGGAAATCGTGCGCAAGCTGGTGAAGGATGCGGACATCGTCATCGAAAACTTCCGTCCCGGTGCGATGGAAAAATGGGGACTGGGCTGGGAGGCGCTGTCGGCGGTCAATCCTAGGCTGATCATGGTGCGCCTGTCGGGATATGGACAGACCGGGCCCTACCGCGACCGTCCCGGCTTCGGCGCGATCGGCGAAGCGATGGGCGGCATCCGCCATCTCACCGGCTTTCCGGACCGACCGCCGGCGCGCGTCGGCGTGTCGATCGGCGACTCGATTGCCGCGCTGCACGGCGTGATCGGGGCGCTGATGGCGCTGCATCACCGTGACATGAACGGCGGCCGCGGCCAGTATATCGACGTCGCGCTCTACGAGTCGGTGTTCAACATGATGGAGAGCCTGCTGCCGGAGTACGGCATGTTCGGCTTCGTGCGCGAACGCAGTGGCGCTTCGCTGCCCGGCATCGTGCCATCGAACACCTACCTCACGCGCGACGGCAGGCACATCGTGATCGGCGCCAATGCCGACAGCATCTTCAAGCGCATGATGACGGCGATCGGACGCGACGATCTCGCGAATGATCCCGAACTCGCACACAACGACGGCCGCGTCGCGCACACGGAAATGATCGAGCAGGTGATCCGCGATTGGGCTGCACGCACCGAGTTGGACGAGGCGCTGAAAATCCTGGAACAGGCCGAAGTGCCAAGCGGCAAGATTTACGATATCGCCGACATCGCACGCGACGCGCATTACCGCGCACGCGAGATGATCGAGGAACACCGGCTGCCGGATGGCCAGTCACTGAAGTTGCCGGGTATTGTGCCGAAGTTGTCTGCGACGCCGGGTGCGACGCGCTGGATCGGACCGAAGCTGGGTGAGCATACCGGCGAAGTGCTGGCGATGCTTGGTTATGATGATGCCGCGCTGGTCGAGCTGAAAAGCCGAGGGGTGATTTGACGCGGGTCACGTGGTTCGTGATTGATCGGACCGTAGATTGGTTGTTGACGTTCCGCTTTCTATCCTGTCGATATGGGCAGGACGTGCCAGCGTGCGGTTGCCGTGGCTTATCCATGCACCGCCCACCACCCCGTCGGCTGTCGCCGCCACCCCGCCTCAATAAGGCGGGGAGAAAACCGTAGCGGGATGCAGACGATGCGAATAGTGTCGGCATTCTCAAAAATTTTCCCCTCCTCGAATGAGGGGGGTGGCGCCTCGGAGCGCCGGCCGAGGGCCCCCGAAGGGGATCGGCCAGCGGAGAGGATGCGCGACCGCGTCCGAGGCGACCGCAGCCCGCTCCAGGGTCGCACCCGCTCCGCGGGCTCCTGCTCCGCCTGTCGCGGTCGCACGCGAAGCGGACGGGGTGGTGAGCGGCGCTTGAAGAAACCGATCGACTTGGCGCCGGCTCGGACAGCGTAACCACGTTTCCCGCTTCATTCATTTTGACAAGCAGGAGAAATGCGGGCCGTTCTTGACACCCCCATGCCCCCGTGTGAGCATCGACGCGATATTCGCGCGGTGATCGAACCCGGATGGTTTGAAGGATTGTGCGGGATCCATTACAGAAGTAGGCCGACAAAATTCACAACCCACAATGATCGTTCGTGACATCCTGACGATGAAAGGCAGCACGATCTTCAGCATTGCGCCGGCGGATCGCGTTGCGGCCGGCATTGCCGCGATGGTACAGCACGACGTGGGTTCGCTGGTGGTGATGGATAGTGACACGATGGTCGGGCTGCTGACCTTTCGGGAAATCCTGCGCGCATTGGCGGCGGCCGGCACGGATGCCCGCGCATTGACGGTTGCCGATATCATGGTGCGTGAACCGCAATGCGCGGGACCGGACGATGCGCTCGATCATTTGCGTGAAATCATGACGCGCAATCACGTCCGCTATCTGCCTGTCGTCGAAAACGGTGCGTTGCTGGGCATCATTTCGTTTCACGACATCGCGCATGCGGTGATTCGCGAGACCGCATCGGAAAACCGTCTGCTGAAGCGCTATATCGAAGACCGGCCGGAGAATGGCGACAGCCAGTAGCGGTGCAGATCAGCGCATGAGCGCTGCTTCGAGTCTGCGGCCCGGCGTGCGTCCGCGCGAGGTGTGGGGATGGGCAATGTACGACTTCGCCAATTCCGGATACACCACCGTTGTCATCACCGCGATATTCAATGCATATTTCGTCGGTGTCGTCGCCGGCGGCAAGCCGTGGGCGACGTTCGCCTGGACCGCGGCGCTTGCCGTTTCCTATCTGCTGATCATCATCACCGCGCCGGCGCTCGGCGCGTGGATGGATGCGCGCGCCGCGAAAAAGCGCGTGCTGCTGATGACCACCATCGGCTGCGTGCTGTTCACCGCAGCACTGGCGTCGGTCGGGCCGGGTGACCTGTGGCTGGGCGTGGTGCTGATCGTGCTGTCGAATTTTTTTTACGGCTCTGGCGAAAACGTGGCGGCCGCTTTTCTGCCCGGTCTGGCGGAAGGCGACGCGATGGGGCGCGTATCGGGCTGGGGCTGGAGTCTCGGCTATATCGGCGGCCTGATCAGTCTCGGCGCCTGCCTCGCCTACGTCAGCTACGTGAAGTCGCATGGCGCGGATGCCGCGCATTTCGTGCCGGGAACCATGGTGATCACGGCGCTGATCTTCGCCGCATCGAGCGTGCCGACCTTCCTGTTCCTGAAGGAGCGCGCGGTTCCGGTCGTCGGCAGTGCCGGCGTGGTGGCGGCATTCGCGCGCCTGGCGCAGACCGCGCGGCAGGCGCGGCGCCATACCGATCTGTGGCGCTTCCTGATCTGCATCGTCTGCTACCAGGCCGGCATCCAGGCGGTCATCGCGTTGGCGGCGATTTATGCCGAACAGGCGATGGGGTTCAAGACCGAGCAGACGATTGTCCTGATTCTGGTCGTGAACATAGCCGCCGCCGCGGGCGCGTTCATTTTCGGCCATGTGCAGGATCGTGTCGGACATTTCAGGGCGATCCTGTGGACACTGATCGGCTGGATCGTGACGGTGCTGCTGGCGTGGAGCGCGAGCGGCCCGGTGCGGTTCTGGATCGCCGCCAACATCGCCGGTTTGTGCGTGGGCTCCAGCCAGTCGGCGGGCCGTGCGCTGGTCGGCTATCTCAGTCCGCCGTCGCGCGAGGGCGAATTCTTTGGATTGTGGGGAGTGGCCGTCAAGCTGTCGTCGATACTCGGACCCGTCACCTACGGGGCGGTGACATGGGTGACGCACGGCGACCAGCGCACGGCCATTCTGGTCACCGGCCTGTATTTTGTCATTGGCATCGCGATTCTGGCTGGGATCGACGTAGAGCGCGGGCGGAGTGCCGCGTTGGAGTAGAATTCCGGCGTGCCGGCCAGCGGACGATTTCCGTTGCCACCGCGGAAAGGCGGTTGGCAGGTTTCTTGCTGGAGTTTCGTTGTCCGGTATGCACCGACCGAGGTCCGTTTCCGAAATAGCGGCCGGTCCTGCACCGAAATCGAAGAAACAAGGGTTCCGAAACAGGGGGGAACACCATAATATGCTCGAACAATTGAGCGAGACGGCGGCCCATCCGCTGGCCGATGCGGTGCGGGCGCGCGGTATCATTTCCGGCCTGCCTGCCGATGATCCGGCAACCGCTCTCGAAGAAGTGACGTTCTGGCTGGGCTCGGTGTCCCATGCCGACGGTTTTCAGCTCGATGCCCGCTTCGCCAGCATCGACCTACTGGATGCGGCCGCGCGGCCGCGGCAGCACGCGCTGCTGAACGAGTATCTGGTCCTTACCCGCAACCAGATTTTTCAGGAAAACCGGGTATGGACAGTGGCCTACAATTTCTGGAAGCAGCTCGGCCATGCCTATCTGCTGAGCGTCGATCTGTGCGCGGCCGGTGCCGTCGGCGGCCAGGGGGTGCGCAACAATCTGCCGCAAGTGGTGGCGCGGGCGGTCAACGCGTTGGGCAATCAGCTCAAATGGCTGCTGTTGCGCTACAGTCCGATTGACGAGCGCATCTGGGAAGAACTTTTCCGCATGTACCAGTTTGCCGAGGAAAAGGAATTCCACAACATCCTGATCGACCTTCATCCGGTTTCGCAGGGACAGACATCGGTCAAGCGGGAACTGCTGAAGGCGTTGATGCTGGCGGTATCGTCGACCGACAGTCTGGTGCCGGCGCGCCTGGAAACGGCGGCGCAGATGATTGCGTATCTGGCGCCGGCATTCGCGATGGAGCCGCAACCGGCCGGCGGCTGCGGTTATGCGATCGATCTCGATCTGCCGCGTGCGCCGTGGCGCACGTTGAACGGCCGCCAGGCGGGATCGGCGCTGCGTTATTTCGGACCCGGCCGGACGCTGGTCGAGCTGGACCGGCTGCTGGACGCGATGCGTACCGGCAACGAACTGCCGCACGGAATTAATTTCGACGTGGCCGGCGATCCGGCGGACATTGCGCCGATCATGCGCCATTTGCGCTCTCATTGGGCGGATGCGCCGCGCGGACGGCGCACGCAAAGGCGTCCGACCGCCACGCGGCTCACTGTCGTCGGCGGCCTGCACAGCATTCTGCACCTGCTCGATCCGCGTAATCCGGTGCCGGTGGCCGAGGATCGCGCGTCCGAGAGCTGGATCGTCGAAAATGTCAGCGACAGCGGTTTCGGCGCGATCGTGCCGCTGGTAAAGGGCGAATGGGTGCGCGTCGGCAGCCTGGTCGGCATCAAGCCGGAACTGGCGAAATACTGGGGCATCGGCATCATCCGCCGCATCGGCCGCGATCAGCACCGGCAGCTTCGCACTGGCATCGAGGCGCTGTCGCAGGCGGTAATTCCGGTGCGGATTGCCCGCGCCGAACCGACGTCGTCGGCCGCGCCGGGAGCGGATTTCGAGTCAGCGCTGCTGCTGTCCACCACGCCCGATGCCAGCGGCGAAGTGACACTGCTGCTGCGCAAGGGCCTGTACGATTCCGGCCATCGCTTCGAAATGGAGGTGCGCAGCAAACATTATCTGTTGATGCCGTCACGCCTGGTCGAGGCAGGCGAGGATTTCGACCGGGTCAGCTTCCGTATCGCGCCGAAGAACGTCTGACTGGCGCTTGAATCGGGATTGGGATTTGCGTTGCCCCGCAATCCCAGTTCCTAATCTCCCCGAATTTCCAACACGCGCTTCAGCCAGGTGCTGATGTCCGCGATCTCCTCGGTGCATACCGAGTGCGGCATCGGGTATTCATGCCATTCGACGTGGTAGCCGAGCTGTTCCAGCAGCGTGGCCGAGTGCCGGCCCAGCGCGTAGGGCACGACCGGATCGGCAGTGCCGTGCGCAATGAATAGCGGTGTTGCGGCATTGGTGGCCGCAGCTTCCTGCGGCAGATGTTCCGCCAGCGGCAGATAGGCCGAAAGCGCCATCACACCGGCAAGCCGTTCCGGATACCGCAGTCCGGTCTGCAGCGCGATCGCGCCGCCCTGCGAAAATCCGGCGACGACGATGCGCGCGGCCGGTATCCCGCGCTCGATTTCGCTTTGGATCAACTGGTCGACGGCCTGTTGCGAACGCCGTACGCCAGCTTCGTCGGCGCGGCGCAAATTGCCCTCGAGATCACCCTGGCTGACGTCATACCACGCGCGCATCACGTAGCCGTTGTTGATCGTTACCGGCTGCATCGGTGCATGCGGAAAGATGAAGCGCACCGCCGGCGTCGTTCCGAGCCGTAACTCCGGGACAATCGGCACGAAGTCGTTGCCGTCGGCGCCGAGTCCATGCATCCAGATTACCGTCGCGGTTGGATTGGCGCCGGTTTCAAGTTCTATGGTTTCGAGCATTGTCGATAGGCAAGTGAGGAGCAGCTGTCTTGGTTGTCAAGCGCAATGATGAGACTCGTCCCATGGCTTGCCGGTTCTGACCATCGCGTTGAGGATGGTGAGCAGTTTGCGCATGCAGGCAACAAGGGCAACCTTCTTGGGTTTGCCGGCGGCGAGCAAACGCGCGTAGAACGCTTTGATCACGCGATTGTGGCGCGTGGCAACAAGAGCCGCCATGTAAAGCGCGCAGCGCACCTGGGCGCGGCCAGCGAAGATCGCACGTTTGCCACGCATCTTTCCCGAGTCGCGATTGAAGGGCGCTAGCCCCACCAGGGCACTGATCTGCCGGGCGCTGAGCTTGCCCAGTTCGGGTAGATCGGCGATCAGGATCATGCAGGTGTTGGGACCAACCCCTTTGGCGCTTTGCAACAGCTTGGCCACCTCGGCATGATGGTGCGCGACGTGGCCCGCCAGTTCACCTTCGACGTGCGTGATCTGCTGGCGCAGCGCCTCGATCAGCGTCTCGATGCTGGCGCGGGCGACGCGGTGGCTGATGGCCAGGCGGTTGCGCTCGGCCACCAGCATTTGCACCAGCTGGCGCCGGCGCAATACCAGCGCGTGCAGCCGCTGCTGCTCCTCCGAGGGCAGCGCCCGGAGCACCTTGTGCCGGTCGGGGCGTCGCGCCAGAACCGCCGCCAGCTCTGCCAGCATCCGGGCATCCAGGCGATCGGTCTTCGCCAGATAACCCATCGCTCTGGCGAACTCGCGCGCCTGGCGCGGATTGACCACCGCCACCGCCAAGCCCGCCGCCTGCAGCGCACAGGCACACGGCGCCTCATAGCCGCCGGTGGCCTCCATCACCACCAGGTCCACGGCCTGTGCGCCAAGCGCGCTGATCAACGCCTCGTGGCCCTCGTCGTCATTGGTAAAACGCTGCGTTGCCGCCTGCGGCCCCAACGCCACTTCCAGCGTGTCTTTCGCTACGTCTATTCCTACGTGAATCGGTTCAGACATGTTCTCCACCTCCCGGCCTTGTAAATACGATCTCGAATCGATCAGCTGTTCGGGCTTGCAGAGAACGGAACCGAGTGCGCGCCTTGGGCTCCTCAACGGGCTCGGTCTCCCACAGGAGTATCAGGCTACGCACTCGTCCCGAACCCAGACTACGGCTGCGTCGCCTCGGACCCTGCACTCTCGCGCTTCGCCCGAGCACTTCGCAACCAACATCATGAAAACATCCATAACCGCAAGATACAAG
>DASSON010000186.1:0-9704 GCA_035700525.1 Burkholderiales bacterium
TGCTGGAACTGCGCGACAAGCTCGACGTAGCCATCACGGCGGGCGCCGCCGCATCGGCTGCGCGCGGTTCCGACGTGCTCAATGCGCTGGTGGCGCTGGGTTATAATGACCGCGAAGCGTCATGGGCGGTCAAGCAACTGCCCGATGACGTTGCGCTCGCCGACGGCATTCGGCAGGCACTCAAACTTTTGTCGAAATCGTGAGGTGTGAGGCGTAAGGTGTGAGGAGAAAGATCATGCCCCGGTGTTTTTATCGCCTCACTCCTTACTCCTCACGCCTCACTATCGAATGATCGAGACCGACCGCCTCATTTCCGCCGAGCCGGCGACGCCGCAGGAGGAGGCTTTCGAGCGCGCGCTGCGGCCGCTGCGGCTGGACGAGTACGTCGGACAGCAGAAAATCCGCGATCAACTGGCGATTTTCATCGAGGCCGCGCGCCGGCGCCAGGAAGCGCTCGATCACGTGCTGCTGTTCGGGCCACCGGGTCTGGGCAAGACCACGCTGGCGCACATCATCGCGCGCGAAATGGGCGTCAACTTGCGTGCCACGTCGGGACCGGTGCTGGAGCGCGCCGGCGATCTCGCGGCGCTGCTGACCAACCTCGAACCGAACGACGTATTGTTCATCGACGAGATTCACCGGCTGAGTCCGGTGGTCGAGGAAATTCTTTACCCGGCGCTCGAGGATTTCCGCATCGACATCATGATCGGTGAAGGGCCGGCTGCGCGTTCGGTCAAGCTCGATCTGCCGCCGTTCACGCTGGTCGGCGCCACCACACGCGCCGGCATGCTGACCAATCCGCTGCGCGACCGTTTCGGCATCGTGGCGCGGCTGGAATTTTATTCGGCGGCGGAATTGTCGCGCATTGTCGGGCGTTCGGCACACCTGCTGGACACCGATCTGACCGATGACGGCGCACGCGAAATCGCCGGCCGTTCGCGCGGCACGCCGCGCATCGTCAACCGCCTGTTGCGCCGCGTGCGGGATTATGCCCAGGTGAAAGCCGACGGCTGCGTCACGCGCGAGATTGCCGATGCCGCGCTCAAAATGCTCGACGTCGATACGCTCGGCCTTGACGTGATGGATCGCAAGCTGCTGCTGGCGGTGATCGAAAAATTCGGCGGCGGGCCGGTCGGGGTGGACAATCTCGCCGCCGCCATCAGCGAGGCGCGGGACACCATCGAGGACGTGCTCGAGCCGTATCTGATCCAGCAGGGTTACCTGCAGCGCACGCCGCGCGGGCGCATGGCGACCGTGACCGCGTACCGCCATTTCGGACTGGCGCAACCGACGGCCGCGGCCACGTCCGATCTGTGGGAAAGCAATCCCGGCGGCGATGCACGGTAATCGCCGGGCAGTGGATGTAAAAAACCCGCATCGGCCGCTTTTTTCATTTACGATTCGCGCCGCAGCCTTTACGATTAGCGTTTTGGGTTCATGTCGGCGCCTCCGCCCTGATGCTCGATAGCACGATCGCCAGCGCGACGTTTCTGTGGCCGGTACGCGTCTATTATGAGGACACCGATCTCGCCGGACTGGTTTACTATGCCAATTACCTGCGGTTCATGGAACGCGCGCGCACGGAATGGCTGCGGGCGTTCGGATTCGAGCAGACCGAATTGCGTGAGCAGTGGGGCATCGTTTTCGCCGTGCGTTCGGTGACGCTGGACTATCTCAGGCCGGCCGTGTTCAATGACGAACTCACGGTGACGGTGGAATCCGTTACGGCACGCGGCAGCCGCATCCGGCTTGCCCAGCGCGTGCTGCGTGCAGCCGACGTGCTGACGGTCGGCCGCATCGAAGTGGCATGCCTCGACATGCGGTCATTGAGGCCCGCCAGAATACCGCAGTCAGTCCTGCAAAAAATAGGAAGCCACGCATGAATGTTTCCCCCGACCTGTCGGTCCTTTCACTGCTGACCACCGCCAGCGTGCTGGTGCAGCTGGTGCTGCTGCTGCTGCTGATCGCGTCACTTTTTTCGTGGTACTACATCTTTCTCAAGACCTTCGCGTACAAGCGCGTCACGAAACAGACCGACGATTTCGAGAAGGTGTTCTGGAGTGGCGCCGATCTCAACGAGCTCTACCAGTCGGCGATCACCGCGCGCAGTTCCGCCGGCAGTCTGGAGCGCATTTTTGAAGCCGGTTTCCGCGAATTCACCAAGCTGCGGCGGCAGTCGTCGATGGACGTCGGCATGGTGATGGACGGCACGCGGCGCGCGATGCGCGCGACCTACCAGCGCGAAATGGAATACCTCGAAAGTCATCTCGCGTTTCTGGCGACCGTCGGCTCGGTGAGCCCGTACGTCGGCCTGTTCGGTACGGTGTGGGGCATCATGAACGCGTTCCGCGGACTGGCACACGTCGCGCAGGCGACGCTCGCACACGTCGCGCCCGGTATCGCCGAGGCGCTGATCGCGACCGCGATGGGCCTGTTCGCGGCGATCCCGGCGGTGATTGCATACAATCGCTTTGCCGGTGACGTCAACCGCCTGGCGACGCGCTTCGAGTCGTTCATGGAAGAGTTTTCCAACATTCTGCAACGCCAAAGCCGCTGAGGGACGCCGCATGCTGATCGAACGCCGCCACGAGCGACGGCTGATGAACCAGATCAACGTGGTTCCGTACATCGACGTGATGCTGGTGCTGCTGGTGATCTTCATGGTCACCGCGCCGCTGGTCAATCCCGGTGAAATCCAGTTGCCGTCGATGGGCAAGGCCGCAACCGCCGCGCCGGGGCCGCTCGAAGTCCAGGTGCGGGCCGACCAGAGCCTGTGGCTGATCGACCGCAACCAGGCCGGCGCCACGCCGCAGCAGGTGACGCGCGACGAGCTGGTCGCCGCGATCAAGCAGAAACAGGCGCAACAGCAAAACCAGGCGGTGGTAATCGCGGCGGACAAGAACGTACGCTATGAGGCGGTCCTGAGCGTGATGGACATGCTGCAGCAGAATCAGGTGCAGAAAGTCGGACTCCTGGTCAAACCCATCAAGCAGCAATGACACGGCGTAAGCCTGACAGATCGACACGGACATGGTCCGGTGTGCTCGCGGTACTGGCGCACATCGTATTCATCGTTTTGATCGTGATCGGCGTGACGTGGAAGCCCAAGGACACGGCACCGGTCATCGCGCAACTGTGGACACCGCAACAGGCCACGGAACAACAGCAGGTCAAGGAGCAGAAGCAGGCGGCGGTGGAACGCAAGCAGGCCGAGGAACAGGCGCAGCGTGAGGCGGTAACGCAGCAGCAGGAACAGCTCAAGAAACAGCAGCAGGCATTTGAGGAACAGCAGGCAAAGCTCCAGGCGCAGCGGCAGGCGCAACAGCAGGCACTGCAGGAGCAGCAGGAAAAGCTGAAGCAGCAGCAGGAAGCACAGCAGCAGGCGCTCAAGGAACAGCAGGAAAAGCTGGAGGCGCAGCAGAAGGCCGCCGCCGAACAGCAGGCCAAGATCGAGGCGCAGCGCAAGGCGCTCGAACAGCAGCAGGAAGCGCAAAAGCAGGCGGAGATCGAGCTTCAGCAACAGCAGGAGGAAGCGAAAAAAGAGGCGGAGCGCAAGGCGGCGCAGCAGGCTGCGAAAAAGAAAGCGCAGGAAGAAGCGCAGAAACAGGCACAACTGAAGAAACAGAAAGAGGAACAGGCGAAGAAGCTGGCGGCGCAAAAGGCACAGCAGGAAAAGTTGAAACAGCAGCAGGAAGAGGCCGAGAAACAGGCGGCACTCGAGAAACAGAAGGAAGCGCAGGCGAAAAAGCTCGCCGCGCAGAAGGCACATCAGAGAAAGCTTGCGCAGCAGCGGGCCGCGCAACAGGCGGCCCAGCAGCAGGCGACGGCGCAGGCGGCACTGATTGGCGAGTACAAGGACCGGATCAAGAGCAAGATCCGGCGCTACGTCATGATTCCGCCCAGCGTCAAGGGCAACCCGCAAGCGGTGTTTGATGTGGTGCTGATTCCGGGCGGCCAGGTGCTGTCGGCGACGCTGGTTCAAAGCAGCGGCTATCCGGCCTATGATGACGCTGTGCAGCGCGCGATTCTGAAGGCACAGCCGTTGCCATTGCCGCCGGATCCGTCGCTGTTCAGCAATTTCCGTGAACTCAGACTGGAGTTCCGTCCGCAGGAGTAAGGCAGCTCGGGACTGAAGAACCGAAGACAGGGCGGTGCCCTTGCGATCCGGCACCGATTTGGATGAAAGCGAAACCCGGTATAATGTTTCCCATGAAAATCTGCATGCGAATCAATAAACTTGCCATTGGATGCTGGGTTGCGCTGTGGCTCTGCGTACCGCTGGCGGATGCCGCGCTCACCATCCAGATCGTCGGTGGCGGCGCGAAGCAGACACCGATCGCGATTTCGACCTTTCCCGGCGAGACCGCATTGCAGCAGCAGATCACGCCGGTCGTGATCGCCGACCTGACGCGCACCGGGCTGTTCAGAATGGTCGATGCCGGCGGCATCAATCCGGTGCCGACTGATCCGTCGCAGGTGCAATATCCGGTGTGGGCGGCGCGCGGCGCCGAGGCGCTTGCGATCGGCTCGGTGACGCCGTTGCCGGACGGTCACTACAACGTCCAGTTCCGGCTGCTCGACGTGCTGCAGCAGGGCCAGCTCGCCGGTTTCCAGTACAACATTGCGCCGTCACAGGCGCGGCTCACCGCGCACAAGATCGCGGATGCGATCTACAAGGCGATTACCGGCGACGTCGGCGTGTTCAGCACACGGATCGCCTACGTGCTGAGGCAAAGCGGGCGCTACGAGTTGCAGGTCGCGGACTCGGACGGCTATAACCCGCAGACGGTGCTTGCGACGAGGCAGCCGATCATTTCGCCGGCCTGGTCGCCGGACGGCACCCGGCTCGCGTACGTATCATTCGAAAAAGGACACGCCGCGGTCTACGTGCAGTCGCTGCTGACCGGCAACCGCCACGTGGTCATCAACTCGAAGGGCACCACCAGCGCTCCGGCGTGGGCGCCGAACGGCAAGCAGCTGGTGGTCGCCATTCCACAGGATGGCGGCACCAACCTGTACCGGGTGAACGACGACGGCAGCGGCCTGACACAACTCACGCATGGCAGTTCGATCAACACCGAGCCCAGCTTCTCGCCGGACGGCAAGTCACTGCTGTTCACGTCGGACCGCGGCGGCAGCCCGCAGATTTACGAGATGCCGGCGAATGGCGGCGAGGCGCAGCGGCTGACGTTCGACGGCAGCTACAACGTGACGCCGGATTACAGTCCCACCGGCAAGGATTTCGCGTTCGTACAGCGCAACAATGGGCATCTCAATATCGCGGTGGAGGATTTCACCTCGCATCAGGCGCAAGTGCTGACCAACGGTGACCTCGATCAGTCGCCGAGTTTTGCGCCCAACGGAAAGATGATTCTGTATGCGGCCGAGGGAGGCATACTGGCCGCGGTGTCAAGTGATGGTCGTGTCAAACAGCGGTTGCGCGCCGACACCGGGCAGGTTTCGGAGCCGGCGTGGGGACCGTTACCCAAAACCCAATGAAAGGAGTCGACAACATGAAGAAACTGACGGGATTGTGCGTGCTGCTGTTGGGACTTGCGTTGGCCGGCTGCGCCAGCCACGAAACCAAGCCGGCCGCAGTGGAACAGGCCGGCGGGGCGCAGGGACAAGGGGCGCAGGCCGGCAATGTGGCAGGACAGAATCTCGGCGCGAACGATCTCAATAATCCCCACAGCATTCTCGCGAAGCGCAGCGTCTATTTCGATCTCGACAGCTCGACGGTGAGCGAAGAGTACAAGCCCATCGTGCAGGCACATGCCCGTTATCTGTCCGATCATCCGCAGGCCCGCGTGCAAATCCAGGGCAACTGCGACGAGCGCGGCAGCTCCGAGTACAACCTCGCGCTGGGTCAGCGCCGCGCCGACGCGGTGAAGCAGATGATGATGGTGCTGGGTGTGCCGCCGCAGCAGATCGAGACCATCAGCTACGGCAAGGAA
Source organism: Burkholderiales bacterium (assembly GCA_035700525.1). Classification (GTDB taxonomy): domain Bacteria; phylum Pseudomonadota; class Gammaproteobacteria; order Burkholderiales; family JBDZVW01; genus JBDZVW01. The sequence continues at coordinate 5,955 of DASSON010000186.1, forward strand.
AAGCCGAAGTGCACCGAGCATGATGAATCCTGCTGGGCGCAGAACCGGCGTGACGATATCGTCTATCAGCATCCGTAATTTCTTTGCGGGAGGGGGCGGCGATGAAGCGTGCAGTGCAATTTCTGGCGGGCAGCCTGGCGGTATTTGGGGTACTGGCCATGAGCACGATGGCACTGCCCGCGCACGCCGCCCTGTTCGGCAACGACGACCAGATCAAGCAGATCGACCAGCGCCTGACGCGGCTGGAAGATCAATTCAAGAACCAAGGGTTACTTGATCTGTACAATCAGATTCAAACGCTCAAGCAGCAGGTGACCGATCTGCGCGGCCAGATCGAAGTGCTCAACAACAAGATCCGGGTGACGCAAAAGCAGCAGAAGGACATGTACGTCGATCTCGACACACGGTTGCGGCGGCTGGAGCAGGCGGGGGGGGCTGGAGGAGCGGTGCCTCCGACGAATGGCGCAGCGCCTGCGCCCGGCACCGCCTCGGCCGGCGCCGCCAACCCTTCGTCCACGGCGGATGCAGCGGCAGAACAACGTGCCTACGATGCCGCGCAGAAGTTGCGCGGCCGCGGCGATTACAAGGGCGCGATTGCGGCTTTCGAGAAATTTCTGAAGGATTATCCGGGAAGCACGCTGGCGCCGCGCGCGCAGTACTGGATCGGGGATTCACAGTTCAATCTGCACGACTACGCCGGCGCGATCAAAAGCCAGCGCACGCTGCTGAGCGCTTATCCCGACAGTTCTTCAGCGTCGGACGCGCTGCTCAATCTCGCCAGCTCGCAAAAGGAACTGGGCGACAGTGTCGGTGCGCGCGCGACGATGCAGGATCTGATCAAGCGCTTCCCCGACAGCACCGCCGCCGGGAAGGCAAAAGAGCGGCTCGCCAACCTGAAATAGCGGCGCGCAGCCGGCAAACCGGACGATGGTGCAGGAAGCTGTTTTATCGACGCCTGAAACACACGCCGCTGATCCCGGCGCCGTGACGCTGCGCGTTTCCGAGATATTCTTTTCGCTGCAGGGAGAGACCAGCCGCGTCGGGCTGCCCACCGTTTTCGTCCGGCTTACCGGCTGCCCGTTGCGCTGTGCTTATTGCGACACCGCGTACGCGTTCCACGGCGGCACGACAATGGCGCTGGCCGATGTTCTGGAACGCGTTCACGAATGTCGCGCCCGCTACGTTACCGTGACCGGCGGTGAGCCGCTGGCGCAGAAGGGCTGCCACGCGCTGCTCACTGCGCTGTGCGACCGCGGCTATTTGGTGTCGCTGGAAACCAGCGGGGCGATCGACATTACACGCGTGGACCGTCGGGTGTCACGGATTCTCGACATCAAGACGCCGGATTCCGGCGAAGCCGGCAAGAACCGCTGGAGCAATCTCGACTGCCTGACTCCGGACGACGAGATCAAATTCGTGATCTGCAGCGAAGCGGACTATCAGTGGGCACGCCAGGTTCTGGTCGAGCGCGGACTGGACGCTGTCTGTCCGGTGCTGTTTTCACCGTCGTATCACGATCTGCCGGCGGTGAGGCTGGCAGAATGGATATTGCGCGACCACCTGCCGGTGCGCATGCAGATCCAGTTGCACAAACAGTTATGGGGCGAGGTGGCCGGGAAGTGAGCAGCCGGCAGCAATGAAAAAAGCCGTGGTGCTGCTGTCCGGCGGACTGGACTCCGCCACCGTGCTGGCGATTGCGCGCGATCAGGGGTTTTCCGCGTATTGTTTGAGCGTTGACTACGGCCAGCGCCATCGTTCGGAACTCACTGCCGCCAGACGCGTGACGCAGACGCTGGGTGCCACCGAGCAGCGCGTGATCCGGATTGATCTGGCGGCCTTCGGTGGTTCGGCGCTGACCGACAGCAGCATCCCGGTGCCGGAACAGCCGACCGATGGCATTCCGGTAACCTATGTGCCGGCCCGCAACACCATCATGCTGTCGCTGGCGCTGGCGTGGGCCGAAGTGCTCGACGCGCGCGACATCTTCATTGGGGTCAATGCGGTGGACTATTCCGGCTATCCCGATTGCCGGCCGGAATACATCCGCGCGTTTTCCGCGATGGCGAATCTCGCGACGAAGGCCGGCACCGAAGGACGCGGGATGACCATTCATGCGCCGCTGATCGATTTGTCGAAGGCCGACATCATTCGCAAGGGCACCGCGCTGGGCGTGGATTACGCGCTGACCGTTTCCTGCTACCAGGCGACCGATGAAGGTGCGGCGTGCGGACAATGCGATGCCTGCCGCTTGCGGCGTGCCGGTTTTGCGGCGGCCGACATCGCCGATCCGACGCGTTACGCCGATGATTCCGTCATACGCAGCGGGAGAGACCGCGGCTGATGGAAAGCACCGCCCATCTCGGCGCGATTGTGACGTGGTCCGGATTCGTTCTGGCATTCATCTTCGGCGCGGTCGGCATGAAAGCCAATTTCTGCACGATGGGTGCGGTGTCCGACATCGTCAACATCGGCGACTGGGGCCGCATGCGAATGTGGCTGCTGGCGATCGCGGTCGCCATCATCGGCGCCCACATTCTCGAATATACCGGACTGATCGATCTGTCGAAATCGATTTACCCGCGGCCGGACTTCATCTGGCTCAGCTACATCGTCGGCGGATTCCTGTTCGGCGTCGGCATGACGCTGGGCTCGGGCTGCGGCAGCCGCACGCTGATGCGCATCGGCGGCGGCAACATGAAATCGGTGATCGTGTTCGTGTTTCTCGCGATTTCCGCGTACATGACATTGCGCGGACTGTTCGGCTTGTGGCGCGTCGAATTCCTGCAGCCGGTGGCGGTCAATCTGTCGGCTTACGGTTTCGCCGGCCAGGATATCGCTTCGCTGCTGACGAAAATGACCGGGGTCGCGAAACCGCTGCTCGACATCATCATTGCGTCAATCTTTGCGGCGGCCCTGCTGATATTCGTGTTCGTCAGCCGCGATTTTCGCAGGCACGGCGAATATATTCTGGGTGGAGTCGTCATCGGCCTGGTCGTGGTGGCCGGCTGGTACCTGATCGCGCACATCGGCTACCAGGACAATCCCGATACGCTGGAAAAAACCTTCTTCGGCACTCAGACCAATGTCGCCGAATCGTTTTCGTTCGTCGCGCCGCTTGCGTATACCTTGCAGCTTCTGATGTTGTGGACCGACAGTTCGCTGCATTTCAACTTCGACATCGCGATCGTCGTCGGCATGATCGCCGGCGCGTTTGCCTATGCCGTCTTCAGCAGAACGTTTCGCTGGGAAAGTTTTGCCGACGTCAAGGATCTCGGCGCTCATATGCTGGGAGGCACGCTGATGGGATTCGGTGGCGTCACTGCGCTCGGCTGCACGATCGGCCAGGGGATCAGCGGGTTTTCGACGCTCGCGGTGGGATCGATCATGACCTTTCTTTCGATCATCGCCGGCGCGGCATTGACGATGAAATATCAGTACTGGCGACTGATGCGGGAAGCGTAAACATCAGCGGGACCCCTCGCAAGCACCATGTTGCGATTGACCCGAACCTCTCCAAAACAGTAAAATCCGCAGTTTTTCCGGGTCGTTAGCTCAGCTGGTAGAGCAGCGGACTTTTAATCCGTTGGTCGGCGGTTCGAATCCGCCACGACCTACCATTTACCGTATCGTTCGTTCCGACGCGCGGACGGTACCGTCGTTGATTAGCGCTTCCAGCATCTCCCGGGTTTGTGTGGCATTTCCCGGATCGACGTGTTCGATCATGGATGCGTCGAAGACGCGCTCCCAAAG
>DASSON010000187.1:0-64004 GCA_035700525.1 Burkholderiales bacterium
CTGGTCGATTCATCGCATTGCCCGCATCGATCTGGCCCAGCATACTTCCGTCCATGGGCGCTCACTGCCCTAAAAGCGTCCACCATGTCTCCGAACAGGTGTCCACTATGTCTCCGGGCTATACACATCCGTCGCCGCATCGTTCAACCAGCCGCAACAGGAGAGAACGAATGTCGAACCAGAATGCCACATTGAAACTGGAATTCATCGAACAGCAACGAAAGCGTCTCGACGCGCTGCGTCGGCAGCTCCTGGGAGGCGAGCAGGAAGAAAATGAGCAGGAACGGGTTTTTCAGGAAGCGCACACAGACGAGGCGCACGAACCCGAGGAAGTCGCCCAGGACATGGCACAAAATGAAATCAAGCAGGCGGTATACGACACGAACAGATGGCGCCTGCGAAACATCGAGCGGGCACTGCAGAAGATCGATGAAGGCAGCTACGGTCTGTCCGACAGGAGCGGCATGCCAATACCGAAAGCGAGGCTTGAAACCACGCCGGAAGCGATCCTGACGCTCGACGAGGAACGGCGCGAAGAAGACGGCCGGTAACAGGGTCCGGTATCGTCTATTCTGCCCGCCAATGAGTCCCGGCGTGCCAGTGTGCACGCCGGATACGCCGCGTAAATTTTTGCCGTACACCACCGTCGAACCGGGACCCGCACAGCGACCAGGCATTGCGCCCGCCGCTACCGTCTCGCCGTACGTGCCGCCCGACAGAACAGACCATGGCCGGAACAGACCAGGAAAAACTCGATCGCCAATTTGAACGCATTCAGCAAAAGCTGCCGCGGCCGGTCGGCCGGTTTCTGCGATGGCTGAGGAAACCTTCGTCGCGCTGGGTGCGTATTCCGGTCGGAATACTGCTCATCATCGGCGGCATCCTGAGCTTCCTGCCGATTCTCGGGCTGTGGATGCTGCCGCTCGGATTGCTGCTGCTGGCGCAGGATCTGCCGTTTCTGCAGCGCCCGATGCGACGGCTGCTGGTTCGCGCCAGCCATCGCTGGATGCGGTGGAAAAGATCGCGCGGACACCGCACGCCCAAGCGCAACCCGTGATAATCGGTACGGCAGACGCGAAACACCTTTGATACAATCCGAACGATGCGGGCGTGGCGTAATCGGTAGCCGCAGCAGACTTAAAATCTGCTGGCCGCAAGGCCGTGCCGGTTCGAGTCCGGCCGCCCGCACCAACACGGCCCGTCAGTTCAGCCGGCAAACGGCGACAGATCCACCTGCGATGAGACGAACAGCGTCACGATCTCATCGGCGATGCGTTCGGCATGCTTTTCGGAAAGCCCGCCGTAGCGGCAATTGCGGATGAACTTGTCATGCAGTTCCTCGCTGCTCAGCGGGCGATCGTTGCCCCCCCGGAAAAAATCCTGACGGTACTCACGAACGTCGCCGTTATCGAGCGTCACTTTCAGATGCCCGGTAAAACGATCGGGATAAGGATTCCTGGGATCGACAATATAGGACACCTTGCGCGCCAGCCGTACCAGTTCCGGCCGTTTCACAGCGTCGTCATCGAATTCCTCAAGGCCCGCCGCATCTTCCAGTATGCCCGATGCGATCGCGTACGGAACGCTGAATTTCGCGGCATAGCCGTTCGGCGGTGCACTTTTCAGCTCACGCGGCTCCCACAGCCGATGCACGATGCCCTCCGCCGTTTCGCATTCAATGCTGATGATCGATTCGGGATCGATTCCTTCTTTTCTGAACGCGCGCGCGCAATCGATGTACGGATGCGCCATCGTACCGCAGGCATAGGGTTTGAACGCAAGCGTCATCCACAGCCACTGCTCTCCAAATCCGTCCAGCATCGCATCGAAGTCCCCGTCGAGCATGTTTGCGAATCCATGAAACAATCCATGCTGCCCCTCGAACACCGTCGCCGGGCCATGGAAGCCGGCCATCGCCAGCCGCACCGCACGGTACGCGGACTGCGCCGCCCACCCCGGATGCATGCGCTTGGTCCACGATCCATCGGCCAGGTACTCAATGATCCCCGACGCCATGCTGCCCGCGATGCCGAATGCATTGACCAGCGCTTCTTGCGGCAAGTGCAACGCGGCGCCGACGCCGACAACGGCACCCATCACGCCGAAAATGGCGGTGGGGTGAAAACCGGCCTTGTGCACGCGGGTCGGCGCAACCCGACACAAGCGGCACATCACTTCGGCGCCGACGGCGATTCCGCGGAACAGATCGGCACCGGAAAGCTGATGCCTTTCTGCTGCTGCCATCAACGCAGGAATGATCACTGCGCCGACATGAACCGGCCCGCCTTCGTACGTGTCGTCGAAATCTTCTCCATGCGCCGAAATGCCGTTGACGAATGCCGCCCCCTCGGCGGAGAGCTTGCGGGAAACGCCGAACACCGTGCATGGCCCATCGCAATCGATTGATGCCAGCGCCGCCTTCACGTACGCTCTGTCACGGGCAGCCATGCACAAACCGGTGATGTCCAGCATCAACCGGGCTGCGTGCTCCGTTGCGCCGGGCTCGAGCATCGTGGCACAGATGATTCGTGCGAGCTGTTTTGAAACCGTGTTCCCGGCTTTATCATTACGCATCTTCGTCCTTTTCCATTCGCATCGCGCGAATATTCACGAAACAGCTTTCAATACAACACCAATAAGGAAAACCCATGCAATCGTACTGGATCAGCGCAAACAACGGTCATATCATGCTCGAACGGCGCGAGGCTCCATTGCCCGAGCCGGGTCCGCAACAAGTGCTGGTGCGCTTACGCGCGGCCGGCCTGAACCGCGGTGAATTCATTCCATCGCACGGCCTGCATGCCGGAGCCCGAACCGCCAGGGCCGCTGGCAATGAAGGCACCGGCGACATTGTAAAACTCGGCGGTGACGTGAAGCACCTGACCCCCGGTCAGCGCGTGATGGGACGCTGCGCCGGCGCCTTCGCGGAATTCGGGCTGATGGACGCCCGCGAAGCGATACCGGTGCCGCCCGGCCTGTCATACGAAGAAGCGGCCGCGGTTCCGCTGGCCTTCCTCGTCGTCTATGACATGCTGGTGGCGCAGGGACACCTGGCTGCCGGCGAATGGCTGCTGGCGACCGGCATTTCGTCGGGCGTCGGCGTCGCGGCATTGCAAACCGCGAAGGCGCTGAACGCCCGTGTGATCGGCACATCGGGATCGGCCGCCAAGCTGGAACGGCTGCAGGCGCTCGGGCTGGACCACGGACTTTGCACCCGTAACGCCGATTTTCATGATGCCGTGATGCGCATCACACAAAATGCCGGAGCAAATCTCGTCGTCAATGCGGTCGGCGGCTCGCTGTTTCCGGAATGCGTCCGTACGCTTGCATACGAGGGCCGGCTCGCGACCGTCGGATACGTCGACGGCATCATGAAAAGCGAAATCGATCTCGATGCGCTGCATGCGAAACGGCTGACGCTGTTCGGCGTGTCAAACAAGCTGCGCAGCGCCAAACAACGCGTGCCGCTGATCAAAGGGTTCATCGCCGATATTCTGCCGCTGATCGCCGCCGGCCGCATCCGTCCGCTCGTTGACACGACATTTGACTTCAACGAGCTTCCAGCCGCCAGGGAACACATGGAAGCGAACCGCCACGTCGGCAAGATCGTGATCGCGATGCCCGACTGATCGCGGCCGGGCCCGCCGCGCCGTCAATGCGCGAGCGCCCGGCAATGCTGCGATGGCAGGTGCAACCAGACGGTCTGCCCCTTTTCGATGTCGACGTCGACCGGCGTAATGGTGCGCGCCGTTGCGCCGCTCGCCAGTGTCACCAGATAATCGCGATGCGGGCCGAGGTAGGACTGGCGCGTCACGTTGCCGCTGACCCAGTTCGTGCCCGCGCTATCCGGTCGGTTGGCGCGAAGCTCGATGCAGTGATGACGAATCGAAACGGCGGTGTCACCCTCTTTCGAAAATTCGCCCGACTCACAGCGCAGCATCACCCCGTCGCCGCAATCGACCATGTCGCGGCCATCCCAGCGCCCCTTGAAAATGTTTGCGCCGCCGATGAAATGGGCGACGAATTCGGACTGCGGCCGCTCGTAAATATCCTCCGGCGTCCCGGCCTGCTCGACCACGCCCTGGTTCATCACCACGATGAGATCGGCGGTCGTCATTGCCTCGGACTGATCATGCGTGACGTAAACCGTGGTGTAACGGAATTCGTCATGCAGGCGCCGGATTTCGAAACGCATCTCCTCGCGCAGATTCGCGTCCAGATTCGACAGCGGCTCGTCCAGCAGCAGCGTCTCCGGCTCGACCACCAGCGCCCGGGCCAGCGACACCCGCTGCTGCTGACCGCCCGACAGCTCGCCCGGATAACGGCTGGCCAGTTGGCTCAGCCGCGTCGCTTCCAGAATCGCGTCGACGCGTTTTTTTATTTCCGGACGTTTCATGCCACGCAGCTTGAGACCGTACGCGACATTGTCGAAAATGGTCATGTGCGGCCACAGCGCGTAGCTTTGAAAAATCATCGACATGTTGCGCCGTTCAGGCGCCTCGGTGGCGCCCGGCGCCGAAATGCGGCGGCCATCGACACGGATCTCACCGCCATCCGGCTCCAGAAATCCGGCGATCAGCCGCAGCGTCGTCGTCTTGCCGCATCCGGACGGGCCCAGCAGGCACACCAGCAGTCCCTTGTCGATGCCCAGCGTCACTTCATCGACAGCGGTCAGCGCGCCGTAGCGTTTCGTCAGGCCCGATAATTCCAAAAAGCTCATAGGCTCCGCCTTTTGTCTTGAAGCATCCCGGCGTCAGTATCCGGCCGTCACGCGGCTTGCCGCTTCGGCGTCCGGCCCAGTCCGGGAAGATTGTTGGCCAGTATGATGATCGCAAATGACACCACCAGCAGCAGCAGTCCGAGCACCGAGATCGCGCCCAGGTCATCGCTTTCATTGAGGTTATAGATCATCACCGAAATGAGCTTGGTGTTCGCGGTCGTCAGCAGGATCGCCGCGGACAGCTCGCGGATGGTGCCGACGAAAACGAAGCACCACGTCGCAATTACGCTGGTGCGCAGCAGCGGCGCGGTAATGCGGCGCAGCGTGCCGAGACGGCTGGCGCCGAGAATGCGGCTGGCTTCCTCCAGTTCCGTGTGGATGCCATGAAACGCCGCCGACATCTGCTGGTAGGCGGCCGGCATGCCGATCGTTATGAAACACAGCAGCAGGATCCACAATGTGCCGTAGAGGCGCAGCGCGGGCTGCGAATACGACAGGAAGAAGCCGACGCCGAGCACAATGTTCGGGATCGCGATCGGCGCGGTCGCCAGCAGGCCGAGCAGCCGGGAACCACGCACCGTGTTGCGTGACACCATGTACGCCGCCATCAACGCAATCGCGGTGCCGACAGTGGCCGACAGGATGCCGAGCAGGAAGGTATTCCACATCGCCAGCCGCGTGGCCGAATACTCGACGAATACGAATTTGAAATGCTCGAGCGTCAGGTTGTGCAGGGTGAGCACGTCCGAAACACGGTGGGTGATCGCGGTCTTGATCAGCGCCAGGCACGGCAGCACCACTGTCAGCGACAGCACGATCACCGCAAACGCGATCGCCAGCGGCTTCCACTTGCGCAGACGCGTGATGCGGGGCACACCGCTTTTGCCGCCCAGCACCGTGTAGCCCTTGCGTCCCAGTATCCAGCTTTTTCCCTGCAGCAGAAACACCGTGATCACCAGCAACGGCATCGACGTTGCCGCCGCCAGTTCGAGATGCGGCGGATACTGAAACATGCTCCAGATCTTCGTGGTGACGACGTCGAAGCCGGCCGGCAACGCCAGAATGGCAGGCGCTCCGAACACCGTCAGCGTTTGCAGCATCGCCACCAGCGTCCCTGCCAGCATTGCCGGCAACACCAGCGGAATCGTGATGTGCCGCAGTGTCGTGGCCATTTTGCCGCCGAGGATCGCAGACGCATCCTCGAGATCCGAAGGCACGCGGTCGAGGCCGTTGGCCACCAGCGTGAACACATACGGAAAGGTGTAACAGGCGATGACGAAAATCAGTCCGGTCATCGTGTAAATGTTGAGCAAGTGGTCGGCACGCGGCGCTCCGCTCAGATAGCGGTAGATCTCATTGATCAGCCCGCTGTTCGGCGCTGCCAGAATTTCCCATGCAATGGCGCCGAGAAAGGGCGGCGTGACGAAGGAAGCCATCACCAGTGCCCGCACCACGCGCTGGCCAGGAAAATCAGTCCGTGAAACCAGCCACGCCAATGGCGTCGCGACGACGGCGCACAGTATCCCGACACTGATCGACATGCCGATCGAGCGCAGATACGGCTGCAGCATCCGCGAATCGGTGAACAGCGTGATGTAATTGCCGAGCGTGAATACGCCGTTTGGGTCGACGACGCTGTAATACACCAGCCACGCCAGCGGCAGCGCGATAAGGACAATCAGCCCCGCCGCGAGCACGAAAAAGGTCGGCTTGAACAGGTCGAAACGCAGGCGCGGTCGCCGATCGATGGCGGCCGCCTGTCCGTCGCTCGCGGACTTCACGGGCTATTTCTCATGTTCGATGACCGGCACACCGGGAGCCCCGCGCTCGTCAGCGGCACACCGCTGCTGCCAGCGGCGCGCCACACAACGGAGCGCGGACGCTCCCGGCCATGATGGTTTTTCAACCGCCGAAATACGATGCGTACTTCTTCTTGATCGTATCGACTTCTTTCTCGAGCTGCGCCGGATCCGAGTGCAGCAGCTTGATCTTCGACAGCGGCGTACGGCCCTTCGGGTCCTTCACGTGGGGATTGAAGGAACGCAGTCCGCCCTTGTCCACCAGCAGCTGCTGCGCCGGGGTCGAGAAGATATAGTGATAGAACAGACGCGCGGCATTCGGATGCGGCGGGTGCTTGACGATTCCGGCGTTACCGACGATCAGTGGCGTTCCCTCGACCGGATAGATTTCCTGAATCGGAGAGCCGGATTCGCGCAGCACGAAAACGATGTACTCGGAGCCGTCCATCATGATGGCCCGCTCGCCTTGCGCGACTTTCTTCGGCGGTACCGTCGCCGACTGTACCTGCATCACGTCCTGCTCGCTCAATTTCTTGAAATAGTCCCAGCCGAGAAGATGGCTCAGGTCGAAGGTTTCGGTCATGATGGTGCCGCTGTATGCGGGGTGACCCTTGACGATCTTGCCTTTCCATTCCGGCTTCAGCAGATCCTTGTAACCCTTCGGCGCGTCGGCTTTCTTTACCAGGCTGGTGTTGTAGCCCATCACCGAAAGCGTGGCGCGGACGGCAGCGTAATAGCCATCCGGATCCTTTTCGTCTTTCGGGTAATCGATGAGGTCATCCGGCACCGCGGGTTGCAGCCAGCCTTTTGTCTTGAGATCGACGAACTGCACCGCGTCCGACGCCTCATAGACGTCGGCGTTATAGATCTTGGTGCTGTATTCCTGATTGATCCGCTGAAAGATGCGCTCCGCGCCGGAACGTTCGAGTTCCACGGTGATGCCGGGATATTTCTTCTCGAACGCGTTGGCGAGCTTCTGCGCAACCTTGAGCCCGATCGACGTGTAGAACGATACCTTGCCTTCTTTTTGCGCCGCCTTGATCAGTTGCGGCGTCACCTTGTACGACGCCGGCGCTTGCGCCCACGACACGCCGGCGCACATCGATACACAGGCTGCTGCGGCGACAATTACTGATTTGTTCAATCGCATCGTTGCTCCTCCTATAACGTTGGTCTTTATCGCGCCAATGCTACACCACAATCCAGCTTGCTTCCAACAAGCCACGATGAATTATTGACTGCATCCCATTTCCGGGACCCGAACCGCACAGGCTCCTGGACAAGCAGCGCACGTCAATGACGATATAATGTTTACGTGAATTCAGCTCACGCGCCGAAAGAATAGAGGGAGCAACCAAACCTCGGCAGCAGTTAATTGGGAACCAGGCTTCTCTTACACCGGACAAGGCAAGTAAAACCATCTTTGATCTGCAGCACTCAACCTGCATGACTATCACCCGTGAATTTGCCCGTTACATAATCGGCGCCAGTGCGGCGGACATCCCCGCTAACGTAACGCAAGAAGCCATCCGATCGCTGTTGAACTGGGTGGGCTGTGCCGTCGGCGGCTCACGACATCCGGCCATCGAACATTCACTGGCCGCGGTGCTGCCGTTCTCTGCCGGATCCGACTGTTCGCTGATCGGCCGGCATGAACGCGTTGACGCGCTGCACGCGTCCCTTCTCAATGGAATCAGTGCGCACGTGCTGGATTTCGACGATACTCATTTACGTACCTTGCTCCATCCCAGCGGACCGGTGGCTTCCGTCCTGCTTGCCCTGGCCGAACGTCAACGCATAAGCGGCCGCGAATTCGTGCTGGCTTTTGTTCTGGGCGTAGAAATCGAATGCCGAATCGCCGATGCGATCTGGCTTGGACACAATACCGATTGGTACATCACGGGCACAACCGGAGTATTCGGTGCAGCCGCCGCGGCGTCCAAAGTGCTACGCCTTGACGAAAAGCAATTCGTACATGCGTTGGGACTGGCATCGGCGCAGGCCGCAGGAACACGTGAAATGGCGGGCACGATGGCCAAAAGTTTTGTCCATGGCCGTGCCGGACAAAATGGTCTGCTGGCGGCTCTCCTGGCGCAACAGGGGTTCACCGCGTCCGATTCCAGCCTTGAAGGTCGCCACGGTTTCGCGCAAGTATTCGCGTCGCGACGTGACGTTGAAACGATTACGGGGGGATTGGGAAGCACTTATGAAATTCTGCAGAATACCTACAAGCCATTTGCCTGCGGCGTGGTGGTACACCCGGTGATTGATGCCTGCATCCGGTTACGCAACGCACACCATCCGGATGGTTCGGACATTGAAAAAATAACACTCTTCGTTCATCCACGCACGCTCGAGCTGGCCGGCAACAAATCGCCGCAAAGCGGACTGAAATCAAAGTGGAGCGTATACCACAGTGCCGCCGTATCGATTTTGGATGGCGCTGCGGGCGAGCATCAATACAGCGATGAGCGCGTAGATGATCCAGTGGTACGCGCGCTGCGCGAACGTACCGCAGCGATCCCGGATCCTCACCTCAAAGACACTGAAGCAAAGGTATCCGTGAAATTGAAAGACGGTCGTGTTATTGACGAGCATGTCGTGCACGTCACCGGGAGCACTGAAAATCCGATGACCGACCAGGCTCTTGCGGAAAAAGTACGAGCCCTTGCACAAGGAATTCTGCCTTCACATCAGATTGCCGAACTGATCTCAACATGCTGGGGAATAATGGATCTCGAAGACACATCGCAGCTCGTGCGACTGTCAGCCCAAACGTGAAATCATTTGGATATGATGAAATGTTGATAGACCGGAGTCCTTGCTTCAGCCTCCAAAATATGAGGCGTATTTCTTTTTAACCGCTTCGATTTGCTTTTCCTCAACGGTAGTCGGGTCCGAATGCAGTAGTTTGATTTCGGATAACGGAGTACGGCCTTTCGGCTCCTTCACATTCGGATTAAAAGAGCGCAGTCCTCCCTCGTCCACCAGAAGCTGCTGGGCTGGAAGCGAGAACAGGTAATGATAGAAGAGACGGGCGGCGTTGGGATGGGGCGCATGTTTGAGAAGGCCGGCTTCGGCGACTACTAATGGCGCCCCTTCCGTTGGATAGACCTCCTGAATCGGCGAACCGGATTTTTTCAACATGAAAAGTGTATATTCGTCGCCGTCCATCATAACGGCGCGCTCGCCTTCAGCGACTTTCTTCGGCGGCACCGTTGCCGATTGAACCTGCATGACATCCTGCTGGCTCAGTTTCTTGAAATAATCCCAGCCGAGGCGTTTACTCAGCATCAAGGTTTCAGTCATGATGGTGCCGCTGTAGGACGGATGCGCCTTGACGAGCTTTCCCTTCCACCTGGGATCGAGAAGATCTTCGTAGCTTTTCGGAGCATCGGCCTTTTTCACCAGATTGGTGTTGTAGGCTATGACCGAAATGCTTGCACGGTCCGTGGCATATTGACCGTCCGGATCTTTTTCGTCGTTGGGCCAGTTGACGACTTCGCTGGGCACTGCGGGTTGGAGCCAACCTTTGCGCTTGAGATAAACGAGCTGTACGGCGTCAGAAGATCCGTACACATCGGCGTTGTAGATTTTGCTGCCGTATTCCTGAAGTATCCGCTGAAAATTTCGCTCGGCGCCGGAACGCTCGAGTTCGACATTGATTCCGGGATATTTCTTTTCGAACGCACTGGCGAGTTTCTGGGCGACCTTGAGCCCGATCGCGGTATAGAAGGATACTTTTCCTTCCTTTTGCGCCGCCTTTATCAATTGCGGCGTTACCTCGTACGGAGCAGGCGCCTGCGCCAACGACACACTTCCCCACATCAATGCGCAGAGCGATACCGCTGCGATGACTGATCTACCCAGTAGCACCATGACTGCCTCCTCCACTGAAAGAAGAACTACGTCTGCACAGGGCTAAGCGATCGATTTGCGTTGAGCGATGCCATAATCGCACAACTGTTCGAGCGCATGCATTTGTATTTGTACGCGGCGGCAAAAAAAAATTTATAGGCCCCGGCGTCATATAAAATACAACCTAGTACGAATGGAAATATCAATCTGCCGCCCTCAATTTTCAGACAGCAACCGGGAGAAACCGAATAATGTCGGAACAGAATGCAATCACTCACGAAATAGTCGAATTCATCGAACGCGTGCAGTTTGCCGACCTGCCGCCCGAGGCGCTCGACATCGGCCGCCGCTGCATGCTGGATACGTGCGGCCTGTACGCGGCAGGGACCACCGAGCACTCGGTACAGATTCTGATCGAAGATGCGCGCGCCACCGGCGGCCGCGCGGATGCCGCGCTGCTGACCGGAAAAGGCGCCAAGGTGCCGGCGCCGCTGGCCGCGCGGGTGCTCGGAACCGCCGGTCACGCCCACGACTGGGATGACACGCAGGTCAGCGGCGATCCCGCTCACGCATACGGACTGCTGACGCACCCGTCGGTGCCGCCGCTGACCGCGGCCCTCGTCACCGCGCAAACGCTCGGCGGCGTTTCAGGCAAGGATTTGATGCTCGCCTTCCAGACCGGATTCGAAGTCGAATGCAAGATTTCGGACTGGATGCTGCCGGACCACTATCGCCGCGGCCATCACAGCAGCGGCACCGTCGGCACCTTCGGCGCGTGCGCTGCGGCTGCAAAGCTGCTCGGGCTCAAGGGCGACAAGCTGGCGTTTGCGCTCGGCATCGCCGCCAGCCTCGCCGCCGGCATCCGCTGCAATTTCGGCACCATGACCAAGCCGCTGCATGTCGGCCGCGCGGCGGAAAACGGCGTGACCGCAGCATTGCTGGCGCAGCGCGGATTCACCGCCGACCCGGCGGCGCTCGACGGCCGCTGGGGTTTCATGCAGGTGCTCGGCGGCGGCCACTCGCCGGAAAAGGTGAAGGCCGGCCTCGGCAGTCCGCTGACCATCGTGTCGCCCGGCGTTAGCATCAAGCCCTATCCGTCCGGCATCCTCACCCATCAGGCGATGGATGCGCTGCTCGAGCTGGTGACGGAACACGACCTGAAGCCGGCGGATGTCAAGAGCATCAAATTTTACGCGGCCAGCAATATCCTGGAACCGATCCGCTATGCGCTGGCAACGAACCACCTGCAGGCGAAATTCTCGATGCAGGCGCTGCTGGCGATGATCGTGCTGCGGCGCCGCGCCGGTCCGCGCGAATTCACCGACGCATTCGTCGGCGGAGCGGAAATGCAGGCGATGCAGAAACGCATCGCAACCATCCACGATCCCGAAATTGAGGCGATGGGCTACGAGTGGATCCGCTCGCGGCTGGAGCTCGAAACGATGGACGGCCGCGTGCTGAAAAAAGATGCCGACAAGCGCTATCGCGGCGGCCCGAGCAAGCCGATGACGAACGCGGAAGTCGAGGCCAAGTTCCACGTCTGCACGGACGGGCGGCTGACGTCCGATCAGCAAAAGGCCATGATCGCCGCGATCTGGTCGATCGATACGCTGGACGACGTTTCGATACTGCCGGACACGCTGGGTCGCGTCGAGGACAGGCTTGCCGCCCGCGAGCCGGCATGACGATAACCCTGGCGGGATTTTCGATCACGCCGGAGAAGCCGACATGCGCCCCGCGGACGTGCTGAGCGCGCTGTGGCGCGATGCCGGCTGCGCCGAAGCGGCACTGGCGACGATCGAATTGAGCGGCGCCGAACCGGTGCTGCCCTCCTCGTTCGCCGTCGGCACCGCGGCGCAGACCAGCATCGCCGCCTCGGCGCTGGCGGCGGCCGAATTGTGGCGGCTGCGCAGCGGCCGGCGGCAGCGTGTCAGCGTCGACATGCGCGATGCGGCGATCGAATTTCGCAGCGAGCGTTATTTTCGTGTCGACGGCAAGCCGCCGCGCGACTATTACGACGCAATCATCGGCATGTATCGCTGCGGCGACGGGCGCTGGGTACGCATTCACACGAATTTTCCACATCACCGCGACGGCGTACTGGCGCTGCTCGGCTGCGAGCACGATCGCGCAGCGGTGCAGCGCACACTCGACGGCTGGAGTGCGGAAACATTCGAAACCGAAGCGGCCAACGCCGGGCTTGCGGTGGCTGCAATGCGGTCGTTTGCCGAATGGGACAACCATCCGCAGGGATCGGCCGTCGCCGGGATGCCGTTGCTGTCGCTGAAAAAAATCGGTGACGCGCCCGCCGCACCGCTGCCGCACGCTGACCGTCCGCTGCGCGGCATTCGCGTGCTCGATCTCACGCGCGTGATCGCCGGGCCGGTGTGCGGACGCACGCTGGCCGCACATGGCGCCGACGTGCTGCTCGTCACCGCCGCGCATCTGCACGCGATCGGGCCGCTGGTGATCGACACCGGCCAGGGCAAGCTGTCGTGCCACATCGATTTGCGCACCGCGTCCGGACGCGCAACGATGCAGGCACTGGTGCGCGACGCCGACGTGCTGGTTCAGGGCTACCGGCCGGGGGCGTTGCAGGCGCTCGGCTTCGGCCCCGAGGAAGCAGCACGCATCCGCCCCGGCATCATCTATGTTTCGCTGTCCGCGTACGGCCACGATGGCCCGTGGGCCGGCCGGCATGGTTTCGATTCGCTGGTGCAGATGGCCGCCGGCATTGACGATGCCGAAGCGAAGGCAGCCGGCATTGCCGACGGTCCGAAAGTACTGCCGGCGCAGGTGCTGGATCATGCGACCGGCTACCTGATGGCATTCGCCGCGATGGCTGCACTGGCGCGCCGCGCCACCAGCGGCGGCAGCTGGCATGCGCGCCTGTCGCTGGCGCAGACTGCGCACTGGCTGCGCAGCCTGGGACGGATCGACGGCGGACTGGACTGTCCCGATCCGACATTCGACGACGTGCGTGATCGGCTCGAAGAAAGCGATTCGGGCTTCGGACGGCTGACCGCAGTCCGCCATGCGGCGCTGCTTTCAGAAACGCCGGTACATTTCGAGCGGCCGTCGGTTGCGCTCGGCACGCACGAACCGCTGTGGCCATGAAGCGGCGTATCAGGGTGGCCTGCTTCAACCGTTTCGTCCGCTCCCGCATCTCGTAACGGAAACAGGAAAAAGGCGCGAAATTACATATTCCTGAATGATATAAAATAATAGATCAATATTCTTTGTAGGAATAGCAAGCGCTCGGTAGAATCCGGACTTTGCAACCCGTCCGAAAGAAGCTACACGAATGAGCCGCTTGACAATTCAAACCATCGACAGCGCGCCGGCCGAAGCGCGCGAGCGTCTGGCCGCCGCCGCCAAGAGCAACGGTTTTCTCCCCAATCTGCTGGGTGTTCTGGCCAATGCGCCGGTTGCACTCGAGACCTATCAGACCGTCAGCGCGATCAACGCCCGCAGCGGCTTGTCGGCTGCCGAACGCGAAGTCGTGCAGATCACCGCTGCGGTACGCAACGGTTGCGGTTTCTGCACCGCCGGCCATACCAAGATTGCACGCAACAAGCTGCAGTTGCCCGATGAACTGGTGGATGCGCTGCGCCACACCACGACACCGGATGATCCGAAACTCGCGTCCCTGGCATCGTTCACGCTGGCGGTGATCGACAAGAAAGGCCAGGTGAGCGATATCGAACTGAAGAACTTCCTGGCGGCCGGTTATACCCAGGCCAGTGTGCTCGAAGTCGTGCTCGGAGTCAGTCTCGCGAGCCTGTGCAACTATGCGAACAATCTGGCGCAAACGCCGCTCAACCCCGAGCTTCAGCCATTCGCGCTGGAGCCCAACGAAGCGCTGAACGCCGCCTGAGCAGCAGAACGGAAATTCGTCCGGCAGCGGAAGCCGGATGCGATTACCGTTTTGCGCCAGCGCGCCCGTTGTATCAGAAATCACTGCAATGAGCCACACCGCCACCCCCGACTTCCCGCTGGATGCGATAGCGGCATTGACCCGTACGGAACTGTTGCCGCTGGCCAATGCGATCGACCAGGAAGGATTTTATCCGCTCGCCTACCTGCGCCAGCTCGGCGCGCTCGGCGGATTTCGCGGCGGCGCGGCGCACACCTCCGACGCTCCGGATTTCGACCTGGCACGCCAGATCGAAATCACCGAGCACGTCGGCAGCGTGTGCGGCTCGACCGCGTTTCTGGTGTGGTGCCAATCGACCTGCGCCTGGTATCTGCTGCACACGCCGAACGAGGCGGCGCGCCGACGCTATGTCGAACGCGTTGCGGACGGCGAACTGCTCGCCGGGACCGGAATGTCGAACACCGTGAAGCATCTGGCCGGCATCGAAAAAATCCTGCTGACCGCAAAACACGACGGCGACGGTTACGTTGTCGACGGCATCCTGCCGTGGGTGTCCAACGTCGGCGCCGATCACCTGGTCGTAGTGGCAGCGGAAGTTCCCGGAGAAGGCTACATCATGGTAGCCGTTGAAGGCGGCGCGTCTCATCTGGAGCTCCATCCCTGCCCGGCCTTTTCCGGAATGGAA
Organism: Burkholderiales bacterium; assembly: GCA_035700525.1. Classification (GTDB taxonomy): domain Bacteria; phylum Pseudomonadota; class Gammaproteobacteria; order Burkholderiales; family JBDZVW01; genus JBDZVW01. The sequence goes on from DASSON010000187.1 coordinate 14,940, forward strand.
GGAACGCAGACGCTGAACCTGCGATTCAGGGGGGTAAGCGTGGCCGCCGACAGCGTGCTCGCCCATCCTCATCAGTTCGCGCACTACCTGCAGCGCATCAAGGCCGGATTCCTGCTGGGACAGGCGGCGATGGGCTTCGGCGTCACCGCAGGCTGCATCAGGACGATACACGACAGCAACGCGTTCAGTGCGCACGTCAATGCATTCCTCGACGGGCAGGACAACGAGCTGGCGGCGGAACTGGCGACGCTCAGGACACAGGCCGCGGCACTGGCGGCCCAGGCACAAACCGGCCTCGCGCCGATACTGCCGGTGCTCGAACTGCGCGCGCGCACCTCGGAGCTGACGCTGAAGGCCGCCAATTCGGCGGTACTGCACGCTGGCGCCAAGGGTTATCAGCGGCGGCATCCCGCCCAGCGGCGCTTGCGTGAAGCGGTATTCGTCGCGATCGTGACGCCGGCGTTAAAGCATCTGCGCAAGGAGATCCATGATCTCCGCCACCAGCGGCACCAGGCCGAGGCCGCGTGATGCTGCAATGGATACGGCGCCCGCTCCACCTGTACCTGCGCGGAGACGGCACAGCGGGTGACGAGCAGCGCAGCGGCCCGCACGGGATGGGAGACAGTGACGCACAGTTCCTGCACGTCCCGGCTGATGCCGTATCCGGCGATGCGGAGCACCGGCCCGCAGTGTTGGAAGCACTCGACGTCGCGCTCAGTTATCCGCAGCGGGAACGTCAGGCCAATGCCGTGCTGTGCGATTTTTCGATGCGGCTGGCGCCCGCCGAAGTGGTTGCGGTTATTGGCCCCAGCGGTGTTGGCAAGTCATCGCTGCTGCGCGTACTGGCCGGACTGCAAACGCCGGATAGCGGCGCCATCAAGGTTCACGGCAAACTGCTCGACGGGCCGCATCCGCGAATCGGTTTCGTATTTCAGGACCCGTGCCTGCTGCCCTGGCTGACGCTTGAACAGAACGTCGCGTTCGGGCTGGACTTCAAGCATCAGCCGCGCATCAGTCCGGCCGAGCGACAGGCACGCGTCGAAGCGGCGATCGCGGAGGTCGATCTGCAGGCGGCACACAGCCGCTACCCGGCAGCGCTGTCGGGAGGCATGGCACAACGCGCGGCACTGGCCCGCAGCCTGGCGCGCCAGCCCGAAATCCTGCTGATGGACGAGCCGTTCAGCGCGCTCGATGAAATCACGCGCAGCGAGATGCAGACGCTGCTGCTGCAGATCACGGCACGCCACCGCACCTCGGCCATTCTCGTTACTCACGATATCGACGAAGCATTGATCGTGGCCGACCGCATTTTGCTGCTCGGCCATCACCCGGCCCGCCTCATCGGCCAATGGCGCGTTGACCTGCCGCACCCCCGCGACGACGCGTTGCGCGAGCTGGCCGATGTCCGGGTCGACATCGTCGAACAACTGCGGAAAGCGCGCCGTGCGCCGTCCGCGCACCAATCTGTTCATCCAGCCTGAGTCCCAACCAACAATGAAAAAAACTCCCGTCAACGAAGCGCCGGACTCGGAAGCCCGCCGCGATTTTCTGAAACTTTCGACGCTCTTCACCGCTGCCGGCGCGCTGCCGCTGCTGCAGCTGCACCGGAAGGCAATCGCCGCCGAACCGGATGCGCCGTTGCGTATCGGCTATCTGCCGATCACCGATGCCGCGGCACTGCTGATCGGTCACCACAACAAACTGTTTCAGGAGCAGGGGCTCAAGGTCGAAAAGCCGCGGCTGTTTCGCGGCTGGGCACAGATCGTCGAAGCCTTTCTCAGCGGACAGGTCAATGTCGTGCACATGCTGTCGCCGGTGACGATCTGGGCCCGCTACGGCAGCCAGTCGCGTTCGAAGGTCGTGGCGTGGAATCACACCTGCGGTTCCGCGCTGACCGTTGCGGTGCAGCCGGAAATTCACACACTGGGCGATCTGGCGGGGAAAACCTTCGCCATCCCGTTCTGGTACTCGGTGCACAACGTCATCCTGCAGCATTTGCTGAAGAGCCAGGGCATCCAATCAATCAGCAAGGGTACCCCGGGGCCGAAACAGGTCAAGCTGGTGGTGATGGCGCCGTCCGACATGCTCGCCGGCCTTGCCGCGCGCAAGATCGTCGGCTACATCGTGGCGGAGCCGTTCAATGCCGCGGCCGAGCTGCTGAAGGTCGGCAAGATTCTGCGCTTCACCGGCGACGTCTGGAAGGATCACGCCTGCTGCGTGGTGTGGATGCACGAGAACGATCTGGAGCAGCGGCCGGAATGGACACAGAAAGTGGTCAACGGCATCGTGCTGGCCCAGAAATGGATACGCGGTCATCGCGACGAAACCGCCCGCATCCTGGCGCGCAACGATCCCGATCACTATACGCCGCACAACTACGACGTGCTGGCGAAAGTGCTGGCGCCGAAGCCGCAGGATACGGCCCGATACATCGCCTCGGGAGCAATCCACCATCCGGCCTGGCATGAACACCGCATCGACTTCCACCCTTATCCGTTCCCGAGCTATACCGAATCGCTGGTGTCGCTGTTGAAGGACACGGTGGTCGAAGGCAAGAATGATTTCCTTCCGAAACTCGATCCCGCGTTCGTCGCGCGCGATCTGGTCGATGACCGTTTCGTCAAAAAGGCGATTACCGACAACGGCGGCATGCAGTCCTTTGACCTGCCGAACAGTTTCACCCGCAAGGAAGTCATCACCACCTGAACCATCGGGATGGCGAACGTCAACGGAAAATCGGCCCCGCAGCAGCTTTGCTGCCGCACACGGCACGCAATCCTGTCGCGGATGTCATGAGTCAGAACACTCGATTCGACCGCTACCGCACGCGCATCGGCCTGAGCCTGCTCGGACTGCTGGTGCTGCTGGCGATCTGGGCGCTCGCGACGTGGTGGCTGCGGCAGGACGTGGCGCTCGCCGCACGGCTCAGCCCGCGTGAGACGTTCGACAGTCTCTACCATCTGCTGGCGGACAACGAACTCACGGGGCACATACTCGCCAGTCTGCGGCGGGTGCTGGTCAGTCTGGCGCTGGCGCTGGCGCTCGGTGTGCCGATCGGTCTGGCACTCGGCATGTCGCCACTTCTCGACAGCGGCACCAGCGGCGCCTTTCAGTTCCTGCGCATGATTTCGCCACTGTCGTGGATGCCGATCGCGGTGATGGCGTTCGGCATCGGCGACGCGCCGATCTATTTCCTGCTGACGATAACGGCGGTGTGGCCGATCATTCTCAATACGTCGGCCGGCGTGCGCCAGCTCGACGTGCGCTGGCTGGTGCTGGCCAGGAGCCTCAGCGCCACCCGCCGCGAGGTGATGTTCAGAATCGTGCTGCCCGGCGTTCTGGGCCACATCCTGACCGGCGCACGGGTGGCGATCGGCATCATCTGGATCCTGCTCGTTCCGTGCGAAATGCTGGGCGTCAGCTCGGGCCTGGGCTATTTCATTCTCGATACGCGCGACCGCCTCGCCTACTCGCAGCTGATGGCGGTGATCATTCTGATCGGTGCGCTGGGGTTCCTGCTCGACGCGCTGGTGCAGAAGCTGCACCGCCACTGGACACACACCGCCTGAGCGGCGCATCGCGGCAGCGTTACCGCAGCGGGCACTTCCGGCGCCTTCGCCGATCAGCCGCTGTTGCGCAGCCCTGCCGCAATGCCGTTGATCGTGATCAGCAGCGCGCGCCGCGTGCGGTTTTCGCTGTCGTCGGTACCGCTGCGGAAACGCCGCAACAATTCCACCTGGAGGTGATTCAGCGGATCAATGTACGGCCCGCGATTACGCAGGCTGCGCGTGAGCGCCGGATTGTCTTCCAGCAATACCTGATGACCGGTGATGCTGAACAGGTGCTGCAGTGTCAGCCGATGCTCCTCGGTCAGTTTCGCAAAAATGTCGTCGCGTACCGCGGCGTCGGTCACCAGATCGGCATAGCGTGACGCGATGCCGAAATCGCACTTGGCGAGCACCATATCCATGTTGCTCAGCATCGCGCGAAAGAACGGCCAGCCGGCGTACATTTCACGCAACTGCTGCGGCCCGTGTGCTGCATGGTCCGCCAGCCACGCCGACACCGCGGAACCGAAGCCGTACCAGCCCGGCAGCATCATGCGCGACAGCGACCAGCTGAACACCCACGGAATCGCGCGCAGATCCTCGATGCGTCCGGATTGGGTGCGCGAGACCGGGCGGCTGCCGATGTTGAGCTGGCCGAGCTCGCGAATGGGAGTTGCATCGCGAAAAAACTCCAGAAAGCCGGGCGTGTCGTACACCAATTCGCGGTACGCGTGATGAGCGGCGACACTGAGCTGCGCCATCGCCGTGCGCCATGCGTCCGGCACCGCCGCGTCGTCCGCATGCAGCAGGCTCGCTTCCATCGTCGCCGCCACCAGCGTTTCCAGATTGCGCTGGCCGATTTCCGGATTCGAATACTTGCTGGCGATCACCTCGCCCTGTTCGGTGACACGGATCATGCCATTGTTGCTGCCGTGCGGCTGCGCCAGCACCGCATCGTAGCTGGGGCCGCCGCCACGGCCGACGGTGCCGCCGCGGCCGTGGAAGAAACGCAGCCGCACGCCATGATCGGCGAACACCCGAGTCAGCGCTTCCTCGGCGCAATAGAGCTCCCAGTTTGAGGTGACGTAGCCGCCATCCTTGTTGCTGTCGGAGTAGCCCAGCATCACTTCCTGGAGATCGCCGCGCTCGGCCAGCAGCTCACGGTAGAACGGTATGCGGAACAGCCGGTCCATCACCACCGCCGACTGGCGCAGCGCCGGGATGGTCTCGAACAGCGGCACCAGGTTCATCGCCAGCCGCGGCGTGCCGGCCGGCCGCAGCAGTCCCGCTTCGCGCAGCAGCAGCGCGATCTCCAACAGGTCGCTCGCGCCATCGGCCATCGATACCACATAGTTCGGCAATGCGCGTGCGCCGAAGCGCTGATGAATCTCGCGCGCGGTATCGAGTATCGCCAGTTCCTTTACCGTCGACTCGTCGTACTCGACGTATGGCGAGCGCAGCAGGCGCGCACTGCCGAGCTCGTGCAGCAGAAACTCGATCTTCACATCCTCGTCGAGTTCCGCGTAACGCACGTCGCCGCCGCTGCGCGTGACGAGTTCCGCCACCAACCGTTCATGAACTGCACTGTGCTGGCGCAGATCGACGGACGCCAGATGGAAGCCGAACACTTCTGCGGCGCGCCGCAATTCATACAGCCGGCCGTCAGCGATGCGCGCGCCGTTGTGATCGCGCAGCGACCGGTCCAGCACGTCGAGATCGGCGACGAATGCCTCGCTGCCGCGGTACGGCGGCGCGTCGGTGGCCGCCGGCGCGTGCGCTCCATTGTGAAATCCCAGCACTGCATGGGTCGCGGTCAGCCGCGCATGGATGCCGATCAGCGCGCGCCGGTACGGTTCGTCGCGGCGATGCTCGGACACCTCTCCGGCCGCCTGTGCCAGCGCTTCGAGCTCGGGCCCGACCGTGATGCGGCGCGTTGACATGCTCATTTCGAGTCCGAGATGACGCACCTCGTCGAAGTAGTGCTCGAACGCCAGCGCCGACTGCCGCTCGATCGCATAGCGCAGCACGTCGGCCGAGACGTTCGGATTGCCGTCGCGGTCGCCGCCGATCCAGCTGCCCATGCGCAGGATCGTCGACACGCGGCTGGCATCCGGGTAGTGCGCAGCGATCTTGCGCTCCACGCGTGCATGCAGTCGCGGAATTTCGCGCAGGAACGTATAGCGGTAGTAGGACAGTCCGTTCTCGACTTCATCGTGCACCGCCAGGCGCACCGCCCGCAGCATTCTTGTCTGCCACAAGGTGAGCACCAGCTGCCGCAGGTGCGCGTCGCTTTCGATCAATTCTTCGGGCGTCAGCTGCATGCTGTCGCGCCGTGCCAGCTCGCGCGCGATCTGCATCTGCGAGTCGAGTACGCTCTTGCGCTGCACCTCGGTCGGATGGGCGGTCAATACCGGCATGATCAGCGCGCCGTCGATGAACCGCATCAGCTCGGTCTGCGACACGCCGGCCGCCCGGATCCGCTCGAGCGCGCGGCCGACGCTGCCGGCCTGCGGCGGTGAGCCGACCAGCGCGTGCACGCGGCGGCGGCGGTTGTGATGCTGGTCCTCGGCGATGTTGCTGAGCTGTGAAAAATAGGCGAACGCGCGCACCACCGACATCACCGCGCCCGGCTCCAGCGCCGCCAGCGCCGTGCCCAGTTCGGCGCCCACCTCCGGTAACTGCTCGCGCCGGAACGCAATCGCGGTGCGGCGGATGCGCTCGACCAGATCGAACGTCGCGGCGCCCTCCTGTTCCCGCAGCGTATCGCCGAGCAGGCGGCCGAGCAGCCGGATGTCCTCACGCAGCGGCGCGTCCTTTTCCGCCGTCGCCGCGGGGGACTGCGGTTTCGTGTTTTCTCGCAGTGTCGTCATCAGTTCTGTTTCCACGCCAGAGGCAAAGCCATCCGAAGATAGTATGCCATCGATATCAATGTCAATGCCGTGGCGATATAAATCAACCATGACCCGACGGCCGCGGTGTCGAAAGAGCCGATCGGGTCATAATAAAGCAGCAGCGGAATGGCGACCATTTGCGATGCCGTCTTCAGCTTGCCGATGAACGAGACGGCGACGCTTTTCGACTCCCCGATCCGCGCCATCCACTCCCGCAGCGCCGAAATCGTGATCTCACGGCCAATGATGATCAGCGCAACGAACGCATCAATGCGCGACAACTGCACCAGGATGATCAGCGCCGCGGCGACCATCAGCTTGTCGGCAACCGGGTCGAGGAACGCGCCGAACGCCGACGTCTGGTTGAGGCGGCGCGCCAGCCAGCCGTCCAGCCAGTCGGTGACGGCGGCGAGCAGAAAAATGAGGGTGGCGACGAGGTTCTGGTCCGACAGCGGCACCCAGCTCTTTTCAAAATAGAATACGCCGACGAACAGCGGGATCAGGACGATCCGCAGCCAGGTCAGCGAGTTCGGCAGATTGAACAGCACGCGGCACCATCAAGCGGCGGGGCCGGCCGCAGCGGCGGTGCTGTCGTGTGAAAGTGTCATGGTGCTCCCTTAATGCAGTTCGTGATAAATGCGTTCGGCAAGTTCGTGTGAAATGCCGTCAACCTGCGCCAGCTCGTCGATGCTCGCCGACAGCACGCCGCGCAGCCCGCCGAAGCGGGTCAGCAGCCGCTGGCGGCGCTTGGCGCCGACGCCGCTGACGTCCTCCAGCGACGAATGCGTGCGCGCCTTGCCGCGGCGCGCGCGGTGGCCCTGGATCGCGAAGCGGTGCGCTTCGTCCCGTATCTGCTGAATCAGGTGCAGGCCGGCATTGTCGGGCGGCAGCCGCAGCGGCTGCCCACGGCCCGGACGCAGCAGTTGCTCCAGTCCCGGCTTGCGCTCCTCCCCCTTCGCAATCGCGACCAGTGCCACGTCGTTCAACCCGATTTCGTTGAATACTTCGACGGCGACGTTGAGCTGCCCGCGACCGCCGTCAATCATCACCAGATCCGGCATTTTACCTTCGCCGGCAACGATCTTGCGATAACGCCGCGTCAGCACCTCGCGCATCGCGCCATAATCGTCACCGGGCTGGATATCGCCGATGTTGTAACGGCGGTACTCGGCGTTGCGCAGCGCCGCGTTATCATACACGACGCACGACGCGACGGTGGCCTCGCCCATCGTATGGCTGATGTCGAAGCACTCGATGCGGCTGACCGTGTCCGGTAATTCCAGCGCCTGCTGCAGCGCGGTGATGCGCGCTTCCTGTGTCGCCTGCAATCCGAGCTGCTGGCTGGCGCCCAGCGCCGCATTGCGATCGGCCATCGTCAGCCAGGCGCGCCGTTCGCCGACCGGACGTGTGGCGATATGGACCTTGTGTCCGGACTGGCTGCTCAACAGCGCTTCAAGCGCCGGAACGTGCAACCCGACGCCGCACACGATCAATGGCGGCGCACTGCGCTCCAGGTAATGCTGCATCAGGAACGCCTCGACCACGCTTTCCGGGCCCGACTCGTCGGCGTTGCGGGGAAAAAAATTCTTGTCACCGAGATGGCGGCCGCCGCGCACCATCACCAGATTGACGCAGGCAATACCGGATTCCACCGCGCAGCCGATGACGTCCATGTCGAGATCCGATTCGCGATCGACGAACTGCTTTTCACGCACCTTGCGCAGCGCCGCCACCTGGTCACGATACAGCGCCGCGTCCTCGTAATTGGTCGCTGCAGCGGCGGCGTTCATGTGCGCAATCAGGCGTTCGATTACCTCATCGTCCTTGCCCTGCAGAAACAGTTCGGCCGCACGGACTTCCTCGGCATAGGCAGCGTCGCTGATCAGGCCGACACACGGCGCGCTGCAGCGCCGGATCTGGTACAGCAGACAGGGCCGCGAGCGGTTCGCGAACACGCTGTCCTCGCAGGTGCGCAGCCGGAACACCTTCTGCAGCAACTGGATGCTTTCGCGCACCGCGCCCGCACTTGGAAACGGCCCGAAATAGTGGTGGCGCTTGTCGACGCCGCCGCGATAGAACCCGAGACGTGGATAGCGATGCTGAGACAGTACCAGGTATGGATACGATTTATCGTCACGAAACAATATGTTGTAACGTGGAGCTAAATTTTTTATGAGGTTGTTTTCAAGCAGCAGCGCTTCCGCTTCGGAACGCGTCACGGTGACCTCGATGCGCACGATCTGAGACACCATCAGCCGGATGCGCGGCGACAGTCCCGACGGCCGCTGGAAATACGACGACACACGCTTTCTGAGATCGATTGCCTTGCCGACGTAAAGCGCCTGCCCGGCTGCCCCGATCATGCGGTAAACACCGGGCAGATGAGGGATGCCCGCCAGGGTTTCCTCAACGTTGAAAGCGCTGATCTCGAGGTCGGAGCTCAATCTTCGGCGGCAGGATTGCGAAGTCTGATGATGGTTTCGAAAACGGCAAAAAAGGCTTCGCGCGTCAGGCGTCTGGTCTGCGTATTATAGCGGCTGCAGTGGTAGCTATCATGCAGCGTGACGCCCTGCGGCAGACGGTGCACGGCGCCGTGCGCGAACGGATGATCGCGCAGCTTCAGCGCCAGCGCCGCCAGCACCGCCTGATGCGCGATGCGGCCCAGCGCGAGGATGGAACCATTCGCCGGCAATGCCGCGATTTCGCTCCGGAGATAGCCGTTGCAACTGCGGACCTCTGCGGGCAGCGGCTTGTTCTGCGGCGGCAGGCATTTGACCGCATTGGTGATGCGGCAGCCGGTCAGCTCGAGGCCGTCGGCGGGATCCGTTGCCGCGGCCTGATTGGCAAAGCCGAAGCGGTGCAGCGCCTCGTAGAGCAGAATGCCCGCATAGTCACCGGTGAACGGCCGCCCGGTACGATTCGCGCCGTGCAAACCTGGCGCGAGACCGACGATCAGCAGCGGCGCATCAGGATCGCCGAATGGCGGCACCGGCGCCGCATGGTAGCCGGGGTGGTCGGCGCGCACCGCATCAAGATGATGCGCCAGGCGCTCGCAGCGCCGGCAGCCTGCCGAATACCAGCCTTGCGGAATCGAAGAATCCGGGGGGAACATGTAGTAGAATCGACGCTTTTCTTCAAAAACAGAGTTTCGACATGGCAAAAGTTCTCGCGACGGAAATCCGCGCCGGCAATCTGATCGAATGGGACAAGCGGATATGGCGCGTGCTGAAAGCTTACCACGTGCACGTCGGCGGACGCGGCGGTGCCTTCATGCAGGTCGAAATGAAGGACATCGAGGGTGGCACGAAAAGCAATCAGCGTATCCGCACCGACGACAAGGTCGAGCGTGCGTTCGTCGAGCCGCGCAACATGCAGTACCTGTACAACGACGGCGACAGCTATGTATTCATGGATCAGGAAACCTTCGAGCAGCTGCACCTGCCGGCGGATTTCCTGGAAGGCCAGGCCGGTTATCTGACGCCGAATGCCGACGTGCAGGTGAACTTCCACAACGAGCGGCCGATCGGCGTGCAGCTGCCGAGCAGCGTGGTGCTGACGGTAGCGCAGACCGAACCCAATCTGAAAGGCGCGACTGCAACCGGCTCGTTCAAGCCCGCCACCACCGACACCGGCCTCACCGTGCTGGTGCCGCAGTTCGTCGGTGAAGGCGAAAAGATCAAGGTCAACAGCGACACCGGCGAATATATCGAGCGGGCATGAATCAGGATTGAGGATCGAGGGCTGAGGATCAAGGGAAAATTTCCGGCGCGCGAAGCGCGCCGCACACTTTAACTCAATCCTCCATCCTCAATCGTCGATCCTGCCCTTCGGCCGAAACAGCTTGATCTCCGCCTTGCGCGGCGGTGTTTCCCAGCCGCTGGCTTCGGGCTGCAGCGTCACGTGCTCGATGCCGAAGCGTTCCTTCAGCAGCGTGCGCGCGAGCGGCAACGTCTGCGGCCAATGCCGGATGTCCGGCACTTCCAGATGCGCCGACAGCGCGACGTGGCCGGGCGTCAGATCCCAGATGTGCAGATCATGCACGCGACTGACGCCGGACAGCTGCGCCAGCGCCTCTCCGACCTGGTTCAAATCAACCGCGCGCGGCACGCCCTCCATCAGCACGTGCATCACGTCGCGCAGCAGGCGCAGCGTAGACGCCAGAATCAGTGCGCCGATGACGAACGACAGGATCGGATCGATCGGCAGCCAGCCGGTGAAATAAACCACCGCACCGGCGATCAGTGCCGCCAGCGAGCCGAGGATGTCTCCCAGCACGTGAATCAGTGCGGCGCGCATGTTGATCGACGGCTCGGCGCGCCCGATCAGGTAGGCAACTGCGAGATTCACCAGCAGGCCGATGAACGCGATTCCGATCACCTCGGTGCCGGCAACCGCGACCGGATGGCGCAACCGGCGCACCGCCTCGACCACGATGAAGACGATGATCACCAGCATCGCCATGCCGTTGATCAGTGCGGCAATCACCTCGGCGCGCACCAGCCCGTACGAATGGCGCTTGCCGACCGGCCGGCGCGCCAGACGCGACGCCACCAGTGCCAGTGTCAGCGCCAGTGCATCGGAAAACATGTGGCCGGAATCGCTGACCAGTGCCAGTGACCCCGCCCACAGGCCGCCGAACAGCTCGACCAGCGCGTAGCCGATCAGCAACGCCAATGGCAGCGCCATGTCCGGCACACTGGCGGCATGGCCATGAGAATGGCCGTGATGATGACCGTGGTCGTGGGCCATTAGAACGGTCAGGAGGCGGCAGCCGTGCCCGCAATCGCCAACAATATCGAGCAACGGCACTCACGACTTTCCCCTTTGAAAAAGGGGGATTGAGGGGGATTTAAAGCATGTCCGGCAGGCAGACGCCGCAAATCCCCCCTGCCCCCCTTTTGCAAAGGGGGGGTCTCGACCGCGGCATTTTCATCACGTCGCTTCATGGCCTTCCGCGCCAGCGATGTCGCGCAACGCGGCCGCGTAGCGCGCATCCCGGCGCAGCGCCGCGAAACTGCGTAGCGTGCCGCGCCCGTGCATGCGCGCCAGTCGTGCCAGCGACGGCGCTGGCATCTCGTAATCGAGCCCGTCGAGCAGTTCGTCGACCGCCCCCGGGTTGTTGCACACCAGGACCAGGTCACAACCCGCTCCGAACGCGGCCTGTGCGCGCTGAATCACGCCGCCGGCGACCTTCGCGCCTTCCATGCTCAGATCATCGCTGAATATCGCGCCATCGAAGCCGAACCGCCGCCGCAATATGTCTTTCAGCCACAAGGCCGAAAATCCGGCAGGCTGTGCATCAACCGCAGAAAAGACAATGTGCGCAGGCATGATACCGGCAAGTCCGTGATCGATCAGATGGCGGAACGGCAGCAGGTCGCTGCGCTCGATCGCATCCAGCGATCGCTCATCGACCGGTACTTCAAGATGCGAATCCGCGGCGACGTGACCATGCCCCGGAAAATGCTTGCCGACGGCCGCCATGCCGGCCTTCTTCATGCCGGCCGTCAGCGCTTGCGCAAGATCCACGACTGCCTGCGGTTCCGCGTGGAACGCGCGATCGCCGATGATGCTGCTGCTGCCGTAATCGATGTCGAGCACCGGTGCGAAGCTCAGGTCGACGCCGCAGGCGAGCAGTTCCGCGGCCAGCACGTAGCCGGTCGCTTCGGCGGCGCGGCATGCGCGCGGCTGGCCCGCATCCCACAGATCGCCGAGACGCCGCATTGGCGGAATCGCGGTGAAGCCGTCACGGAAGCGCTGCACGCGGCCGCCCTCGTGGTCAACCGCGATCAGCAGCGCCGGGCGACGCAGATCATGAATCTCTGCGGTCAGTGCGGCGAGCTGATCGGGCGATTGATAATTACGTGTAAACAGAATGACACCACCGATCAGCGGGTGCGTCAGCCGCCGCCGGTCGTCGTCGGTCAGCGCCGGTCCGGCAATGTCGGCCACGACCGGTCCCAGTGAAAGGTTTCTGGGTGGATTCACGATTCAAGTATTACACAAGCACAGGCAATGTTCTGCTCGTCGCTGATTGTCAGATGATGCGCGACGATGCCGCGCGCGGCAACGACGCGTTTCAGCGCGGCATTAAAGTCGAGGCCGGGCTTGCCGGCCGGATTCTGCGTGACGCTGATGCATTGCAGCGTCACCGGGTAACGGAATCCGGTGCCCATCGCCTTTGAAAAAGCCTCCTTCGCCGCAAAGCGATTGGCAAGGAACAGCACCGGCCGCACGCTGCGCGCGTAGGCGTCACGCTCGCCGGGCGTCAATACGCGCCGCACGAAACGCTCGCCGTACTTCGCCAGCAGACGTTCGACGCGCTGCGGCTGAATCACGTCGATGCCGATGCCGTGAATCACCGCGCCCCCGCGATCAACGTTTTCATTTCGCGCACCGCCGATTGCCAGCCGACGAACACCGCGTGGGCGACGATCGCATGGCCGATGTTGAGCTCGCGCACTTGCGGCAGCGCCGCGATCGGCGACACGTTGTGGTAATTCAGGCCGTGGCCGGCGTTGACGTGAAGCCCCATCTGCGCTGCATGGGCGGCGGCGGCGCGCAGGCGTTCGAATTCGGTGGCACGCGCGGCATCGGTTTCGGCATCGGCATAGTGGCCGGTGTGAAGCTCGATCACCGGCGCACCGCTTTCGCGCGCGGCATCGACCTGCTCGCGCACGGCGTCGATGAACAATGACACCCGGATACCGGCGGCAGCGAGTTCGCGGCAGGCATCCTTCACGCGCGCGAAATGCGCGACGACGTCGAGTCCGCCTTCGGTAGTCAGTTCAGCGCGCTTTTCCGGCACCAGGCAGATGTCATGCGGCCGCACGCGCAGCGCGAACGCGACCATCGCGTCGGTGACCGCCGATTCGAGATTCATGCGCGTCTTCAGTGCGTCGCGCAGGATTTCGACGTCGCGGTCCTGGATATGGCGCCGGTCCTCGCGCAAGTGCAGCGTGATGGCGTCGGCGCCGGCAGTTTCCGCCGTCAGCGCGGCCTCGATCGGGCTCGGATAGCGGGTACCGCGCGCCTGACGCAGCGTGGCCACGTGGTCGATGTTGACGCCGAGCAGTATCATATTTTTTGCAGGTCCTTCAGCAGCTGCCGGGTATGAAGCGGCTTGTCGCCCAGGTAATGGTTCAGCACGCTGCGCATCAGCAGTTTGCTCTGCGCCGCGGTGACGGGATCGTGATAGTCACCGGCGTCGACGTCGATCAGCGTCTGCCCGGACAGTTCGGGGTCTGCTGCCGCATCGCCGTCGGCCACCCGCACCGGACCGCGCTCCATGACATAATGATAGCGCGCATCGGGCTGCAGCGGTTCGCCGCTGGCCGCGTCGCGGTCGAGGATCAGCGCGTAACCGAGTTGCGCCAGCAGTTCTTTCTCGAAACGCCGCAGCGTCGCCGCCTGGTCCGCGCCTGCCGCGAGCGTGGCCAGCGTCGCACCGTACGCCGCAAACAGCTGTTCGTGCGGATCGTCGCGTGCCAGCAGCCGCAGCAGCAGCTCGTTCAGATAGAACCCGCAGATCAGCGGTGATCCGCTTAGCGGCACCATGCCGCCCTGCCATTCCGCCTTGTACAGTGTGCGCAGTTCGCCTTTCCCGCCCCACGCCAGCGTCAGCGGCTGAAACGCGCGCAGCGTGCCGCGCAGCGCGGAGCGCGGCCGCCGTGCGCCACGCGCGACCAGCGCCACGCGGCCGTTGTGGCGGGTGAACGTCTCGATCACCAGGCTGGTTTCGCGAAACGGGTAGCTGTGCAGCACGTAGCCTTCATCGCTGTCCTGGCGGCCGCGGCTGCGCGCGGCCGCGGCTGCGGCTTTGGGTGGTACGGAATGGTCGCGATCTGACATCAATCAACAAAACCTGACGAAACGGGGTTGCTGCGCCTTCAAATGTCTCCCTGCATGTCGGCGATGAAACGCTCGTCGTCGGCCCAGCCGCGCCGCACCTTGACCCACACGTCGAGGTACACGCGCCCGCCAAACAACTCCTCCATGTCGAGCCGCGCCTGCGTCGCGATGTTCTTGAGGCGGCCACCGCCCTTGCCGATCAGCATCGCCTTGTGGCTGTCCTTGCTGACAACGATGACGGCGTGGATGCGCCGCAGCTCGCCGTCCAGCTTGAAGGCCTCGATCTGCACGGTGGCCGCATACGGCAGCTCGTCCCCGGTCAGGCGGAAGATCTTTTCACGGATCAGCTCGGCGGCGAGAAAGCGTTCGCTGTTGCGCGTGATTTCGTCGGCGTCGAATAACGGCGGTGACTCCGGCAGCAACGGCGTCAGCGCCGCCGTCAGCTCGTTCACCTGCGTGCCGTCGGCCGCCGAAACCGGAACGATCGCGGCAGCGTCGCATTCCTTTCCGAGTTGCGCGATGAATGGCAGCAGATCATCCTTGCGCCGCACGCGGTCGATCTTGTTGATCGCCAGCACCAGCGGCGTGCCGTGCGGCAGCAACGCGCGGATCGCCCGGTCACGCTCGTCGTAACGCAGCGCTTCGATCACCCACAGCACCGCATCGACGCCTTCGATGCTGCCGGCCACAGCACGGTTCATCATGCGATTGAGCGCGTTCCGATGCTGTGTCTGGAAGCCCGGCGTATCGACCAGCACGATTTGCGCGTCCGCGGTCGAAACGATGCCGATGATGCGCGCGCGCGTGGTCTGTGGCTTGCGCGACGTGATGCTGAGCTTGCAGCCGACCAGCCGGTTGAGCAGCGTTGATTTGCCGACGTTCGGGCGGCCGACGATTGCGACGCGGCCGGCGCGGTACGATGGGTTTGAATCGTTAACCACAGAGACACAGAGGCGCAGAGAAGAAACGCATAAAAACCTGAACCGCAACGGCGCAAAGACGCAAAGGGTGCACAAAGAAAAAGTCGGAAGATAGGTTCTGTGCACCTTTTCTTTGCACCTTGGCGTCTTGGCAGTAACTCCTTTTACGTGGATTCATCTCTTGCCTTGCAGTTCTCTGTGTCTCTGTGGTGAAAAATCAACGGCCGGCCGCCAGCTCGTACGCGCGCCGCGCGGCGTCCTGCTCTGCGCTGCGGCGGTTGGGGCCGGTGCCCGATGCGCGGATATCGAGTTCGGCGATCGCGCACTCCACTTCGAACAGTTGCTCGTGCGCTTCGCCGGTGATCGCGGTGACGCTGTAGCGCGGCAACGCGATTCGGCGCCCCTGCAGATACTCCTGCAGCAGCGTCTTCGGATCCTTGCCCGACGCCCGCGGATCGATGACTTCGATCCGCGGGCCGAACTGGCGCCGTATCATGCACCGTGCCGCTTCGAAGCCGCCGTCGACGAATACCGCGCCGATCACCGCTTCCAGCGCATCGGCCAGCATTGATGGCCGCCGCCTGCCGCCACTCTTCAATTCGCCCTCCCCGAGCCGCAGGCAGTCGCCGATGCCGAGTTGCAGCGCGACCGCCGCCAGTGTCGGCTGGTTCACCAGGTTCGCGCGCAGGCGCGACAGCTCGCCTTCGGTCAGGCGCGGAAACCGGCAGTAGAGCTCGGTTGCGATCGCGCAATTGAGCACGCTGTCGCCGAGAAATTCCAGACGTTCATTGTGATCGGCACCGAAACTGCGATGTGTCAGCGCGCGCCGCAGTACCGTGGCATCGCCAAATGCGTGGCCGATACGTTCGGCGAACGCCGCAAGCTCCGCGCTGCAACCGTCAGCGGGACGAGGGGGTAAAGTCGATGACAAGACTGATGTTTGCAAAAAGCGGGATGCGCACCGTGTAGTCCGCGCTGAGCACGAGCTTGCCGCTGCCCTTGTTGATGTCAATGTCGCCCGGTCCGATCGCGGTGATATAGCCGGCATCCGCACGCCGCGAAAATGCATCCTCGATGTCCTTGCGCGATGCATCCTGCATGCCTGGATCATCGGCAATTGCGTTGAACTGGTCGACGATCGAAAAATATTCGGTATAAGCCGGAACCACCTTGATCGCCAGTATGCCGACGATGCCCAGAATGACGCACGCCACGAGCAAACCGGTCAGCGTCAGGCCTTTCTGTCTTTTCATTGTTCCTCCCCCGTCTTGTACAGCCGCCCGTACGGCAGCCTCCGATTACCGGATGGCCGTTCCGATACGTTTGAGATCGTTGAAATTCCACCAGATCAGGAACGCCTTGCCGATGATGTTGGCCTCCGGAACGAATCCCCAGTAACGGCTGTCGCTGCTCGCGTCCCGATTGTCGCCCATCATGAAGTACTGACCCGGCGGCACCGTGCACGCGAAACCGGAATCATTGTACGTACAGTTGCCGCGAAACGGAAAGTCCCGCACGTCGGCCGGCTGCACCGGAGGCATGTTGGGCCGGACCAGAATGTAGTGATGGTGTCCGCCCAGCGTCTCGCTTATCCGGTGCGCTTCGACGTAACGCAGCCCGGATTCGACATAGCTGTAATCCCCGGCCGGCTGTTCCTTGATTGCCTCGCCATTAATGAACAGCCGCTTGTTGCGGTAAACGACGTGGTCCCCGGGAACGCCGACCACGCGCTTGATATAGTCGAGCGACTGATCCCACGGATAACGGAACACCATGACGTCGCCGCGGTGCGGTTCACCGACGTTGATGATTTTCTTGTCGATCACCGGCAACCGGATGCCGTACGCGAACTTGTTCACCAGGATGAAATCGCCCACCAGCAGGGTCGGGATCATCGAGCCGGACGGGATCTTGAACGGCTCCACCAGGAAGGAGCGCAGCACGAACACCACCAGGATAACCGGAAAAAAACTCTTCGGGTATTCGACCCACCACGGCTCGCGCGCCGTGTCGGAACGCCGCCGCCTGAGGAACACGATGTCGAGCAGCCAGATCGCGCCGGTAACGACCAGCGCCAGGAACATGAACAATGCGAAATTCATTCTTCTCTTTCTTCAGCCCTTTTATACAACGTGAGGGGTGAGGAGAAAGGAGTGAGGAGATGAAGTTTCCGGCGCGCGCAGCGCGCCGCATCATTCACTCCTGACACCCCACTCCTCACCTCACTTGTCCACCTGCAGGATCGCCAGAAACGCCTCCTGCGGGATCTCGACGCTGCCCACCTGCTTCATGCGTTTCTTTCCCGCTTTCTGCTTTTCCAGCAATTTGCGCTTGCGCGTGATGTCGCCGCCGTAGCACTTGGCCAGCACATTCTTGCGCAGCGCGCGAATCGTCTCGCGCGCAATGATGTGCGAGCCGACTGCGGCCTGTACTGCGACATCGAACATCTGCCGCGGGATCAGCTCGCGCATGCGCGCCGCCAGCTCGCGTCCGCGGTGCGGCGCGGTGGCGCGATGCACGATGGTCGACAGCGCATCGACCCGCTCGCCGTTGATCAGCACGTCGAGCTTCACCAGGTCCGCCGCACGGTACTCCTTGAATTCATAGTCCAGCGACGCATAGCCGCGGCTGACCGATTTCAGCCGATCGAAGAAATCCATCACGACTTCATTGAGCGGCAGTTCGTAGGTCAGCATCACCTGGTGCCCGAGATATTGCATGTTGCGCTGTACGCCACGCTTGCCGTTGCACAGCGTCATCACCGGCCCCACGTAATCCTGCGGCAGCAGGATCGACGCGGTGATGATCGGTTCGCGGATTTCGTCCACGCTCGATGCGTCGGGCAGTTTCGACGGGTTTTCGATCTCGGTGACCGCGCCGTCCCGCGTCGCCACCTGGTACACCACTGTCGGCGCGGTGGTGATCAGGTTCATGCCGTATTCGCGCTCCAGCCGTTCCTGCACGATATCCAGGTGCAGCAAGCCGAGAAAGCCGCAGCGAAAGCCGAAACCCAGTGCCTGCGACGATTCCGGCTCGAAGCGCAGCGCCGCGTCGTTCAGTTGCAGCTTTTCGAGCGCGTCGCGCAACGCGCCGTACTCGTGCGAATCGACCGGATAGAGGCCGGCGAAGACCTGCGATTGTATCTTCTTCAGCCCCGGCAGCGGCTTGTCGGCTGGCCGCTCGGCGCCGGTCACGGTGTCGCCGACACGCGCCGCCTTGATGTCCTTGATGCCGGCCACGATGAATCCCACCTCGCCCGCCGCCAGCCGCTCGCGCGGCATCGACTTGGGCGTGAATACGCCGACCTGCTCGCACACGTGCGTGGCGCCGGTGGACATCAGCATGATGCGGTCCTTCGGCGCCAGCGTGCCGTCCATCACGCGCACCAGCATCACGACGCCGACGTAATTGTCAAACCAGGAATCGATGATCAGCGCCTTCAGCGGCGCGGCCGGGTCACCGGTGGGCGCCGGGATGCGCTCGATCACCATTTCCAGGATGTCACGCACGCCTTCGCCGCTCTTCGCCGATACGCGCAGCGCATCGCGCGCGCCGATGCCGATGATGTCCTCGATCTCGGTGATCACGCGCTCCGCATCGGCGGCCGGCAGATCCATCTTGTTCAGCACCGGCACCACCTCGAGGCCCTGTTCGATCGCGGTATAACAATTGGCGACGGTCTGCGCCTCGACCCCCTGCGACGCATCGACCACCAGCAGCGCGCCTTCGCACGCCGACAGCGAGCGCGACACTTCATAGGAAAAATCGACGTGGCCCGGTGTGTCGATCAAATGCAGGGAATAGGTCTCGCCGTTCAGCGCGCGGTACGACAGCGCCGCCGTCTGCGCCTTGATGGTGATGCCGCGCTCGCGCTCCAGTGCCATCGTATCCAGCACCTGGTCCTCCATTTCGCGATCGGAAAGTCCTCCGCAGAGCTGGATGATGCGATCGGCGAGCGTCGATTTGCCGTGGTCGATGTGGGCGATAATGGAGAAGTTGCGGATATGCTGCATGACAGTGGCCGGGCCACGCGCCGGTTGCCCGCCCGGCTCCATCGGGGGCCATCGGCCTGGGCAACAACGCGTTTGCAGCCGCGATTTTAGCGGATTTTATTCAAATATTCATTAAGTGCGGCCGGCACCGGCGGGACGGCGCCCGCCGGTCTTCGCCCATTGCCGCCGGCCGGATCTTCCAGTGCCCGCCGCGGCCGTTGTCGGGCTCAGCCTTCCGGTTCGACACGCAGTGGAATATAAATCGAATTGTTCTCGCGCCGCACCAGCAGCGCCACGACCTTGCCCTTTTCGAGCTTGCCCATCTCGCGATGGAATTCGTCGGCGGAGCGCACGTCGTGATTGTTGATCGCGAGAATCACGTCGCCGCGGCGGATGCCGGCACGGGCGGCTGCTCCCTGCGTGCCGGTGACGTAGACACCGCCCTTCGACACGTTGAGACTCTTGCGCTGCTCGGCCGTCAGATCGCTCACCGTGATGCCGCTGCTGCTCGGTTTCGCACGCGGCTTGGCGCGTTCCGGGGCGCCGTTTCCGGCCAGTGCCTCGTCCGACATTTCGCCAACCGTGACCGCTACGTCGCGCGCGGCGCGATCGCGCCAGATCTGCATCTTCACCCGGGTGCCAGGCTTGACCGCGCTCACCATGCGCGGCAGGTCTTCAACCGACTCGACCGGCTTGCCGTCGAACTTCAGGATCACGTCACCGGACTGCACGCCGGCGGTGTGAGCCGGGCCATCGGGATCGACCCGGTTGACCAGCGCGCCCTGCGCCTTCGGCAGCCCGAACGACTCGGCAAGGTCCTTGGTCACCGGCTGGATCACCACGCCGATGCGGCCGCGCGTCACCTTGCCGTGCGCGCGCAACTGCTGCGCAACGCCGTTCGCGACGTCGATCGGAATCGCGAACGACAGCCCCATGAAACCGCCGGTGCGGCTGTAGATCTGCGAATTGATGCCGATCACCTCGCCCTTCATGTCGAACAGCGGGCCGCCGGAATTGCCCGGATTGACCGCGACGTCGGTCTGAATGAACGGCACCAGGTTCTCCTCGGGCAACGAGCGGCCCTTGGCACTGACGATGCCGGCGGTCACGCTGTTCTCGAACCCGAACGGCGCGCCGATTGCGACCACCCATTCACCCACCTTGAGCTTGGCGGGATCACCGAATTTCACCACCGGCAGATTCTTTGCCTCGATCTTGATCAGCGCCACGTCGGTACGGCGGTCGCTGCCGATGATCTTGGCCTTGAATTCGCGCTTGTCAGTGAGTCGGACGAGGATTTCGTCAGCCGACGCCACGACGTGCGCGTTGGTCATGATGTAGCCGTCGGGGCTGATGATGAAGCCGGAGCCGAGCGAATGGGACTCGAACTGCTTCGGCATGTTGGGCATGAAATGGCGGAAGAACTCGTTGAACGGATCGTCCGGCTCGCCCTGTTCCGGTCCCTGCTCGGCAGGCGGTGTGCCGAGCGGATTCTTGACCGTCTGGGTGGTGCTGATGTTGACCACCGCCGGACCTTCCTGCTCGACGATTTTGGTGAAATCCGGCAATTGCGCCAGCGCGCCGAACGGCACCAGCAGCACGATCGCCAGCAGCAGATTCTTTAACATGACATCCCCTTTGATTCCCGAAACACGGCAATAAAGGTCTATTGTCCCTTAAATGCAAGGGAATTGGCGATCTGCATGATGGTGGCGGCGGGCACTTCACCCATCACCGTGACCAGATGGTTCGCCACGGGACGGGTGACGATATTGACCGCGCCCTGGCGCGACTGCCCGGTGCGCGGGGCGTCCGCCGGCAGCGGCTCGATGAAGACCGATACCGCCGCCAGGCCGTCCGAGAACACGATATGCGTGACCGGCTGCGGCTGCCCGGCGATCATGCGCTGCACTTCGGTCAGCCGGGCAAAGCCTGCCGGGCGGTCTTCGACCTGCCATACACCATCGCCTTTCACCTCGTGCTCGCTGAGCGCGGAACGCTCGATCTTCCAGTCTCCGCTCACCGCGGCGTATTTCGATTTCAGCATGTCGCGCGTGATGCCGCCGATCTTGATCGTGCTGAACGCAAACAGCTCGATCAGCTTGCCGTTCTCGTCGTACATGCGTGCCACCAGCGGCAGCCCGGATGAGGTTTCAACGCAGAATTTGTGGCCGTAGCGCAGCTTGTCTTTCGGCGTCAGCCGGATTGCCTGGCAATGATGGCCGGCAACCCGGCGCACGGCACCGGTGTGCAAATCATAGTTGCGGGTGATGCCGGTCACCTGCGCCGGCAGCAGCGTCGGAAAGCGGCGCCGCTGACCCTTGTCGATCAGCACGGTTTTGCTGCGCGGCAGGTAGCACGTCACATTGTCGTTGTCGCGCACGATTTCGCGCGGCGGCCCGTCCAGCGTCTCCAGTTTCTCATAGTCGCCGCTGGCGTCAGTGAAATGGACGATGCGCGATGTCTCCATCGTGGAGCCATGCTGGTAAATGAAGGTACCGGCATAATCGAGCGTATGCGCGGCATCGGCCATCTTGCGCAGCCACGTCAGCGCGTCGGCGGCTGCCGGTTCTGCCGCCTGTGCGACGCCCGACGCGGCAATGGCCAGCGCGAATATCAGCCCGGCGAACTGCAGACGACGCGCGGTCACTGGCCGGTTTCATCCTGGTTGACGGACACGGTGCGAATATAGGGCGCGAGCCCCTGCAACGCGCTGCTGGGCGAGAATTCCTGGTGCGCAATCAGGTACTCGCTGATGCGGCCGGTCGCCGGCACTGTCATGGCCACCTGTCCGGCCGTTCCGGCGGGGCTGCCGCCGAACGAAAAGGCGAACCACGCGATCGCCGCCACCGCGCACAGCGACGCGGCGGCGGACAGGCCGTAGACCGCCGCGCGCGGCAGCCACAACGTATGCGACATTGTCACCGTCGCTTCCTCGGTGAGCCGTGCCCGCAGCCGTGCCGCAAAGTCCGTCGACAGCACCTGCCGGTCGCCGCGCAGCACGTCGCCGATCAGATGAAAGGTTTCCCATGTGGCGCACAACTCTTCGTGGTCGTTCAGACGCCGGATCTCGAGCCGCGCTTCCTGCGCGTCGAGTTCGCTGTCCATCAGTGCCGAAAGCTTGTCCACTGCTACCACCTCCTCCTGTCCGTGCGCGTGCCGAGCTGCGGCCTCAACTGCTCCGCAATCGCTTCACGCGCCCTGAAAATCCGCGACCTGACCGTTCCGATCGGGCAATTCATGATCTGTGCAATTTCCTCGTAACTCAGCCCTTCGATCTCGCGCAGGGTGATCGCCGCACGTAATTCTTCAGGCAACGCTTCCAGCGTCTGGTTCACCGTTTCAGCGATCTGGCGGCTGATCAGTTCGTGCTCCGGCGTATCGAGATCGCGCAACTGGTCGCCATCCTCGAAGGTCTCCGCATCCTCGGCGTTGATTTCAGACGTGGTAGGCGCCCGCCGCCCGAGCGCGACGAGATAATTCTTCGCGGTATTGATGCCGATACGGTAGAGCCAGGTGTAGAAGGCACTGTCGCCACGGAAGGTGGGCAGCGCACGATAGGCCTTGATGAATGCTTCCTGAGTCACATCCTCGATTTCCGTCGAATCCCGGATAAATCGCGACAGCAACCGCGCGAGCTTGCGTTGATACTTGGCGACCAGCAGTTCGAATGCACGCTTGTCTCCGCGCTGGGCTCTTTCCACCAGCTGCTGATCGACCTCCCGCTCACCCATCAAACCCGGTCCCTGAACATTGAAGCACTTGCGGCGGCATGCTGCCCGCAAAGGGGCTAAGTATACCGTCCCCCCAACGGTTTCAGGAAACGGGGTCGCTGCTCGTTCACACAATGACAGCCGGGGCCGGGCATTAGTTCATTTTCCTTTCATTTTCGCCGGCTTGTCCGCTGTGACGGCCCCGGGTACGCGCTCCTTTGGGGTATCATTCAGCGTTATTTCCGGGGGGACACGATGGAGCACCAGTTCGACGTAGCGATCATCGGCAGCGGCCTTGCAGGCCTGACGCTGGCACTTCACCTGGCGGATACGCGCAAAGTCGGACTGATCACCAAGAAACAACTGCTGGACGGCGCCAGCGACTGGGCCCAGGGCGGCATCGCCGCAGTCCTGTCGGCCAGCGACACCGTGACCTCGCACGTGCGTGACACGCTGATTGCCGGCGCCGGTCTGTGCGATGAGGCGACCACGCGCTACGTGGTCGAGCACGGCCAGGAATGCGTGCGCTGGCTGATCGGACAGGGCGTTCCGTTCACCCGCGACCAGGCCAGCGACACCGGCTACCATCTGACGACCGAAGGCGGACACAGCCATCGCCGCGTGATTCACGCCGCCGACGCGACCGGACATGCGGTGCAAACCACGCTCGAAAGCACGGTGCGCGCGCACCCCAACATCACGCTGCTGGAAAGCCACATCGCGATCGACCTGATCACCGGCGCCAAGCTCGGCCTTTCGGACAACGCCTGCTACGGCTGCTACGCGCTTGACATCGCGGCCGGGCACGTCGTGACGATTGCCGCGCAGCACACGGTGCTGGCAGCCGGCGGTGCCGGCAAGGTCTATCTGTATACGACCAATCCCGACACGTCGACCGGCGACGGCATCGCGATAGGCTGGCGTGCCGGCTGCCGTGTCGCCAACATGGAATTCATCCAGTTTCACCCGACTTCGCTGTACCATGCTCACGCCAAATCGTTTCTGATCTCGGAAGCGGTGCGCGGCGAAGGCGGCATCCTGCGCCTGCCGGACGGCACACGCTTCATGCCGAACCACGATCCGCGCGCCGAGCTGGCGCCGCGCGACGTGGTGGCGCGCGCGATCGACTTCGAGATGAAGCGCCTCGGCCTGGACTGCGTCTATCTCGACATCACCGCCAAGTCCCCCGAATTCATCAAGGAGCATTTCCCGAACATTTACATCCACTGCATGGAAGTGGGGCTCGACATCACGCGCTCGCCGATCCCGGTGGTGCCGGCCGCGCACTACACCTGCGGCGGCATCATGACCGATGCCTGCGCGCGTACCGACATTCCGAATCTCTACGCGGTAGGCGAAACTGCGTGCACCGGGCTGCACGGCGCCAACCGGCTCGCCAGCAACTCGCTGCTCGAATGCATGGTGTTCGGCCGCGCCGCAGCCGGGAACATCCTGGCGCAACCGCAACATGCGACGCCGAAACTGCCGGCGTGGGACGAAAGCCGCGTCACCGATGCCGACGAGGAAATTGTGATCTCGCACAACTGGGACGAGCTGCGGCGTTTCATGTGGGACTACGTCGGCATCGTGCGCACCAACAAGCGCCTGGAGCGCGCGCAGCATCGCATCCGGCTGCTGCTGCAGGAAATCGACGAGTACTATGCGAATTTCCGTGTCACCAACGATCTGCTGGAGCTGCGCAACCTGGTGACCACCGCCGATCTCATCGTCCGCAGCGCGCTCGCGCGCCACGAAAGCCGCGGCCTGCATTACTCACGTGATTATCCGGAAACGCTGCCGGAAGCGCGCAATACGGTGCTGGTGCGGTGAAAAAAGACAATAACCGCAGAGACACAGAGATAACGCAGAAAAAAGCGATAACCGCAAAGGCGCGAAGGCGCAAAGGGACGCAAAGGAAAACCGGATCAGAAGTTCTTTGCGGCTTTTCTTTGCGCCTTCGCGCCTTTGCGGTGAAGGTTTTTTAGTTCTTCCTGCCGCTGTGGTCAGGCTTTCTCGCCCACGGTATCAGCCCGCAATCCCTCCGAAATCAACCATCGGTCGAGCAGCCCGAACACCCCCTGCACCACCAGCGCCATCACCGCAGCCGGAATGGCGCCCGCCAGCAGCATCCGGTTGTCGTTGACCGCCAGTCCCGCCGCGATGCGCTCGCCATAGCCGCCGGCACCGATGAACGCGGCGATGGTCGCGGTGCCGACGTTGATCACTGCGGACGTCTTGATCCCGGCCAGTATCGAGCGTGCCGCCAGCGGCAGCTCGATCAGCCGCAGCCGCGCCGCCGCCGGCAGCCCGAGCGCACGTGCCGATTCCTGCAGCGATGGGGCGATGTCGGCGAGTCCGGTGCAGGTGTTGCGCACGATCGGCAGCAGCGCGTAAAGAAACAGCGCGATCACCGCCGGCACCGTGCCGATACGGTGCGTCACCGGGATCAGGAACGCCAGCAGCGCCAGCGCCGGAATGGTCTGCAGCACGCCGGCGGCCGGCAACACCCAGCGCCCGGCCATCGGGCTTTTCGCGGCCCATATGCCGAGCGGCATGCCGATCGCGATGCTCAATGCCAGCGACACGAACACCAGCATCAGGTGCTGTAGCGTCAGTTGCCAGAAATTGCCGCCGAACAGCAGCGTGAGGAACGGCGTGCGCCGCGGCGTCGGAGCTGTCGCATGATGTTCGCGGGTCCGCACGAACGAGGCGGCAATCTTTTCGAATGACTGGCCGTGCAGCTCCGCGGCGGCATTCATCGCGATCATCTGCTGCGCGTCAATGCTGCCGGCGAGCTTCTGCAGCGCCGCCCAGGTCTTCGGAAAGCGCCGCGGCACGTTCAGACGGTAGAGCAGCACCGCATCGTACGACGGGAAGAAATGCCGATCGTCGGCCAGCACCCGCAGATGATATTTTTCGATCTGCGGATCGGTCGAGTAGCTGTCGATCACATCGACATCGCCGGCTGCCACCGCGGCGTAGGCCAGCCCGTGATCGAGTCCCGCCGGCGAGAACGGCAGATGGTACGCGGCTTTCAGCGCCGGCCAGCCGTCGCGGCGGTTCATGAATTCCTGCGACAGCCCGAATTTCAGATCTGGATGCGCGGCAAGATCCGAAATCGAACGAATGCCGAGTGCCGCGGCCTTTTGGGCGGACATCGCCAGCGCGTAGTTGTCACTGAAGCCGAACGGAACCGCAACGCCCAGTGCCAGCGGCGCCAGCGCCCGCTTGAGGTCATCGATGGTGGGCTGTGCCTTGCCCTTCAGCAACTCCAGCGCGATGGTGCCGGTATATTCCGGATACAGATCAATGGCACCGTTGCGCAGCGCCGCGAACACGATGCCGGTATTGCCAAGCCCCGGCCGGTACACCACTTTCGCCTCACCGGCATCGCGCGCGACCTGCGTAATGATCGCGCCCAGCACGTACGATTCGGTGAAACGCTTGGAACCGATCGTCAGCGTGTCCTGTGCAAAGCACAGCGCGGGCAGCGTGGCGATCAGTATTGCAAGCACGCGGATCAATGCGCGGTCTCCGGTGGCAGCCCGCGTTGCGCACGCACGAATTGCGTTACGTACGGATCCGCCGGGCGCTCGAGAAAATCGTCAACGCTGCCCTGTTGCACCACTTTTCCGCCGCGCAACAACACCAGCGAATCGCTGAAATAGGCAGCTTCTCCGACATCGTGCGTGACCAGCACGACGGTCTTGCCGAGCGTCGCGAAGATCGTTTTCAATTCCTGCTGCAGGCCGAACCGCGTGACCGGATCGAGCGCACCGAGCGGCTCATCGAGCAGCAGCACATCGGGATCCAGCATCAGCGCGCGCATCAGCCCCACGCGCTGACGCTGACCGCCGGACAGCTGCCGCGGATAGTGGCGCAACGTTGCCAGCGACAAATGAACCAGCTCCGCCAGCGCCGCAACTCTGCCGCCGACCCACTCCGGATCGCGGCGCAGATGACGTGCGAGCAATGTGACATTCGCCTCCGCAGTCAGATGCGGAAACAATCCGCCATCCTGGATCACGTAACCGACGCGATGGCGTATCTCATCGCGATTGGAATGATCGAGCGCCACACCATCGAACAGCGCCGTTCCGCTATCGGGAACGATCAATCCCAGCAGCAGTCGCAACAGCGTCGATTTGCCGCTGCCGCTCTCGCCGATCAGCGCGGTGGTTTGCCGCGCCGGAAAATGCAATGTGAGCGGCGCCAGTGCAACATGATTGCCGTAGGTTTTCGAAACATTTTCAAGGGCGATCATCGGGAGAAGGCATGCGGGCCGGGAATAGCGTATCGCGCGATTATCAGATGATGCAGCATGGCGCCGCAACTTTCACGACAGCCGCCATGATGTGCTCAGGTTTTTCCCCTCCTCGCATGAGGAGGGGTGGACGCGCAGCGGACGGGGTGGTGAACGGCGCCGGAAAAACTGACCATCCCTTCTGCGTCGCTTCGACTTGCCGCAGCCTCCGCTCGACTTCGCGAGCGTTTTAAACCTCGTTGTCGGCCGCTTGCGCATCTACGCGGTAGTGCCTCGAAGCGTCGGCCGAGGGGCCCCGAAGGGGATCGGCCAGCGTAGAGGGCACGACCGCGCCACGAGGCATCGCATCCCGCTTCAGGGTCGCACCCGCTACGCGGGCTCCTGCTCCGCCTTGCGCGGTCTTACCCCGCCTTCGGCGTGGCCCCTGCTCCTCGCTCCGACTTGCCGCGGCCCCTGCTCTACTTCCCGAGCGTTTTAAACCTCGTTGTCGGCCGCTTGCGCATCTACGCGGTCGCACCCCGCCTGCGGCGTGGCTCCTGCTCCTCGCTCCGATGCGCGTCCACCGCCTTCCTTTGCTGCAGATGCTTGAGGCAGCGATCGATCCATTGTTCGGTGAGTTTTTCCTGCACGGCGTTCTGGCGCAGACGCTGGTTGAGCGCTTCGAAGTCCACCCGGTCCAGCGGCTGGTCCTGATTGAAGCAGGAGAACACGTAACTGGTCTCGCCGGTTTGCGGATCGATCTGCGGCTGCAGGCACTGGGCGCAGATCTCCTTCATCATGCACTGCATCGGCGAGTTGATCGAGCCGATCGCAAAATGATGCGGCTTCAAGTACGGTTCGAGCACGTTGTGGCGCGCGCTGGCCACCGCCGCCATCATGCGATCCGAGCCGATCGCAATGATGCGATCAACGCTGTTGAACGCGATCGGTTGCGCACTCAGCTCACCGTTCGCATACGCGCGCATCGCCGCAACGATGTTGCCGACAAACGTGCGGTCCTGTGCCCGATCCGGCACGAACCCCGGTGCTTCGTCACAGCACCACACCACCGCGTCGGCTGCCGCCTCGATGTCGGCGGCCTTGTAGCGGTCGATCACTTTGCGATAGCCGGCGAAGTAGAGTACTTTGCTTCCGGCGCGGCGCAGCGCCGCGCCAATCGAGAACAGCACCGCGTTGCCCAGCCCGCCTCCGGCCAGCAGCACGGTTTCGTCGGCCGGAATTTCGGTCGGGCTGCCGGTCGGCCCCATCAGCACCACCGGCTCGCCCGGATCGAGCAACGCACATAGATCGCTCGAGCCGCCCATCTCCAGCACGATCGTCGAAATCAGCCCCTTGTCGGCATCCACCCAGGCACCAGTCAACGCCAGCCCCTCCATCGCCAGCCGCGTGCCCTCGCACTCGCGTGCGCGGGTCTCGTAGTTTTGCAGCCGGTAGAATTGCCCGGGCCGGAAGCGGCGCGCTGCCGCCGGCGCTTCGATCACCACTTCGACGATGGTCGGTGTAAGCCGCACCACTTCATGCACGCGGGCACGGTATTCATGGTTGAGCGTGGCAAAGAACGCCGCATCGTTCGCCGCGGAGGCCGGCTGCACCTGTTGCAGCACGCGGTTGACCGTTTCCTTGCCCTGGCGGGCGCTGCCCATCGCTTTGACCACGTTGCCGAAATACGACGGATGCACGTCGCCGAAATAGCTGATGTAGCGCCCATCATCATTACGTGAGAGCAGCACCTGGATTTCTGCCGGTTTTGAAATCGCGTATTCGGCCGCCACCGATTCGCCCGTTTCATCACACGCCTGGAAATAGCGCCCGTCGAGCCTGAAGTGGGCCGCGTCTTCGCGCGCCAGCACGGTGTTGGGCTGCGTGCCGGCAGCTATCAGGATCGCGCGCGCCGGCAGTTCCACCTCACCCGTCACCGACCAGGCGCCATCGTCGCCGCGACGCTGGCGCGTCATGCGGATTGCCCGAGCATGGCCAGCGGCGTCGACTTCGACCTGCTTCGGATTGAGCCCTTCGGCAAACCAGATGCCTTCTTCGAGCGCCTTTTGCACTTCCTCGTGATTGAGCGTGTACGAGGGGCTGTCCGTCAGGCGCTTGCGGTAGGCAATCGTCACGCCCCCCCAGCGTTGCAGCAGCTCGCGGATGCGTGGCGCGCGCCCTTCGCGTCTCGCCACTGCGCGCTCGGCGCGGATCGCGCGCGCGTGACTGATAAATTCGTCGGCAATGTCTGCCTCTTCCGACGTGTACGAGGCGCGTACCGCGGCTTCGCCGCGCTCGGCAGCCAGTGTTTCGTAGCGCCGCAGAAACTTCTCGACCTGCACCGGGTAGTAGGCGAGCGCCTCGGTCGCGGTGTCGATGGCAGTCAAGCCCCCGCCGATCACCACCACCGGCAGGCGCAGCTGCATGTTGGCGATCGACTCGTTCTTCGCCGCGCCGGTGAGCTGCAGCGCCATCAGGAAGTCGGAGGCGGCGCGCACCCCGCGCGCAAAGCCGTTCGGCATGTCGATCATTGTCGGACGCCCCGCGCCCACCGCCAGCGCAATGTGGTCGAAGCCTGCGTCAAATGCTTCTTCCACTGTCAGCGTGCCGCCGAAGCGCACACCGCCCAGCAGCAGGAACTGCGCACGGCGTTCCAGCATCAATCGGATGAGCTTCAGGAAGTTCTTGTCCCAACGCACGGTGATGCCATATTCGGCAACGCCGCCAAAGCCCGCCATGATGCGATCGTCGAGCCGCTCGTAGATGTCGGTTATGTTGCGAATGGGTTCGAATGCCACCCGCTCGCCGCCGGCCGTGATGCCGGAAAGCGCTTCGGGCAGCGGCTCTATCTTCAGTCCGTCGACGCCGACCACGCTGTGTCCGGCGTTCATCAGGTAGTGGGCCAGGGTATAGCCGGCCGGGCCCATGCCGGCCACCAGCACCCGTTTGCCACTCGCCTGCCGCGGGTAGGGCGTGCGCAGGTTCAGCGGATTCCAGCGCGTGAGCAGGCTGTAGATCTCGAACCCCCACGGCAACTCCAGCACGTCCTTCAGCGTACGGGTCTCGGCCTGCGGGATGTCGACCGGCTCCTGCTTCTGATAGATGCACGCCTTCATGCAGTCGTTGCAGATGCGATGTCCGGTGCCGGCCACCATCGGGTTGTCGATGACGATCATCGCCAGCGCCCCGACCGCCACGCCGGCGCTTTTGAGCTTGTGGAATTCCGAAATGCGCTCTTCCAGCGGACAGCCCGCGAGCGTGATGCCGAGCGCGCTCTTCTTGTACGCCGCGGCGCCGCTCTCCGCGGCAGCCTTGCGCTCCTTCAGCCCCTTCGAACAAGAGTCCCTGCCCTGCTCGTGACACCAGATGCAGTAGTTGGCCTGATCGAGCGCGCCCGTGAGGTCGGTGCCAAGGTCGGTCAACCCAAAACCTTCGCGCCGGCGCAGGTGCGTGGCTTCCAGCGTGTAGCGGCCGAAACCGTCGACCTTCTCTTCGATCACCGGCACCAGATGAAACGGATCCAGTTTCGCCGGCGCCTTGAACAGCACGCCGGTGCGATTGCGTTCGCGGCCCGCCGGCGTATGCGCTGCCCAGGCAGCGTAACGCAGTGCCACGTCGAGCGCTTCGGCGTGTGCCGCTTCATCCTGCTGCCACGCCGCCACGTGGCGTGCGAATTCCAGTTCGCTGAAAACACCGCCGAAGCGCGCTGCAAGCTCCCGCTCCAGCGCCCCCCCGTCAAACGTCTGCGCTTCTTCCGCCTTGTACTGGTGCATCGCCTTGCGCTGCACGAACTGGCGTTTGCAACCATACAGCGGCGCCAGCTCGTGGTGGCGTGCCGCCAGCGCCCCCACTTCGGCTTCGATGCCGAACAGCCGCGCCACGAAATCCTCTGCGTGCGGCGCCACTTCGATCAGCAATTCCGATTCGGCCCTGGCCTCCAGCGCCTCCGGCGTCGCACGTGCCGCAATCAGACGTTCCGCCAGCGCCCTGTCACCGTCCGCCAGAAACGCCAGAAATGCGGCGTCCAGACGGAAAAGCCCCGCCGAATCGTACAAATCCTGTATTGAAAAACCGTTCGCGAAGCTCAAAGCGAAGTCATTTCCTCAATAATTCAATGATTCAATACCTTGAATTATAACCCGCGCCGTCCCGGCGCCATGGTGAAGACGACCTTTATCGGAATTACCGATCGCGACTACGTTTCATCTGCGGCAGCAGTCGTATCCTTCCCGGATTTCTCCGCCTCATTCTCCATTCGGTCGCGAAAGAGTGCTGCCCGTACCAGCAGCATCAGCGCCACGGGCGTCGTCACGGTAATAAAAATGGCAATCAGCACCGCCTGCACCAGCAGCCGGCTTTCCGCCATGGAGAAGAAAATGCACGACGCCACCACGATGCTTGCCACGCCGAATGTCGTGCCCAGCGTTGGCGCATGCACCCTTTCATAGAAGGTCTTGAGTCGCAGCAACCCTATCGCACCGACCAGCGTGAATCCGGTCCCGACCAAAACGAGAATCGATACGAGCAAAGCGGCCCAACCGGGCAATTCCGTTGTGGCCATCACTCGATCACCTCTCCGCGCATCAGGAATTTGGCAAGGGCTGCGGTTCCGATGAAGCCCAGCAGAGCGATAACGAGCGCTGCCTCGAAGTAAGCTCCATTGCCGGAACGCATGCCAAAGAGCAGGATCAGAAGCATGCCGTTCAGATAGGCCGTATCGAATCCGAGCACCCGGTCCTGCGCGCGCGGCCCCCGCAGCATTCTGAATGTCGCGCACAGCAGCGCCAGCGACACAAAAATCTGACCGATAATCAGGGAGCCATTCAAGACCGTCATGATCATCCGAATATCTCCTGCAACCGCCATTCATAACGGCCCTTGATGGTGTCGATCCATGCCTGCCGGTCCACCAGATCGAGAACGTGGATGGTCAGCAGTCCCGTCGCGGAATTGAAATCCACCCATAGCGTTCCCGGTGTGGCAGTAATGATGCACGCGAGAACCGCCAGCCCATACGGATTGCGCAGTTCGAGGGGAATTTCGACAAAGCCGGACGGAGATTTGCGCAGACCCGGGCTGAAGATTATCCGCGCGACGGCGAGGTTGGATCGCACGATATCGGCCGCTACCAGGACGACAAGCCGGATAATGACGCCGGGATGCCGGACGACAACTCTATCCTCGCGCAACACCGCCAGGATCCAGGAAAGGCATAATGCCAGCACACTTCCGAACAGAATGTGGCCCGGAGCCAATGTCTGGTTGAGCAGCAGCCACATTGCCAGCAGCAGGACGAACACGAGCGGAAACGGCAGCCAGCGCGTCATGGGCGGCCTCTCTCATAGGGTGGTTGCTGCCCTGCGGAAGACGTCAGCACACCGCGAATATAGTCCTGCGGCGCGTACAGGGACCGGGCGGCCATCTCCATATAGTGCATGACCGCTCCCGCCTGCACCGTCAATATCGCGCAGCCGAGCAACAGAAAAAGAACCGGCACCATTTCTATTACGCGCACACGCGGCTGCGTGCGCTCGAGCGGCGTCCAGAACACGCGCATGCCGGCCCGGATCATGCCGATCAGCGTCATCAATCCCGAGACTATCACCAAAATGAGAAAGGTCCACGAGAGGCCCGGCACAACGGCAGCAGTTGCCGATCCCGGTGACTTGAGAAGCGCCGACAGCAGGATGAATTTGGCGATGAATCCGGAAAGCGGAGGCGATCCCGAAAGCAGCAGTGCGCAAGCCAGAAAGCTGATGCCCAGCATCGCCATGACCGCCGGCACGACGATACCTTCCTCCGCCTCGTCCGGCTCTTCCTCACCATCCCTCCCGAATGCCTCGATGGTCACCGCCAGGACGTCCGCGCCCGGCTGGCGCCCGCGTTCCGCGAGCTCTATCAGCAGGTAGAAGGCGGCGATGGCCAGAGTCGAGCTGACCAGGTAGAACAGTGCGCCGCCGATAACGCCGGTGCCACCGATGCCAACGGCCGCGAGCACGGTGCCTGACGACACCAGCACCGAAAATCCGGCAAGCCGCCGCATGTCCTGCGACGCCAGCACGCCAATCGCTCCAAACGTAATCGTGGCCATACCGCCGAACAGCAGCCAGTCATGGCCCCAATGAGCCAACGCGCCGCTTCCTGCGCCGAACAGCAACAGTGACAGCCGCAGTACGACATAGAGACCGACCTTGCTCATGATCGCGAATATGGCCGCCACCGGCGGTGCTGCCGCTGCATAGGCGGTCGGCAGCCAGAAACTCAGCGGCCACATTCCAGCCTTGATCAGAAACGCCATGCCCAGAACGGCGGCCCCGGACTCGAACAGCATCCTGTCCCCGGCCGGAATCAGCGGGATGCGGTGTGCCAGATCGGCCATGTTGAGTGTTCCGGTGACGCCATAGATCAGGCTGACGCCGATCAGGAACAGCAGCGACGCGACAAGATTGACCACAATATAGTGCAGACCCGCCTTGACGCGGGTGACGCCCGATCCGTGCAGCACAAGCCCGTAGGACGCGACCAGCAGAAGCTCGAAAAAAACAAACAGGTTGAAAAGATCGCCGGTGAGAAACGCGCCATTCAGTCCCATCAACAGAAACTGCAACAGCGCATGAAAATAGGAACCGGCCCGATGCCAGCGCGCGAGCGCGAAAACGGCCACGGCCAGCGCCAGGAGGCCGGTAAGCAGCAGCATGAGCGCGGAGAGACGATCGGCCACCAGAACGATGCCGAACGGCGCGGGCCAATTACCGATACGATAGACGCCGGTAGGGACGAAAACCGTGCCGTGCGGCGGAAGACTGGCCAGAACCATCAGAATGGTCGCTGTCGCGATCATGCCCAGTATCGATACGATGCCAATGGCGGCCTTCAGTGCGCGGCGGCGCTCATCAATGATCATCATCACGGCGCCCGCGATCAGCGGGAGAATGATGGGCACGACGACGAGATGTTGGATCCAGTCGGTCACGAGTCGGGTTCCGTACCGTCGACGTGGTCGGTGCCGGTCAATCCCCGTGACGCCAGCAGGACAACGAGAAACAGGGCTGTCGTGGCAAAGCCGATCACGATGGCGGTGAGTACGAGCGCCTGCGGCAGCGGATCGGCATAGTGCACCGGATCGACTGCCCGACCTGCCGCGAGGATGGGGGCGGCGTCGACCTTGAGCCGCCCCATCGCAAAGATGAAGAGATTGACCGCATAGGAAAACAGCGTCAGGCCGATGATCACCTGAAAGGTACGCGGCCGCAGCACCAGCCATACGCCCGCGCCCGCCAGTATTCCGATCGCCAGTGACAGAACGATTTCCATCATTCGTCCCCGGCGGCGGTCGTGTCCGCCCGCTCCTGCGACGCCCGCTGGGTGCGGATCGTCTGATGGGCGAGCGCGATCAGGATGAGGGTGGTCGCTCCCACCACCAGCAGGAACACGCCGAGATCGAAGAACATGGCGCTGGCGAACGGCATCATGCCGATGACAGGCAACACCGGATGAACCGTATGCGAAGTCAGGAACGGATAGGAAAACAGCCACGCTCCCATTCCGGTGGTGGCGGCAAGCAGCAGACCCGCCGCCATCCAGCGCAGGGGCTGGACGGTCAACCGTTTTTCCACCCAGCGGATGCCGCCGGCCATATATTGCAGAATGAGTCCCGCCGCCAGGGTGATGCCGGCCGCGAACCCGCCGCCTGGAAGATCATGGCCCCGCATGAACAGATATACCGCAAACATCGCGATGAACGGAAACAGCAGCTGCATGATCACCGCCGGAACCCTCAAATAATCGATAACGGTGTCACCGACGTTGCGCTGGCTGTCGGCATCGTCGAGGCTGTTTTGCAAACGCTGCTGTTGCGGGACGTCGGTACTGTCCGGCGCCGGCCGGAAGCGGCGCAACAGTGCAAAAACGGTCAGCGCGACCACGCCCAGAACGGTGATTTCCCCCAAGGTATCAAAACCGCGGAAGTCCACCAGAATGACGTTGACGACGTTCCTGCCGCCACCTTGCGTATAGGCATGCTCCAGGAAATATGACGCAATACCGCCGGGCCGTTCGCGCGTCATCACCGCATAGACGATCGCCGACAGTCCGCCGCCGGCCACCACCGCGATCGCGAAGTCGCGCATCCGGCGGCCAACGACCAGCGGGTTGCGTGCTTCGGCCGTGCCGATTGTCTCGATTCGCTTGGGCAGCCAGCGCAAGCCGAGTAAAAGCAGCACGGTCGTGACGGTTTCGACAAGCAGCTGCGTCAACGCCAGGTCGGGCGCCGACAGCCAGACGAAGGTCACGCAAACCGCAAGGCCCGCGCCACCGGTGAGGATCAATGCGGCCAGCCGATGGTATTTGGCGAGGCAGGCTGCGGCAATGGCGCAAGCTGCGCCGGAAATCCAGAGGACGGCGAAGGCCGGATCGAAAACAGAAAGCGATCTGTGGTCCGCCTCCAACCCGTGCAGCAGCAGCGGCCATGCTGCGACGGCAACCGCGATGCATAGCACGATCTGCAATTGCGGCTGCAGCCTGCGGGTGCCGAGGAAAGCTTCCAGCGCCCGGGCCCAGCGCAATGAAAGTGTTGCCATCACACTATTGAAAATGCGCTGTCCCCTGACATGCCGCAGCAGCGGCGGCCCTTCCTCGCTGGTCGCCAGATAAGTGTGAAGACAGAAATAAACGACGATGCCGCCAATCAGCGCGATCATGCTCATCAGGAATGGAAATGTGAATCCATGCCACAGTACCAGGCTGTACGCCGGCACATCGGCACCGAGCACCGCGCGCGACGCAGTCTCCAGCAACGGCCCCGCCGTCCGCCCCGGGATGATCCCGACAACGATGCAGGCAAGCACCAGCAGCGCGACCGGCAGGCGCATCCAGATCGGCGGCTCGTGCGGCGTCTGCGGCAGATCTTTCGGGGGCGACCCGAAGAATACATCTCGAATAAAACGCAGCGAATAGGCGACGCTGAAGGCGGCGGCAACGGTCGCGATATAAGGCAGTGCATGGTCAACGACCGACCCGCTATGCGTCTCAATCGTTTCGGCAAAGAACATTTCCTTGGACAGAAATCCGTTCAACAGCGGAACACCCGCCATCGCCGCGGCGGCGACCATGGCCAACGTCGCGGTGACCGGCAGGAAGCTCCACAATCCGCTGAGGCGGCGTATATCGCGCGTGCCGGTCTCGTGATCGATGATTCCGGCGGCCATGAACAGCGAGGCCTTGAAGGTCGCATGATTCATCATGTGGAAAATGGCCGCGATCAGCGCAAGCGGACTGCCCAGACCAATCAATAGTGTCACCAATCCGAGATGGCTGATCGTTGAATAGGCCAGTATGCCCTTGAGGTCCTGCTGAAAAATCGCGAGATAAGCCCCCAGCACGAAAGTGATCAGACCCGTGGCGCCGACAAACCACAGCCAGTCATCGGTGCCGCCCAGCACCGGCCACAGCAGAACCAGCAGGAAGACGCCCGCCATCACAAGCGTCGCGGAATGCAGATAGGCGGAGACAGGCGTCGGCGCCGCCATCGCGTGCGGCAGCCAGAAATGAAACGGAAACTGGGCGCTCTTGGTCAACGCCCCCAGCAGCACCAGGATCAGAACCGGCCGGTACAGCGAATGTTGCCGAATCACGTCGCCCGACGCCAGCACCCGATCCAGATCGTAGCTGCCGACGATGTGGCCGATGATGAGAACGCCGGCAAACAGGCACAGCCCGCCCGCCTCCGTGACGATCAGGGACATGCGCGCGCCGTCGCGCGCAGCGGCGTTGTGATGCCAGTAGCCAATCAGCAGAAAGGAAACCAGACCGGTCAATTCCCAGAAGAACACGAGCTGGATCAGGTTGCCCGCGAGCACGATCCCCAGCATCGCTCCCATGAAAGCCAGAAGGGACGAATAAAAACGTGCCGCCGGATCAGCCGGAGCCATGTAATAACGCGCATAAAGGACAACCAGCAGGCCGATCCCGGTGATCAGCAGCGACATCAACCAGGCGAAACCGTCCATGCGCAGCACGAAGTTCAGCCCGAATTGAGGTATCCAGACGATCTCGTCGCGGACGATGCCGCCATTGGCAACAGCGGGATAAAGCAGAACGACGAGCACCAGACTGGCGAGCCCGACCAGGGCACCGAGTCCGGCCTCGGCATTGCGGGCGTTGGTCGGCACCCACGCCGCGGCAAGACTACCCGCAAAGGGAAGCAGGATGAGGGCGATGAGAGCAGCGTGATGCGACATCCCGGGCTTGTCAGACTTTTTGTGTGCGAGAGGTCATGAGATGATACAGAGAAGGAGGCATCATGATCAAAGAGACAGCACACAGCGTTGCCGCCACCCGATATCCGGCGACAATATTCGGGCCATTCGGTACCAAATCATGGCAATGACGAAAACAGCCACCGTTTTCCCGGCACGAAAAATCATCACGATGGATCCGCGCCGGTCCGCGGCCGAAGCGGTCGCCGTCCGCGATGGCAACGTTGTCGGAGTTGGTACCGCGGATGAGCTGCGTGCGCTCGGGCCGCACCGCATCGACGACACTTTTCGCAACAAGGTGCTGATGCCCGGACTGGTCGAAGGTCACTGTCACCTGATGGAAGGTGGCATATGGAATTTCGTCTACGTCGGGTTTTACGATCGTCGCGGGCCGGACGGGACGCTATGGACCGGTTTACGCAGCTTCGACGCAGTCGTGGCCCGGCTCAAGGCGGCTGAATCGCAACTTGCCGATCCCCAGCAGCCGCTGCTCGCGTGGGGGTTTGATCCCGTTTATTTCGTGGGCGGACGCATGACCACGCACGAGCTTGACCAGGTTTCAAGCACGCGCCGGATTGCCGTGCTGCATGCAAGCATCCATCTGATGAACGTCAACAGCGCGATGCTCGCGGCGGCCGGCCTCGATCGCAGCATCCGCGCGGAAGGCGTGATCAAGGCGGCGGACGGCGAACTGACCGGCGAGCTGCAGGAATTCGCCGCGATGTTTCCGGTGTTCCGCGTGATCGGCAATGCGTTTTTCTCCGCCGCCGAAACCGAAGCCGGAATTCGCAATTTCGGCTGCTCCGCCAACATCGCGGGCGTCACGACAGCCACCGATCTGCTCAGCGACTGCAACGATGCCGCCGTCGCAAACCTGTTCAGGGTAACATGCGATCCGGCATTCCCGTTACGCATCATTCCCGCGTTCCGCGGTTTCGACGCAGACCCGCAACAAGGCATCGACACCGTGACGCGGCTCGCGCGTGACGCCACCGAGCGGCTGCGCTTCGGCGCGGTGAAACTGGTGCTCGACGGCTCGATCCAAGGATTCACCGCCCGCCTGCGCGCGCCCGGCTATCACGATGGCAGCCCCAACGGGCAATGGCTGATGGCGCCGCAACAGGTGGCGGAAATCGTCGGCGCCTACCATCGCGCCGGCCTGCAATTGCACATCCATACCAATGGCGACGAAGCGACGGACGTCGCGCTGGAGGCGCTCGAACGCGCGCTCGCCGATCGTCCGCGCCATGATCATCGCCACACGATCCAGCATGCGCAGATGGCCGACGCCGCGCAGCTGCAACGCATGGCGGATCTGGGCGTATGCGTCAACCTGTTCGCGAATCACATTTATTACTGGGGCGACGTTCATTACACCCGCACGGTGGGGCCGGAACGCGCACATCGCATGAATGCCGTCGGCACTGCAAGCCGGCTTGGCGTACATTACGCGATTCATTCGGACGCGCCGATCACGCCGCTGGGGCCGCTGTTTACCGCATGGTGTGCGGTGAACCGCCGCACGATGTCGGGGCGCGTGCTGGGCGAGACGGAACGCATCCCGGTGGCGGACGCGCTGCATGCGATCACGCTGGGCGCCGCGTACACGCTGAAACTGGACCACGAAATCGGCAGCATCGAATCCGGTAAGCGCGCCGATTTCGCGGTACTGGACGACGATCCGCTCGAAATTGCACCGGAGCAGTTGAAGGACGTCGGCATCTGGGGCACGGTCGTGGGCGGCCGTGTCTTTCGCTCTCCTCTCGCGCGATGAACAGCGGTGCTGATCATCGCATCCCGCTGACCGTGATCGGCGGCTTTCTCGGCAGCGGCAAGACGACGCTGGTGAATCACCTGCTGCGCGAACTGTCTGGCGTACGCGCGACCATACTCGTCAACGACTTCGGATCCGTCAATATCGATGCACGGCTGATCGCCGCAACCGGCGCTGAAACCATCGCGCTGACGAACGGCTGTGTATGCTGCTCGATGGGGGGTGATCTGACCAACGCGCTGATCCGCGTGATCGAAACCCGGCCCGCGCCCGACCGCATCATCATCGAAGCCAGCGGCGTGTCCGATCCATCGAAAATCGCGCAGGTCGGTTTGGCCGATCCGGCACTGCAGCTCGATGAAATCATCGTATTGGCCGACGCGCACGCCGTGCGGACGCTGGCGGCCGATCCGCGTCTCACCGATACGGTTCTGCGTCAACTCGTGGCGGCCGATATCGTGATTCTGAACAAGACCGACCTGGTGCCACGCGACACATTGAAAACGACTCGTGAGTGGCTCACAACCCATGCACCGCAGGCGTGGATACACGAAACCCGCGATGCTGCCGTGCCACCGGAAGTGCTGGGCAGCCTCGCCACACCATCCAGCATGCCGGCGATCCGGCATGAATCGCCGGATCATGACCATGTGTTTGCGACATGGCGCTTCGAAACCGCACGCTTGTTCGACGCCGAAAAGCTTCGCGCGCTGCTGGACGACATGCCGCCAGGCATCATCCGCGCAAAAGGGATCGTGCGGACCGGCGATGCACCGGACCAGGCGTCAG
Source organism: Burkholderiales bacterium (assembly GCA_035700525.1). GTDB lineage: Bacteria > Pseudomonadota > Gammaproteobacteria > Burkholderiales > JBDZVW01 > JBDZVW01. The sequence continues at coordinate 54,917 of DASSON010000187.1, forward strand.
TCTTTCAATTCGCCGGCAGATCGCGGGAAATGAAAATCTGCGGACACTCGACGCAGGGGCACTCGCAAATCGTTTTCATAGGCGCATCCGGCGTTGCCTTTGATGCAATCGAAACCCGGCTTATGGACGCGCTGTGCCTGGAGCCGCGTACCGCCGGTTGACGCTCTGTAATTTATTGCAGAAATTGCGACATGTCGGGCAGCGCCGGTCGCCCGACCAGATTTTCAATGCCCATCGCCATCGACAGCAAGTCCACATCCCGCCCGCCGCCGCATGCGATCTGAAGCCCCACCGGCAACGGCGCGTCGGAAAGCGGGATCGGAATCGAAACGGCACACTGGCCGAACAGATTGGCGGGGCGCGTGTCGTTGGTGCCGCGCCGAATCCATGCCGCGGCCTTTTCCGGCGTTGCATAATCGGCCAATGGAAGTGCGACGTCCGGCGTGGTCGGCGAAATCCAGCCATCCAATCCCCTCATCCGCTCTTCGGCGATTCGGCACAGCGCGCGCTGGCGGCGCTGTAGCCGTATGTACTCGATCGCGGAATAGCGCAGCGCCGGCTCGGCACGGTTCCAGACGATCGGATCGAGCATTTCTTTTGCCTGCGTGAAACGCGCGGCACCCAGTGTCGCCAGCAACTCGGCCGACAACATCGGTGCGAACACGGTATCGATCTCCGCCGCTTCCGGCACTTCGATCGGCACGATTTCGACCCCGGCATCTTGCAGCAACCGCAGCGCGTGTTCGGTAGCGGCAAGGACTTCGTCCGCCACGCCATCAAAAAAATGATTGACCGGCCTGCCCAGACGCAGACCGTTGAGCCGGCGCGGCTGCGGAACCGGGCAGCCGGTCAACACGCCGAACACCAGCGCCGCATCATCAGCAAAGCGGGTAAACGGCCCGATACTGTCCATAGTGGGAGACAACGGAAATACGCCGTCGGTCGGCCACAGACCGAAGGTGGTCTTGTGTCCGAACAGCCCGCACAGCGCGGCTGGCTGGCGCACCGATCCTCCGGTATCGGAACCGATCGAAAACGCGCACAATCCGGCGGCGAGCGCCACCGCGGAGCCGCTGCTCGATCCGCCCGGCATGCGATGCACTTTCGCATCACACGGATTCCACGGCGTGCGATGTCTGACATTGACCAGTCCGAACGCGAATTCGGTCATCCGGGTTTTGCCGAGAATAACGCATCCGGCGCGTTTGAGTTTTCTGATGAAGCTGCCCTCAGCTTCGATCAGATCGCCGATTTCAACCTCCGATCCGCACTTCGGCAGCGGCATGCCATCTACGGTGAACAGATCCTTGACTGCGACCGGCACTCCCATCAGCGGACCGAGGTCGGTGCCCGCCGCGAGCATCCGGTCGGCTCCGCGCGCTTGCTCGAGCGCGCGGTCGGCCGCGACATGGGTAAACGCGCCCAATTGCGGGTCGAGCATCGCGATTCGTTCAAGATAGGCGCAGGTTACGGCCTCCGCCGTAATGGCACCATGCCGCAATTGCACGCCGAATCCTGCAATGTCAAAAGCATTAAACGGATCGGATGGTAGGTTCATTGCTAAAGTCCACTCCATCGGAAAAAGCGGAAACCGGCGCATGCCAGTGACGCCCTGGAATAGCGGCGAACAGCTCCTGTGTGTAGGGGTGCTGCGGAGCGGCATAGACGCTCGCCGTTGAGCCGTACTCGACGATGGTGCCGTAACGCATCACCGCAATGCTGTCGCATACCTGTGCCGCCACGCGCAGATCATGCGTAATGAAGAGCATGGTGAGATTAAATCGGTCACGTATATCCGCAAGCAATCGCAGTACTTGGGCCTGCACGGATACGTCGAGCGCCGAGACCGCCTCGTCGGCGACAAGAATCTCCGGCTCCAGCGCGAGGGCACGGGCGATCCCGATGCGCTGACGCTGCCCTCCCGAAAACTCGTGAGGATAGCGTTCCGCGGCGCGGCGATCGAGCCCGACCAGCTCAAGCAGAGAATAGGCTCGCGCAAATGCCTCGGTTTCCGGCATGCCGTGCACGATCGGTCCTTCGGCGATCAGTTTTCCCACGGTACGACGCGGATCGAGCGAACCGTAAGGGTCCTGAAATACCATCTGAATATACTTGCGGTGCGAGCGCAACTGCCGGCGGGAAAGTTTCATTAGATCCACATCGCGCAGCACGACGCTGCCGCTGTCGGCATCGATCAAACGTGCGATGCAACGCGCCAGCGTGGATTTCCCCGAGCCGGATTCTCCCACCAGGCCGAGCGTCTCGCCGCGTCTGACGGAAAGGGTGACAGTCTGCGCGGCGTGTACCGTACGGCTTCTACGGCCGAAGAACCCGCTGCTATCCCGGTATTTTTTGTCGAGCGCGTTCACCGAGAGCACAGGCAACGCATCGCTGTTCAGAACACTTTCCCGCGGCGTAAGACCCGGGACCGCTGCAATCAGCAACCTGGTGTACGAATGCTGCGGCGCGTTCAGCACCTGTTGAGCATCCCCGAATTCGACAAGCTTGCCCTGCTGCATGACAGCGACCCGGTCGGCAATTTCCGCCACGACCCCGAAATCGTGGGTGATGAACAAAACGCCCATGTGGCGGCTCGACTGAATCTGCCGGATTAATGCCAGGATCTGCGACTGGGTGGTGACGTCCAACGCGGTCGTCGGCTCGTCCGCAATCACCACCGGAGGCTCCAGAATCAGCGCCATTGCGATCATCGCGCGCTGGCGCTGGCCACCCGAGATTTGGTGCGGATAGGCACGGATTAATCGCAGCGGGTCGGAAAGGCTGACCGATTCCATCATTGCCACGATACGCTTCGTGCGCTCGCGCCGGGGCAGGTCAGTATGGAGCGCGAGAACTTCATCGATCTGGACGCCAATCGTCTTGACCGGATTGAGCGCGGTCATGGGCTCTTGAAAGATCATCGAAATACGGCTGCAGCGGATCGAACGCATCCGCGCCGGGGAAACCTTTAGCAAATCCTCGCCTTCGAGCAAGATGCTGCCTGAGCTTGCCCGCAGATGCGGAGCCGGCAACAGACCCATGATGGCACGTGCCATCACCGATTTACCGGATCCAGACTCTCCGACCACGCACAGAATCTCATTGCGCCGGAGCTCAAGGTTCGCCCCCGACACGGCCTGAGGACGGTCAGCCCAAGGCGGCAGGTCGACCGTCAGGTTCCGGATCTGCAGGATCGTCTCGTCCATGGATTACAGGTGGCGCAGGCGCGGATTGAGCGCGTCATTCAACCCGTCGCCGACCAGGTTGATCGCGAGCACCGTAAGCAGAATCGCAACGCCAGGAATCGCACACAGCCACCAGGCTCTTTGCAGAAAATCACGCGCCGCCCCCACCATGAAGCCCCAGCTCATTACATTCGGATCGCTCAGACCGAGAAAGGATAGTGCCGACTCAGTCAGGATCGCGGTAGCGACCATCAGTGAACCGGTGACGATGATCGTCGACAGACAGTTCGGCAGGATGTGAACGACGATCACCCGCAGATCGGTCATCCCCATGGCGATGCACGCCTGCACAAATTCCCGGTTGCGCATCGCCTGGAACTCGCCGCGCACCAGACGTGCCATTGGCGGCCAGGAAACGACCGCGATCGCAAGAATGACGCTCTCGATCGACGGGCTCAGAATCGCAACGACCAGAATCGCGAAAATGAACGAAGGGATTGTCTGGAAAATCTCGGTCAGCCGCATTAGTACTTCATCAACGACGCCGCCGTAATATCCCGCAACACCGCCCATCAACACCCCGAGGAGTGTGGCAAACACTGTGGCGACCAGCCCGATCAACAATGAGGTGCGTGCACCATAGATGATCCCGGCCAATTCGTCGCGACCCAGCATGTCGGTGCCAAGCAGATAATGGCCGAACGGCGGCAGAAACGGCCGTCCAGCCAATGCAAACGGGCTTTCCTGATACCAGGTCGGCCCCGCGATTGCCGCGATCACGATGATGATGAGGATAGCCAATCCGATGAGCGCCGCACGGTTGCGGCTGAAACGCCGGAAAAACTCAATGATGTCGGCGCGCTTCATCGCAGCTGAATCCGTGGGTCGAGAAAGGTATAAATTACGTCGACCAATATGTTAACGAAAATGACGAGGCAGGCGGCGATGAAAAAGATCCCCAGCAGCAGATTGAGGTCGCGCGCGAACAGAGCCCTGAACGCGAGCAGCCCGATCCCAGGCCATCCGAATACAGTCTCCACCACCACCGAGCCGCCGAGCAGATTGCCGATCTGCACGCCCGCCATCGTCACCACCGGGAGACAGGCGTTACGCAGAACATGCCGAAAGGTTATTGCATTTTCGGTCAGCCCTTTCGAGCGTGCGGTGACCACGTAGTCCATGCCGCTCTGCTCCAGCATTGAGGCGCGCATAAGGCGGACATAGAGCGCCATGTAAAACAGCGATAGCGTAATCGCCGGCAAGATAAGATGCCGGATCACATCTCCCACCAGCTGCCATCCGGCATAAAACGCCGAGATATTCGTCATGCCGCTGGTAGGGAGCCACCCGAGATGGATGGAGAACAACAGGATCAGCATGAGGCCGACCCAGAACAATGGGGTCGCGTACGAAACCAGCGCGAATACCGAAATCACATTATCGCGAAACGAGTTGGGGCGAGTACCGGCAAACAGGCCAAGCAGAACGCCAACGCCAATCGAGAGCACGATGGTGGTGCCCATCAGCAGCAGTGTCGGCCCCAGCCGCTGCAGGATCAGTTCCCGCACCGGCATGCCGTCGCGAAACGAATAACCAAAATTAAGAGTAACGACATTCTTCAGGTAATCGACGTACTGGAGGTAAAGCGGCTTGTCGAGTCCGAACTCGTGCCGCAGGAACGCCATGTATTGCGGCGTTGCCGAACCTGCTTCCCCGGCCAGCACATCAGCGGCGTTGCCCGGTGCAAGATGCACCAGCATAAAATTCAGACTGACGATCACCAAGATCGTCGGTACCGCCTGCAGTAGCCGGCGTACGACGTAAAAAGCGCGCTCAGTGACGAGGCCCATAAACGGCTCCGAGAGCCCCGCCGAAACCTGAAGTCAAACCTATGCGCTGAGCCAAGCCTGATTGAATGGCGAATAAGCTCCGAGCGGACTCACCGTCAGATCCTTGTATTTTGTGCTGTACACCGTAACGAAATGCAGCTCGGACACCCAAATCAGCGGCGCCGCCTCGACCACCAACTGCTGGAATTTGTGATAGAGCGCGGCCCGCTTGACGGGATCGATTTCCACCGCCGCCGCCTTCATCAGCTTGTCGGTTTCCGGGCTGCTCCATCCCGAGTCATTGACGAATACCGTGCCCTTCCTGATCGACCAGGAGGAATAGAGCCGGTCGACGCCGATCACCGGGTCGGCAAGGGTCTGGATCCAGTTCGAGGTAAGTTGAAAATTGTAATCCGTGTAGATGCGGCGCAGCCACGTCGGAACGTCCTCGTAGCGCAAAGTTGCCTTGATGCCGATTTTGGCGAGTGCTTGTTTCGTGTACTCGCCAAAGCGCTTCCACTCGTCGCCATAGGGTGTGACGTCATGAACAATTTCAAAGCGTGTGCCGTCGGACTTTCTCGGGTAGCCCGCTTCATCCAGCAATTTGTTGGCAACCTCGGCGCCGTTAGGCACGTTGTAGTTCTTGACTTTCGACGTATAGAATCCATTGGCTGCAAAATTGGAGTTGATCGGCCCCGTGGCAGGTTTACCGAATCCAAACCAAACGTTGTCGATCACGAACTTGCGGTCTATGGCATACGAAATCGCCTGCCGTACTCTGACGTCGTCGAACGGCTTTACACGGGTATTGAAATCCAATTCGATGATCGGCGACTGCATTTCGTAGCCTTTGGTGGTAGCAGCGAGCCCAGGGATCTTGGTGAGCCGGGAGACATCGGAATAAGGAATCGCCGCGAACCCGCCGTAATTGATCTCACCGCTCTGCATTGCCGCGCTGCGTGTCTGTCCACTGGCGATGAAACGCGCAACGACCCGATCGAGGTGCGGTTCGCCGGCACGCCAGTATTCCGGATTACGATCAAAGCGCATGTACTGGCCACGTTTCCATTCAACGAATTTGAAAGGGCCCGTACCAATCGGATTGTTGGCGTACTTGCTATTTCGAATATCGGTTCCGGAGAAGAGATGCTTGGGGACAATCGGAGATTCATACCCCGACAGCGCCATCATCATGTAGGGCGCCGGCGTGCTGAGGTGGAATACTGCAGTATGCGCGTCCGGGGTGTCGATTGCCTCCAGCATCTTGAAAGTGTTGATGCCGCGCGGGTGATATTTCTTCAGCACTTCCATGATCCCGAATTGAACATCAGCGCTTGTGAAAGGCTTTCCATCATGGAACTTGACCTTCTCGCGCAACTTGAATGTGATCGTCTTGCCATCCGAACTGACGTTCCACGATGTAGCGAGGCTTGGAATCGGTTTCAGATTGAAGTCGTACTCGCAAAGCCCGTCGTACACTTTGGATGAAACTTCTCCGATGGGGCCGGAAGTGCTGATATACGAGGCGAGCGTTGGCGGTTCCGGTTGTACGTCCATCACCAAGGTGCCGCCTTTTTTCGGTTTGCCGCCAGCCGATTCGCCGGCCGCCCACGCGGCATTGAACGGCAGACCTCCGATACCCGCTGCCAGCCCGATCGCTCCGGTAGCTTGAATGAATTGACGGCGGTTGATTATGAAGCTTGTATTTTTCTCTTCCGGAGCAGCGTCGAGAACTTTTCCTTTTCGCGCATCATGATCTGCCATTTGACTCCTCCAAAGTTGTCGTTTCGCAGATTGACCGCCGCGCTCTGATACTGATTTTGCACGCGGCAGGATGTACCCCGGCGCACCTGCGCCGCACTACGATCAACACGTGGTTACTGGCAAGGCGCTCCTCGATTCTTCGCCGCAATCACAACACGAATCGTCGGGCGATCTTCTTTGCTATCCAGGAACCGGAAACAGCACGAAGCGGAACCGCTTTTGAATGTTGTTCGACTCTACGAGAAGAAAGATAAAAACTCAAGATTCAGACGTCGCCGGATCAAAAGTTCCGCATGCTTCATCAATACGATTTATCGCGTCTCAAAGACATTCTATGACGTCTTATTGCAGTCTTCACACTCTTCCCTTCCACGGCACCAGCGAATGCTCGATATAGCGCATCAGCAGATCGAAGCCGAACGCGAACAGGCCGATCACGATGATGCCCATGATCACGGTGTCGCTCTGCAGATATTGCGCGGCATTGAGCACCATGAAGCCGAGGCCGCGCGTCGCGGCGACCATTTCGGCCGCGACCAGCGTGGTCCAGCCGAAGCCGATGCCGATGCGCATGCCGGTCAGAATTTCGGGCAGCGCCGCCTTCAGGATCACATGCCAGATGATCTGGAAACGGGTCGCCCCCATTGCGTACGCAGCATGGATCTGTTCGATCGATACCGAGCGCACGCCGGCGCGCGCCGATATCGCCATCGGCGCGAAGATCGCCAGGAAGATCAGCAGAATCTTCGACAACTCGCCGATACCGAACCAGATGATGACGAGCGGCAGGTAGGCCAGCGGCGGCAACGGGCGGTAGAACTCGATCGGCGGGTCGAAGATGCCGCGAATTACGCGATTGGTGCCCATCAGGATGCCGATTGGAATCGCCGTCACGCACGACAGAAAGAACGCACCGAACACGCGCGACAAGCTGGTCAACGTGTGCTGCAGCAGCGTTGAATTGGCCACGCCTTCGGTGGCGGCGACCACGAATTTGCCCCACACCGCCTGCGGCGACGGCAGGAACAGCGGCTTGATCCAGCCCATGTTGGTGATGATGAACCAGGCGGCGATTAGTGCGATCGTTGTCACGATGCTGATCGTCGTACTCTTGCCCTGGCCGGGCGCGCCGTAAACCTGCCCCGGCGCCGCGGCCTTGCTGGTGAAAATCCGCGCGAACAGGGTGGGCGGCGCGCTGGCGGACGGCACCTGAACCACGCCCGCTTTGGACGACGGTAACTTCGGTTTAAACATGTACCGCCTCCGGCACGGTCTCCACCGCTTTCTCGTCACCGTAAATGATGCCGAGCACTTTCTCGCGCATCGCGATGAAATCCGGACTCGATTTCACGGCACGGGCGTCGCGGCATTCGAGATAGCGGCGGTTGAAGTCGAGCGAGTAGGTATCGGTGATGCGTCCCGGCCGCGGCGACATGACGACGATGCGCGTGCCGAGAAACAGCGCCTCCTCGACACTGTGCGTGATGAAGAAGAACATTTTCCCGGTCTTCTGCCAGACGTCGAGCAGCAGTTCCTGGATGGTCTCGCGCGTCAGTGCATCGAGCGCCGCCATTGGCTCGTCCATCAGCAGCGTCGCCGGGTTGCAGGTGAGCGCGCGCGCGATGCCGACGCGCTGCTGCATGCCGCCCGACAGCTGGTAGATCATGTGGCGATGAAAATCCTGCAGTCCGACCAGCGCCAGATTGCGGGCAGCGAGTTCGCGCCGCTCGCGCTTCGGCACGCCCTGCAGTTTCAGGCCGAACGCGGTGTTCTCCATGACGTTGAGCCACGGCAGCAGCGCGTGCTTTTGAAACACCACGCCGCGGTCGGAGCCGGGACCGGTGATCTGCCGGCTGCCGAGGCGCAATTCGCCGCCTGACGGCGACAGGAATCCCGCCATCAGATTCAGCAGCGTGGTCTTGCCGCAGCCCGATGCACCCAGCGCGACGACGAAATCGCCGTTGTTGACGGTCAGCGAAACGTTGTCCAGCGCATGGACCTGCTCACCCGCACGGCGCCCCGGAAAGGTGACGCTGACGCCGTCGACATATAACGCTTCGGTCTGCGCAGCCATGTGCACTCCTTCGTTCGCGCAGACGGGTCACACATCCGCCTGCTGACACAACGGCAATCGTGACGGGTTTACTGTTTCGCGGCGGCCTCCGCGTACTTCGCGGTCACGTAAGGACTGTAGTCCGGCAATATATGATCGATCTGCCGTTGCGACTTCAGGAACTTGGCGCTTGCGGCGAACGCACCTACCGCCTTCCCGTTCTTGCCGCCGCCCAGCCACGTCGGCGAAATCTGTTC